>NZ_JAQZBY010000009.1:0-204621 GCF_028736865.1 Paenarthrobacter sp. AB444 | reverse complement strand
ACGACGGCGGCCCTTGCGTTGGGTGCGTTACTCGCCGACGGCCTCGCTGATGCGGCGGCGGATGCCATCGAAGTGCCGGTTGAGCAGTTCGGCGGCAGCGGCCTTGTCGCCAGCGGCTACGGCTGCGTAAATGTCGCGGTGCATCGCCGCGGTCTTCACCAGGTCCTCGTTCCCGGGGCCGATCTCGACGTGGATCTTCCGGTATACCTTCCAGAAAACGCCCATCAGATTGATGAGGAGCTCGTTGTTGAGGGGTTCGAAAAGCCGGCGGTGGAACTCGGCATCGGCGGCGACGAAGTTCTCGCCGGCTGCTGCCAGCTCCTCCATCTGCTTGACCGATTCTTCGATGGATGACAACTGCTCCGGTGTCATGACGTCGATGGAGGAACCGATCAGTCCGGACTCAAGGGCTTGGCGTACGTCTACCAGCTGCAGCGCTTCGAGGCCTTGGTGGCGGAGGGACAACCGGCCGCGGAAGGTGAGGCCGTCGGCGAGGGCATCGAAGTTGCTGGGGGCGACGAACATGCCGAACCCGTGGCGGATTTCGATGACGCCCAGGGCCTGGAGCACCTTCAAGGACTCGCGCAGCGTATTGCGTCCCACGCCGAGAGCTACCGACAGCTCACTTTCCGTAGGCAAGGGATCGCCGGCTTCGAGCTCCCGTTCAAGGATCAGTTCCATAATGTCCGATTGCAACGCACGCAGCCGGGCCTGTGCACTGAACCGCGCCTGCGGAACCACGCCGGAAGTTGTCATGGCTTTCTCCTTGCCGTGCACCGGTCCCGGAAGTGGTAGCGGCGCAGTGTTAATGTTGAGGCGAGCATAGCGCCCGCTGCAGAACGAGTAGCTCGCAACATACAATATCGGATGTCCCACCTCCTTCATAGCCATGTGCGTAATTTCCCGGCAGGCGACATCCTCTCCCGGAGCCACGTACGGCCCGGTGCTCCATTTCTCACTTGACGTTCCGTTGTGACCGCCCTTACAGTTTCACTACGAGCATCGGACGTCCTACATCCGATAACCCACGAAACTCGATTGGTGAGGCACCCTATGAGCAAGACGATTCAAAGCCTGCCGCTGGTCAACGATGCCAGCCGCCGGAACTTCCTGAAGCTAAGCGGCGCAGTTGGTGCAGCAGCCGCCTTCACGGCAACCCTTTCTGCGTGCGGCGGCGCTGCCAGCACCACAACCGGAAACGCAACGAACACGGCGGCGGTGAACAAGGACCTGACCATCGAAGCAGGCATTTCGTACGCTCTCTCCACGGGATTCGATCCGCTGAGCTCCTCCGGCGCCACCCCGATGGCGGCCAACCTGCACATCTTCGAAGGCCTCATCGAACTGCACCCGGCAACCCGCGAGCCTTACAACGCACTGGCTGCCTCGGACCCCAAAAAGATCAACGACACCACCTACCAGGTGACCATCCGCGACGGCGCCAAGTTCCACGACGGCACCCCCGTCACCACCGAAGACGTGGCGTTCTCCTTCACCCGCGTCATGGACCCTGCCAACAAGTCCCTGTTCTCGCAGTTCATCCCGTTCATCCAGGACGTCAAGCCCGTTGATGCCAAGACAGTCGAGTTCACCCTTAAGTACGCCTTCCCCGGCTTCGGTCCGCGCATCTCCGTAGTGAAGATCGTTCCCAAGGCTCTCGCTACCGACCTCAAGTCCTTCGACGCCAAGCCCGTTGGCTCCGGCCCCTACAAGTTGGTCTCCGCAGTCAAGGACGACAAGATCGTCTTCGAGGCGTTCGCCGACTACAACGGTCCCAAGCCTGCTTTGGCCAAGGGCATGACCTGGCTGCTCCTTTCGGACGCCGCAGCCCGCGTCACCGCCGTCCAGTCCGGCCGGGTCCAGGCCATCGAGGACGTCCCCTACCTTGATGTCGACGGACTGAAGTCCAAGGTCAAGGTTGAGTCGGTCCAGTCCTTCGGCCTGCTGTTCCTGATGTTCAACTGCGCCAAGGCTCCGTTCGACAACAAGCTGGTCCGCCAGGCCCTGCACTACGGCCTGGACAAGGAAGCCATCATCAAGAAGGCCCTGTTCGGCAATGCGAAGGCCGCCAGCTCCTACTTCCAGGAAGGCCACCCGGACTACGTCAAGGCCAAGAACGTCTACGGCTACGACGCTTCCAAGGCCGCGGACCTGCTGAAGCAGGCCGGCGTCACCAACCTCGAATTCGAACTGCTCACCACCGACACGGCATGGGTCAAGGACGTTGCGCCGCTGATCCTCGAATCCTGGAACAAGATTCCCGGCGTCAAGGTCACCGTCAAGAGCCTCCAGTCCGGCGCCTTGTACAGCGACCGCGTGGGCAAGGGCGACTACTCGGTCGTGGCCGCCCCCGGCGATCCTTCTGTCTTCGGCAATGACGCGGACCTGCTCCTGAGCTGGTTCTACTCCGGCTCCACCTGGATGGAAAAGCGCGCCTTCTGGACCGCTCCGGAGCGCACCAAGCTGCAGGACCTCATGAACAAGGGCTCCCAGGCCTCCGGAGAGGAAGCCAAGAAGACCGTGGGCGAAATTGTGGACCTCGTCTCCGAAGAAGTCCCGCTGTACCCCGTCTTCCACCGCCAGCTGCCCAGCGCCTGGGACGAGAAGAAGCTCAACGGCTTCAAGCCGCTGCCGACCACCGGCCTGTCGTTCATCGACGTCGGACGCACCGCCTAGGCGGTCCCCCACCCGTTGCGGGGCCCGCTTTGCGTCCTAAAGCCCCCACTTGGCGCGCAGAGCAGGCCCCGCAACCCACAATCAACCGGAGAACACATTGGTCACGATATTGCGTCTGCTCGGCCGCAGACTTGCAGCATTGCCATTAATGATCCTGGGCATCACGTTGCTCGTCTTCCTCGTCCTGCAGGCCGCTCCCGGCGACCAGGCCAGCTCGGCCCTCGGTGACGGCGCCAGCGAAGAAGCGAAGCAGCAATACCGCCAGGAGAACGGCCTCAACGATCCCGTGGTCCTGCAGTACTTCCGTTTCCTCGGCAAGCTCCTGCAGTTCGACCTCGGAGTCACTACTCCCCCAGCCAAGTCCGTCGCTTCCATGATCGGCTCGGCCTTTCCGCTCACTCTTCAGCTGACCTTCCTTGGTGTGCTGATCGCGATCGTCGTCTCCTTGGCGTTCGGCATCATCGGAGCCCTGTACCGCGACAAATGGCAGGACCAGCTGGTCCGGGTCTTCTCGATCGCCGCAATCGCCACGCCGTCATTCTGGCTCGGCATCCTCCTTATCCAGTGGTTCGCACTCGGCGAGAACCCGATGTTCCCCTCGGGCGGCATCGCGACGCCGGAATCCGGCTTCGGCGGTTGGCTCAACTCGATGGCCCTGCCCGCCCTCGCCTTGGGTATCCCGGTCTCGGCCTCCCTGATCCGCGTGGTCCGCACTTCGATGGTGGAAGAACTCGACCGGGACTACGTCCGCACCGCCATCGGCAACGGCGTCCCCTACCGCGAGGTCGTCTCCAAGAACGTCCTCCGCAACGCGCTCGTCACCCCGGTGACCGTGCTGGGACTCCGCGTCGGCTACCTGCTGGGTGGCGCCGTCGTGATTGAAATGATCTTCGCCCTGCCCGGCATGGGCCAACTGATCCTCAACGGCATCACCAACCTGGACGTGAACCTGGTCCAGGGCGTGGTGCTCACCATCTCGGTCACCTTTGTTCTGGTGAACATCGTGGTGGACCTTCTCTACCTGCTCATCAACCCCCGAATCAGGACGGTATAGCTCATGCGCAGCAAGCTCGCAGAACGGCTAAGCGCCCCGGGCCTACGTTTCAAGGCCCTGCCCTGGGGATCCCGTATCGCCCTGCTCTTCCTCATCCTCATTGTCCTGGCGGCCATCCTGGCGCCCGTGCTGGCCCCGCATGATCCGCTGGAGACGTTCATCCCTGCGACTCCCCCGGGAGCCGAGCACTTCTTCGGAACGGACCGCCTGGGCCGCGACATCTTCTCCCGGCTACTCTTCGGTGCACAGTCCTCTCTCATGATCGGCCTGGGCGCTGTTGGCCTGGCCATTCTGGTGGGTGCGCTTCTGGGCTCGTTCGCCGCGACGTCCAGCAAGTCGGTCAACGAGATCATCATGCGGATCATGGACATCCTCATGGCCTTCCCGGGTATCGCGCTGGCCGCCGTACTCCTGGCCGCCTTCGGCAACTCGGTCCCGACCATCATCATCGCGATCGCCATCATCTACACGCCGCAGCTGGCCCGCGTGGTCCGGGCCAACGTCCTGGCCCAATATGGTGAAGATTACGTCCGCGCCGAGCGTGTGATCGGCGCCGGCCGGTTCTACATCCTGGTCAAGCACATCGTCCGCAACACCGCAGCCCCCGTGCTGGTGTTCGCCACGGTCATGGTGGCCGACGCCATCATCCTCGAGGCATCCCTGTCCTTCCTGGGTGCCGGCGTGCAGGATCCCGCTCCTTCCTGGGGCAACGTCATCTCTTACGGCCGGAACCTGGTCCTGTCAGGCGGCTGGTGGGCAACCACCTTCGCCGGCCTCACCATCCTGCTGACCGTCCTGTCCCTGAACATCCTCGCCGAGGGCCTCACGGACGCGATGGTCAACCCGAGGCTTCGCAAGGCTCCGGTGGTGAAGGACGACGACGGTTCCTCGGCTTCCGTGGCCGTCGACACCGAGGTGGCTACATCAGTTGCCCAACCTTCGGTGGTTGAAGAACACGAGCTCGACGGCGTCCGGGCGGCTTCCGGTATTGCTGCCACTTCCGAGGCCGGCCAGTCGGCCCTGCTCACCGATGTGCGCACCGCCGCCGCCAACCCGCACCTCCTCCTGGACCGCGAACTGGAACTCCTTGCCTCGATCGAAGCGAAGCGCACCGACCGCCTCCCCCAGGTACCGGCAGGCGCACGCAACGTCCTTGAAGTGAAGAACCTGTCCATCCGTTTCCCGGGCCGTTTCGGAGACATCCCGATCGTGGACAACGTGTCCTTCACGGTCCGGGAGGGCGAAACCATGGGCCTGGTCGGTGAGTCCGGCTGCGGTAAGTCGATCACGTCCCTTGCCGTCATGGGCCTCCTGCCGAAGACCGCGAAAATCACAGGATCCATCACTTTCGATGGCAAGGAACTCCTGGATCCCAAGACGAAGCACAGCAACCCCAAGGCTTACGTTGGTCTCCGCGGTGAGCAGATCGCCATGGTGTACCAGGACGCGTTGAGCTCGCTGAACCCGTCCATGAAGATCAAGGAACAGCTGGAGCAGCTCACCAAGCGTGGCGGCCGCAAGAGCCCTACGGAGCTGCTGGAAATGGTCAAGCTGGACCCCGTCCGGACGCTGGCCAGCTACCCCCACGAGCTCTCCGGAGGCCAACGCCAGCGCGTGCTCATTGCCATGGCGTTGTCCCGCTCGCCGAAGATCGTGGTTGCCGACGAGCCCACCACCGCCCTGGACGTCACCGTCCAGAAACAGGTGGTGGACCTGCTCAACGAACTGCGTGAACAGCTCGGTTTCGCCATGGTCTTCGTCAGCCACGACCTCGCTTTGGTCGCTTCACTGGCCCATCGCATCACGGTGATGTACGCCGGGCAGGTGGTTGAGTCCGCACAAGCTTCCGAGCTGTTGCAGAACCCGAAGCACGAATACACCCGTGGCCTGCTGGGCGCTGTGCTCTCCATCGAAGCCGATGCCGCCAGGCTCCACCAGATCCCCGGCACGGTTCCTTCACCGCACGACTTCGCTGTGGGAGACCGCTTCGCTGCACGCTCGCTGCGGCCCGACGCCGACCCCAACCAGAAGCTGGTCCTCACCACAGTCCCTGCGACGAACGGGGACGATGCCGACCACTACTGGGCGAGCCACCTGAAGGAGGATGCCAAGTGACTGCCACCCCAGTGATTGAACTCAAGGACGTCAAGGTCTACCACCGGGCGCGCACCGGCGGCCTGTTCCGTCCCAACATCGTCAAGGCCGTCGACGGCGTGGACTTCACCATCAGCCGCGGTGAGACCGTTGGCATCGTAGGCGAGTCCGGCTGCGGCAAGTCCACCCTTGCGTCAGTGCTCGTGGGACTCCAGCCGCCGACGTCGGGCCAGGTTTTGTTCCACGGCAAGCCGGCCATCAAGCGGAACGCTGCCATGCGGCGCGAGTTCGGCCGCTCCGTCTCCGTGGTCTTCCAGGATCCGTCCACGGCGCTGAACCCGCGCATGACCATCCAGGACATCCTCACCGATCCCCTGCAGGTCCACGGCATCGGTACCGCCGCGAGCCGTCTGGCAAAAGTCAAGGAACTGTTGGCGCTGGTTGGCTTGCCGCAGTCGGCAGCCGAAGTGACGCCGTCGCAAGTTTCCGGCGGCCAGCGACAGCGTGTGGCGATCGCCCGCGCACTGGCGCTGGACCCGGACATCATCGTGGCGGACGAGCCGACGTCGGCCCTGGACGTTTCCGTCCGCGCGCAGGTGCTGAACCTTCTGTCCGACCTGAAAACCCAGCTGAATCTTGGCATGGTCTTCATCTCCCACGACATCCAGACCGTCCGGTACGTCTCGGACCGGATCTGCGTCATGTACTTCGGCAAGATCGTCGAACAAGGGACCGCTGCCCAGGTCTTTGACAACCCCAGCAACGACTACACCCGCAAGCTGCTTGGCGCCGCGCCGAGCCTGCTCCACATCTAGTTTTTCCTTTCACACGTTACAAACAACGGAGATTTCTGTGTCCACTCAATTCCAGGGCGTCATTCCCCCGGTCATCACGCCCCGCCACGCAGACGGCAGCATCGACGTCCAGTCGTTGAAAAACGTCACCAAACACCTGATCGACGGCGGTGTGTCCGGACTTTTCGTCCTGGGTTCCTCCGGCGAAGTCCCCTACCTCAGCAACGAAGAGCGCGAGCTGGTGGTGACCACCATCGCCGAAGCCAACGCCGGGGCCGTCCCGCTGATCGTGGGCGCCAACGAGCAGACCACCAACCGCGTCATCGAGGAAGCCCGCAAGGTGGTTGACCTCGGTGCCGACGCGATCGTGGTGACGTCCATGTACTACGCGATCGGCAATGTCGCGGAGACCGAGACCCACTTCCGCAGCATCCACGAAGCCATCGACAAGCCGATCTTTGCCTACGACGTGCCGGTCCGCACCCACTTCAAGTTGCCCACCGATCTGTTGGTTCGCCTGGGCCGCGATGGCGTCATTGCCGGTGTGAAGGACTCCTCGGGCGACGACGTTTCCTTCCGACAACTGCTCCTTGCAGCCAAGGACATCCCGAACTTCGACATCTTCACCGGTCACGAAGTCGTGGTTGACGGCGCCCTCCTGGGCGGCGCGCAGGGCGTTGTTCCGGGCCTCGGCAACGTTGATCCTGCCGGTTACCGCCGCCTGTTCGATGCCGCGCAAGCCGGCGACTGGGCTGCCGCTGCCCGCGAGCAGGACCGCCTGGCCGACGTCTTCGAGATCGTTTACACCCCTGGTGGCCGGGTGTCGGGCGGTGCCGCGGGCTTAGGTGCCTTCAAGACCGCCCTCCAGGTCATGGGCATCATCGAGTCCAACACGATGAGCTCGCCGATGCTTTCCCTGAACGAGTCCGAGACTGCCGCAATCCGCGAAATCCTGGAACGCAACGGGCTGGTCTGACCACCCATGCCCCCTTCCGTGACCCACGTAATCGGCGTTGACCTCGGCGGCACCAAAACCGCCGCCGGGGTTGTCTCCTCCTCCGGGGAAGTGCTGTTCTCGAACACCATTCCCACGCTGAACAGGGCCGGTGGCGAGGCAATCCTTGATGCCACCGCCGCACTGGTTGCGGGCTTGGTGGGGCGCGCCGCCGACGCCGGACTGACCGTGTCCGGCGTCGGCGTCGGCTCGGCGGGGGTAATCGATGCTGTTGCCGGGTCTGTGGTTTCCGCGACGGATGCCATCCGCGGCTGGGCCGGGACAGCGCTTGTTTCCGGGCTGTCCACGCGCGTCGGGCTGAAGGTCCGCGCCGTCAACGACGTCCACGCCCATGCCCTCGGGGAGGCGTGGCTGGGAGCCGCTGCCTGTACCTCGAGTTCGCTCATGGTCGCTTTCGGGACGGGGGTCGGCGGCAGCTTCGTCCTGGACGGCGCCCCCGTCCTTGGCCATCGCTTTGTGGGCGGCCATGTAGGGCACTTCGCCTCTCCCCTGGCCGTCGTAGACGGGAAGCCGCTGCCTTGCGTGTGCGGGTCCGCCGGTCATGTGGAGGCGGTGGCTTCCGGGCCGGCAATCCATGAGTCCTTCCTTCGCCTAGGCGGCTCAGCAGCGGAGGCCACGGACACGCGTGGCGTGTTCGAGCTCGCCAAGAAGACCCACGACGGCGGTGCTGCCGCGGCCGCGGCGCGTGCCGCCGTCGAACTCGGTGCTGTAGCCGCTGGGCAAGCGGTGGGTGGGCTGATCAACATCCTCGATCCCGAAACCGTTGTTATTTCCGGTGGCCTCGCTGATGCCGGCGAGCTGTGGTGGAAGCCCATGGAAGCCGCACTGCGACAGGAGCTGCTGGCTCCGTTGCTCGCTGTTCCCGTTGTCCGCGCGGCCCTGGGTAACAGCGCCGCCATTATTGGTGCCGCGAAACTCGTACTCCCGTAAAGGAATTGTCCTGTGATCCTCACGTCCGAAAGCCTCGAAGCCCTGCGTTCCCAGCTGATCGTCTCTTGCCAGGCGTATCCGGGCGAGCCCATGCGGGATCCCCGGACCACGGGGCAGGTGGCGGCCTCGGCCGTGATCGGGGGTGCCGCGGCGGTCCGGGTTCAAGGGCTTGCCGACGTGCAGCTCACGCGTGCCGCCGTCGAAGTTCCTGTGATTGGACTCTGGAAAGACGGGCACGACGGTGTCTTCATCACGCCCACGCTCCGTCACGCGTTGGCCGTGGCCAACGCCGGCGCGCATGTGGTGGCCATCGACGGGACGCGGCGTTCACGGCCGGATGGACTTTCCCTGGCTGAGACGATTTCCGGAATCCATGCGGAGTCGCATGCACTGGTCATGGCTGATTGTGGCTCGTTAGATGACGCCGTTGCTGCAGTGGAGGCTGGCGCGGACCTGATCGGCACGACGCTGGCGGGGTACACCGGCGAGCGCCCGAAGACCGACGGCCCGGACCTGGAGTTGCTGTCCCTGATTGCGGGCGCAGACCTGGGCAAACCGCTCATCGCAGAGGGCCGCATCCACACCCCGGCCCAGGCGCGTCAGGCCCTCGACGCTGGTGCCTTCGCGGTGGTTGTCGGCACCGCGATCACCCATCCGGCCAGCATTACGGGCTGGTTCAAGGGCGCGATGAACTCTTAGTTGCATTTTCTGCTGGATCATTCGTAGACCCGTCCTGCGTCTTCCCTACCTGGCGCGGGTTACTCAAGGCGCAGCACCGAATGATCCAGCAGAATCTCCACTGGCCTGTCCATCGCATGTCCGTACTGGGACCACCCTCCATTATTTGGACAGACCCAGCACTTGTGAGGCCTGCTCTGCGCGCTAAAAACCCGGGAAGGCCCGCAGAACGGGCCTCACAAGGGGAAGGGTCCGGCGTAGGCTTTCCCCATGACTGCCGAGAACTCCCGCGAGTACGACGTAATAGTGATCGGCGCAGGCGCCGTTGGGGAAAACGTGGCCGACCGCGTCGTGCGCGGCGGCTTATCGGCGGTGATCATCGAAAGCGAACTGGTGGGCGGCGAATGCTCCTACTGGGCCTGCATTCCCTCCAAGGCACTTCTTCGCCCCGGCAGCGTCCTGCACGCAGCCCAAGGAATCCCCGGTGCAACGGAAGCCATCACCGGAACCTTGAACGCACCGGCAGCCCTGAAGCACCGGGACTGGTTCACCAACAACTGGCAGGACGGCAGCCAGGTCGAATGGCTGGACAGCGCCGGCATCGACCTGATTCGTGGACGGGGCAGGATCACGGGCCCCCGCGAGGTCCAGGTAGATGCTCTCGACGGCAACAGCTACGCCCTCAAGGCCAACCATGCGGTCGTCGTGGCAACTGGTTCAACGCCCACCATTCCGGCCATCGAGGGGCTCAAGGAGGTACCCTACTGGACCACCCGCGGAGCGACCGCAGCCAAGGAGATCCCGCAGCGGTTCGTAGTCCTCGGCGGCGGCGTGGCCGGCGTGGAACTGGCCCAGGCGTTCGCCCGGCTCGGCTCCGATGTCACGCTTGTTGCCCGCGGGCGACTCCTGAGCAGCTACGCCGAGGAAGCGGCGAACCTGGTTCTGGCCGGGCTCCGCGCCGATGGAGTGACGGTCCACCTCCACACCGACGTCACCAAGGTTGAGAAGAACGACGACGGCGCCATCACCGTGACGCTCGACGGCAAGACACTCCAGGCCGACCAGATACTCGTCGCGTCCGGCAGGCGTCCCGCCCTGGCCAATCTTGGCCTGGAGAGCGTTGGCATTGAAGGTGAAGACGGCAAAGCTCCCCGGCTCACGACCGACGCCAGCGGCCTCGTCGAAGGACCGGCCAGCGATGGCACCAGCGGTTCGTGGCTTTACGCTGCCGGCGATGCCGCAGGAAAAGTGCTCCTGACGCATCAGGGCAAATACGAGGCCCGGGCCACGGGCGACGCCATCGTCGCCCGTGCCAAGGGTGAACTCAAGGGCAGCCCCGAACCGTGGAGTCCTTGGGCACACACAGCCAACGACCACGCCGTCCCCAGCGTTGTCTTCACGGACCCCGAGGTGGCGTCGGTGGGACAGGGCCTTGAGGAGGCACTCCTGCAGGGAAAGAACGTGACAGGGGTTGAACTTCCCATTAACGTCAGCGGCTCCCAGCTGTACTCCCCGGACTACGAGGGGTGGGCCCAGATCGTGGTGGATGAGGACAGGAGGGTGATCATCGGTGCCACTTTTGCAGGCCCGGGCGTTTCTGAACTCCTCCATTCGGCAACCATTGCGATCGTCGGCGAGGTTCCCTTGGACAGGCTCTGGCATGCCGTGCCGTCGTATCCCACCATCAGCGAAGTGTGGCTCCGGCTGATGGAGAAGTACGGCCTTTGAGTTCTATTTGAACTGACCAGTCAGTTTAGTTAGACTTATCGCAGACAACAGTTCTGCGAAAGGCTTCATTGTGCTGTCCGTACAGCAACTCCAGATCAACGGCCGCCGGGACGACCTCCTCCCGGCCACGTCGCTCCAAGTTCACCGCGGCGAACTCCTGCTGGTCGCCGGTGAAGGCCAGGACCAGCGCACCGCCCTCGCCTTGGCGTTGAGCGGCCGCATGAAGCCCAGCAACGGTGTACTCAGCTGGGATAACGTCACCAAGACCAAGAAGATTCGGCTCGCGAGCGCTTTGGTGGACTCCCCCGGCGTCAACGAACCCGAGCAGCACCTCAGCGTCCGCGATCTCGTCACCGAAGACCTTTCCCTGATCCCCCGCCGCTACCGTGGCGCGCTGCTGAGCAAACCGTGGCTCAAAGTGAACAGCTTCGAAGACATTGCAGGCTTCTGGATTGAACAGCTCCCCGCCAGCCGCCGCCTCGAACTCCTGACGGCGCTGGCCCTGGCGGACCCTGCCACGGACCTGTTGATCGTGGACTCCCCCGATCGCCACAGCGCGGACCCCGGGACCTGGCTGCCAAGGCTCCAGGCTTTGGCGTCCGACGCCGGGCGGCCGCTTGCCGTCGTCGCCGTCGTGGGTGCCCTCCCGGAGAACTGGACCGGCCCGGCAGCGGTGATCGGCAACTCGGTCCGGCATCCCCCTGAACCGGAAGTCGAGCCGGCTTCCGCACCCACTCAGCCAGCCGTCGTCGTCGAACCCAAAGCCAAACACGCCGCCGATACCGCGCCGGACCTGGCTGAAGAACCTGAAACCGAAACCCTCCAAAGGACTGCAAAGTGACTGTTCTGCGGCTCGCCCGCTCCGAACTCAAGCGCATGACCGGCGGGCTCCTGCCCAAGCTGACCATCCTCGCCCTGACCATGGTGCCCTTGCTGTACGGCGCCGTGTACCTGTACGCCAATTGGGATCCGTACGGCAACCTGAACCAGATCGACGCGGCATTGGTGGTCGAAGATACCGGCGCCACCGCGAAGGACGGCACGCAATTGCAGGCCGGCAAGAAAGTTGCCGACAGCCTGGTGGAAGGCCACGTCTTCAACTGGAAGCAAGTCTCCAACGCCGAAGAGGCCGACGCCGGGGTCAAAACCGGCGAGTACGCGTTCGCCCTGCGCATCCCCAAGGACTTCTCGACCAACCTCGTCTCCCCGGGCAGCTTCGACGCCGCGAACCAAGCCATGCTGCACGTCACCACGAATGACGCCAACAACTACCTCCTGAGCACCATCGTGGACAAGCTCACCACGGCCGTGCACTCCACCGTGGCCAAGGAGGTCGGCGAAGAGACAGCTAACCAGCTCCTCACCGGATTTGGCACCATCCACGCCTCTATCGTGAAGGCCGCGGACGGCGCCTCGGAGCTGGCCACCGGAGTGGGAAAGCTCAGCGACGGCGCATCCACCCTGCACACGGGCACCGGGCAACTGGTTACCGGCGCGGACCAGCTTGTGGCCGGCCAAACCCAGCTGCGCGACGGCGCTGTGCAGCTGAACGCCGGTGCCGGCCAGCTCAGCTCCGGACTCACGGAGCTGAAGAACAAAACGGCCACCCTCCCCGCGGATTCGCAGAAGCTTGCCGACGGCGCCGCCCAGGTAGCCGCCGGAAACGCCGAGCTGAATGCGAAAGTCCAGGAAGTCGTCGGACAGCTGGACGCGGCGGACAAAGGCCTGCGTAACCGGGTGGTCGAGTCCAACGCGCGGCTTGTCACCGCTGGGGTCCTGACCCAGGAGCAGGCCGACAAGGTCCTCGCCGACTTCGATGCCGCCGCAGCTTCCAGCCCGGTGACGGACGCCAAGGCGAAGATCTCCGGTGACGCCGCCAAGATCCAGCAGCTCTCGGATGGTTCTGCCGCAGTGAGCGCCGGAGCCCAGAAACTCGCTGGCGCAACGCCGGCCCTGACCGACGCCATCTCCCAGGCGGCAGCCGGGGCAGGGCAGCTGAATTCCGGCGCGGCCACCTTGGCCGCCGGGCAGCAGACCGCTTTGGATGGCGCTGTAAAGCTCGACGACGGCGCCCACCAACTGGACGACGGCGCCGGTCAACTGGCCAGCGGCGCAGTGACCGCGGCCGATGGCTCCCACACGCTCGCCACTGAACTCGCGAAGGGCGCCGGAGACATCCCGAACCCGAACGATGAGCAGAAGAGCAACGTCTCCAAGGTGATCGCCGATCCCGTTGCAGTGAACAACGTCTCCCAAGCGAAGGCAGGTTCCTACGGCGCGGGCCTTGCCCCCTTCTTCCTGACGTTGGCCCTCTGGATCGGTGTGTTCATGCTTGTCCAGGCGATGCGACCCATCACCCAGCGGGCCCTGGCTTCGAACGCCCCCTCCTGGAAGATTGCTGTAGGAGGCTGGCTGCCGTTCTTCGTGGTCTCGGTGCTGCAGGCCACCATCCTCACCGTGGTTGTTGATCTGGGTCTGGGCCTGAATCCGGCCCACCCGATCGGGATGTGGCTGTTCATGCTGGCCGCGGTGATGGCGTTCAGCGCGATCATCCAAGGCATCGTGGCGCTGCTGGGTACGCCGGGCAAGTTCGTGGTCCTGATCCTGCTGGTCTTGCAGCTCGTGTCCTCCGGTGGCACGTTCCCGTGGCAGACCACCCCCATGCCGCTACACGTGGTGCACGAGGTCCTGCCCATGGGCTACGTCGTTACCGGCATGCGGCACCTCATCTATGGCGGTGAACTCAGCATGATCTGGCCTACCGTGCTGGGCCTGCTTGGATACACTTTGCTGGGAGCGGCACTGTCCACACTGGCAGTCCGCAAACACAAGATGTGGACCCTCAAGACCCTGAAGCCGGAGATCGCAGTATGAGCACCACCGAGCCGGCCGCCGCCGGAACTGCTGGGAAGAAGCTGCGTCCGGGCCGCACCAACGCCACCAAGCAGCGGCTCTTCGAGGCGTCCATGGAACTCATCGGTGAACGTGGTGCGGCGGGAGTGACCGTCGACGAGATCGCGGCCGCGGCCGGGGTGTCCAAGGGGACCGTGTACTACAACTTCGGCAGCAAGTCGGACCTCATCGCCCAGCTTCTGCGGCACGGCGTGGATATCATGCTGGTCAGGCTCCAGGACGTCCAGGGGCAAAGCAGCGACCCCCTGGAGTCCATGCAGAACATGGTGGGCCAGGCCATGGAGTTCATGGACGACTACCCCTCCTTCGCCCGGCTCTGGGTCAGCGAAAACTGGCGGACCCCCGGTGAATGGAGCGCCGTCTTTGCCGAGCTTCGAGCCGAACTCCTGGCCGTGATTGGTTCCGCCGTGGAGCGCGTCGCGGCCGGCTACACGGTGGATACGTCCATTGCCCGGGGCAGTCTTGAAGCGGCTATCTTCGGAGCCATCTTCGTGGTGGGCCTGGACCGGCAGACCTACAACCCCGAGCGGACCCGCGAGCAAAGCGTGGCCGCGGTGATGACCATCATGCACGGGTACGTCATCAAGTAACGCGTTGCGAGGCCTGCTCTGCGTTCCATGGCATGCCCATTGGACGCAGAGCAGGCCTCACAACGGTATCCAACTGCAATGTACGACGGCGTGGCGCGGCCACTTGGTCGGCGATGATTAACCTCATGCGTCACATGGGGAACAGCGGGAAGCTTGCGGTGGTGTCCGCCTTTGTCGCACTGGCGCTGTTGGTTCTTGCAGCGGTGGTGCTCGAAGAACTGGTGCTGTACCTGTTTCTCGGGAGCGTGCTGCTCTGCTACCTCGCGTCCCTCGTTCAGCTCTTCAACCGGCGCCGCTACTTCGTAATCTTGCTCGGCGCCGTCGGCACGAGCCTGTTCATTGGTTGCAGCATCGCCTTCCTGCGGATGTGGGGCATCGCGTTCACCCAGGACGCCAACGCCTTGGGCGGTGCAGTGAGCACTGGCAGCGCCATCAGCACCAAGGACTCCGATATCTACTTCTACGTGGCAGTCGCTGCAGGACTGGGAACACTGGCCGTGATGTTCCTCGGAGCCGTGCTGCCGTCGTTCGGATCGCGGGCGGCTGCACCTGTGAAACGGCCGACACCTGCTGCGAAACGGGCACCGGCCCAGCGGAAATCCAACCAGCGTCCGGCCAGCCAGCAACGTCCTGGCGCCCAGGCCCAACGCCCCGACAGGCGCCCCGCAACCCCCGCCCCCAAGCGCCCCGCACCCCAGGCAACCCCGGCAGCCAAGCGCCCGGCAGCCCGTATGCCAACGACCCCAGCCAAGCGACCGGCGTCGAGCGCTTCATCCCAACGCAAGCCATCCCCTAAGCGCTGACTCCCGCCGCGTTGTGAGGCCCGCTCTGCGGCCTTACGCACGGCTCACACGCGCAGAGCGGGCCTCACAACGGGTGTGCCGGGGCGCTTCCGCGAGGCGCCC
Source organism: Paenarthrobacter sp. AB444 (assembly GCF_028736865.1). Classification (NCBI taxonomy): domain Bacteria; kingdom Bacillati; phylum Actinomycetota; class Actinomycetes; order Micrococcales; family Micrococcaceae; genus Paenarthrobacter; species Paenarthrobacter sp. AB444. Next base: position 189,244 of record NZ_JAQZBY010000009.1, on the reverse strand, counting down.
AGCACCGCCGTCGCCACACCCAGGAGCAGGATCACCCCTCCCGTGATTTCGGCGGGCGTCGGGATTTCGTTCAGGACCAGCCACGCGGCCGTCATGCCCACCACCGGAACCAGGAGCGTGAAGGGAACGACGTCGGAACTCGGGTACAGCGACAACAGCCGGTTCCAGATGCCGTACCCCACCAACGACGCGAACACTGCGGTGTACACGGCGCTGAGGACGGTAGCCGGCTGCAGGTCGGTGAGCGTTGCCCACACGACTCCCGGACCATCCACCACCAAGGACAACCCGGCCAGCGGAACCGGCACCACGGCTCCGGACCACACCACCAGGCCCAGACCGGAGGCTGCTTTCGAATGCCGGGCCACCACGTTTCCGACTGCCCAGGACAGGGCTGCAGCCAGCACGATCATCAGCGGAAGCACCGGAGCCACGGCACTTCGTCCGACCGCCACCACACCCAGCCCCACGATGCCCAGCACCACGCCAAGCAACTGGCGTCGGCTGGGCTTCTCCCCCAGGAACCGAGCCGCGAGCAGGATGGTGAACAGGACCTGCGCCTGCAGCACCAGCGAGGCCAAACCGGCGGGCATTCCGAGTGCCATGCCCAGGTAAAGCAGGCCGAACTGGCCCGCGCTCATAAAGAGCCCGACGCCGGCAATCGCCTTCCAGCCGACGTCAGGTTTGCGGATGAAGAAGATGAAGGGAAAAACAACCAGCACGAAGCGCATGGCCACGAAAAGCAGCGGCGGGACATCCCGGCCGTTCGTGTGCAGGCCGAGGTCGATGGCGACGAAGTTGACGCCCCAGAGGACAGCTACAAGAACGGCGAGGGCAGAGTGGCGAAGGTTCACCTCTACACTCTGACGCTCTTCTGGATGAAGCACCAGCATTGAATTCAGCATAAAACCACGTAGATTTGCTTCATGATTGATATTTCGGCTCTGCGGGCCCTGGTCGCCGTGGAGCAGCACGGCTCGGTAGTAGCGGCTTCTGATGTCATGGGCTATAGCCCCTCCGCGGTGTCGCAGCAGATCAAAAAACTCGAAAAGCAAACAGGCGTTGCCGTCCTGGAGCGAAACGGCCGGGGCGTCCTGCTGACGGAACGGGGCCTGGCGCTGGCAGGATACGGCCGACGGATCATGGGCGAACTCGAGGAACTCCAGGCGACCCTGCTGGCCGATCCGGCCAAGCCATCCGGGCTGTTGCGGCTGGTAGCTTTCTCCACGGCATGCCGGGGGCTGGTAGGACCGGTCCTCGGCCGCATGGCCGCCACCCACTCCGCCTTGGAAATCACCGTCCTGGCCGAGGATCCGCGCGAAGCCGTGCAGCGGGTCGCCTCAGGCGAAGCAGAACTTGCGGTGGTCCACAACTGGAACTCGGTCCCGCTGGTGATCCCGGAGAACCTGGTCCACGAAGACCTCTGCATCGACCAGGCCGATGTCCTGGTCAACAGCACGCACGCACTCGCGGGGCGGACCGCCGTCGAACGTGAAGACCTGCTGGACGAGACCTGGATCAGCACCCCGGCGGGGGCCATCTGCAACGAGGCCCTTCTGCAGATCTTTGCGGGGCTGGGCCGGGTGCCTGATATCCGCGTTTACGACCCCGACTTTTCCACCCACATCGCCATGGTGGAACAAGGGGTGGCGGTCGCTCTGGTCCCCCGGCTGGGCAGGCCGCCGTTGCCGCAGGGGGTCGTGGCCATCCCCGTGGTCAAACCCACCCAGCAGCGCTCTGTTGGCATTGTGTATCGGAAAACCATGACCGCAAGCCCGAACATCAGGCACGTTGTCCGATTGCTGCGGGAGGCAGCCGCGGAGCAACTGGATCAGTAGCCGGCGCTAGTGCCGGGGCACCGTGAAGTGCGTCAACCGGGCATCCTGCCCATCGAGCTCCGCCCAGGACTTCTCTGTCTCCATGACTGTCAAGGCACTGGTCGGGTACCGGGTGGCGGCATCCATGTAGGCGTCGTGGTCGGAGTCGCGGGAAGCCAGGTGCATGGCGAGGTCCTGAACGCCCGGCATGTGCGATATCACCATCAACGTTGTCACGGTGTCAGGAACGTGGTTGATCACAGTCAGCATCCGGTTGGCCGAGGCGGAATACAGTCCGTCCTCGAGCTTGGGCGTGGGTGCCTTCTCCCCCAGTTCATCGCACACCCAGGTACACGTCTGCCGGGTCCTCAGGGCAGAAGAACAGAGGATGAAATCGGGGACTACGCCGTGCTTGAGCAACCATTTCCCGGCGAGCGGCGCTTCGCGATGACCACGCTCCTCCAAGGGACGCTCGTGATCCGGCACGCCCACAGGCCAGTCCGCCTTGGCATGGCGCATGATCACGAGTCGCTTGATGTGGTGGTCGCTCATGCAATAACCCTATAGCCGCGAAGGCACATGCTCACTGGCCGGACAACGCGAAAGCGCCCGCCCTGGAGGGCGGACGCTTTCGCAGTCAAAAGATCAGATCGAGTATTCCGGAGCGGCCCAGACGATGACCTCGGGGTGCTCGTAGAAGCGGTAGCCCTGCCCGCGGACCGTGCGCACGGTGTTGGCCAGGCGGCCCAGCTTTGAACGGAGGCGGCGGATGTGGACGTCGATGGTGCGCTCGTTCGGCACTTCTTCGGCGTTGCGCCACAGGCCCTCAAGCAATTCATCGCGACCGACGGTGCGCGTGCCGTTTTCAACCAGGTAGTTGAGGAGCTCGAACTCCTTGAAGGTCAAGTTCAGCGACTCACCATCCAGGTGTACCTCGCGGCGGGCAAGATCGATCAGCACGCCGGAGGGGCGGGCTTCCTGCTGGGGCGCCGGACGCGGAGCTTCAGCGCGCTGGCGGGAGGCCACGGTGGGGTCGCCGAAGGTGGAACGTACGACGTCGAGGGCGGAGCCGGGTGCCCCGGCGGGGGCGACGGCGACGGCCGCGTAGCTCTCGGCACCGGTCACCAGGGACTGCGCATAGGCGCGGATTTCCTGGGCGAGCTTTGCAATGGAAGTTCCAGCCGCGGCCGCAGTCTCTTCGTCAATGCCCATGTAGAGGACGAAGCCACGGGCCACGTTGTCGTTGGCAACGGGGCGCAGCCTGTCCGAGTGTGCGATCACCGGCGTGGGGGCGGTAACGGGTGCCGGCTCGGTGGTGGGTACTGCACGCAACTGGCCGTAGGAGTTGGGGTTGTAGCCCTGGGGCACGTAGCCGGGAGCCTGCTGGCCGGCACCCTGCGAAGCAGGAGAGTAGCCCGGGCGGTTGCCGAAGCCGGGGCGGAGCCCTGCGTTCGATGCGGCCTTGTTGGCGTTACGGACGGAGATGTGGACGTATCCGGATGCAACTGACATGGAGTGCTTACCTCAAAAGTGAATAGCCGTCATCGCGGCTTCGAATGCTGAATGTCCCCGCAATGAGTTTGGGGAGGGGCGCCCAACGCTGGGCTAGGGGGCGAATGCCTGAAACTTCTTGGGGTGGAAAGTTAGGCTTGCATTCGACAACAGCGGTCATCATGGCCAGCGGGTGTGCTGGACCAGGTTGCTGCGGCTGCAGGTGCTGTTGAGTTCTTGTTCACATTGGAAGTGTGCAACGTAACAAAGGCAACACGCAAGTAACAAAGCTCAGAACCGTCCACATTTTGAGACGTAGAGGTCTATTGTGCGGCAAATCACAATTCCGCGGACTCCTGAAATGAACGCCATGAGATTCGGCGTGTGGAAGAAATATTCGCCTTCCAGTGAATTTTCTTCGGCTGATGAGGCATCATTCGCACCTTAAGGAACGGCAACGCTTTCCCTGCGGAATCTCACGATCTGAAACATTTGTTGTCCAATCGGCGCCGGGGCCGATCTCGATTTTTTTGGCCGCGATCTGTTAAAAGCGATGAAAACGGGCGCGGCAAGCGCCCGTTTCCTCAGGACGTCGTCCCTGAGCCGGACGTGGAGCCCTGCCCCGTGGACGACGTTGCGGTGGTCAGCCGCACGGAGGTCGCATCGTAACTGTCCCCGCTCTTGGAGGCCGTGACCCGGACCGTGGCACCTGACGTGATGTCGGCTACGGTGAGGCTGCTGGAGGTGCTGCCACGCTGCCTCGTACCTTGCGCAACCACTGTGTCCGAGCCGAGGACGTATGTCCGCGTGAATCCATCGGTGCTCTTGACGGTCAACGAGTTCGAAGAAACCTCGCTGACAACTCCCAATTGATCGGCCATGGACACGTATTCGTTGTCGCGGAGAATGACGTATTCCGAGTGGATGGCGGCGTTCAAGCCCCCTCCGAACCCATCCGGTGCCATTCCGCCCATCTGACCGGGCATCTGACCGGGCATTCCCTGGCCGGTTCCATCTTGCCCTGTTCCGCCCGGCCCCAGTCCCTGTCCGGGCACTGCCTGGCCCTGCTGTCCACCCAATCCACCGGCCTGACCCAAGGGAACGTTGGCAGCATCGGCAGAGCCTGCATTGCCCAGTGAGTAGAAGCCGGCGGCGGTGCCTGCCGCTACCACCACGGCAACACCGGCCACTATCAGCGTCCTCTTGACGCTCCACCGGTTCTGCGCGCCTGTCTTGTCCTTGCCTGCAGGCGCCGACCCCCATCCGGACCCCGACGTTTCCGACGACGGCGCGCCCCACCCTGCCGACGGCCCGTTGTTGCCGGGCTGGCTGCTTTGGTTCTGGCCGGGTTGAGGCTCTCCCCAGCCCCAAGATGATCCGGGGTTGGGCGCGGCAGTTTGGGCAGGCTGCGGCCATGCGGCTTCGGCCGGCCGGTTGGCGGGAGTCGGTCCCTGCTGCGGCTGCGGCCCCGGGGTGCGGGAAAACTGCTGGTTTTCGGGGTATTTCTGCTCGCTCATGGTGGTCTCTCTTGTCTGTGGATGTCCGAATACGCCCAGCGTCGGTGCCGTGGCTGTGCGGAAGCTGTGTTGGGGAGCAGTTGCTCCTGTGACCTGAGAATTCCTGTGTGTGCGGACTCCCACCTCGCTAGTGTTGACTTCACAGGGTCCTCACAGGAGCGGCTCAGCGCCGGCAAACCAGCAGAATGGAGAGTTGTCACATGGCATCCCCGCACTCCATGACAAACAACCTTCCCCAGCTCACGCACCCCGACGGCTCGCCAATCCGCGCCTTGGTGGTCGATGACGAGCCGAGCCTTGCCGAACTCATGAGCATGGGCCTCCGCATGGCCGGCTGGTCAGTAAGCGTGGCCGCTGACGGGCCCGAAGCCGTCAAGGTCGCCAAGGAATTCCGCCCTGACGTCCTGGTGCTTGATGTGATGCTCCCCGGTTTTGACGGCGTGGAAGTCCTCAACCGGATACGAGCCTTCGCCCCGGAAGTGCCTGCCCTGTTCCTGACAGCCAAGGACGCGGTGCAAGACCGCATTGTGGGTCTGGCGGCCGGAGGCGACGACTACGTCACCAAGCCCTTCAGCATGGAGGAAGTGCTGCTCCGCCTGCACAGGCTGGTCCAGCGCTCGGGTGTCGCCGCGATGGACACCGCCGAGCTCGTCGTGGGTGATTTGACCCTGAACGTGGACACCCGGGAAGTGACCCGTGCCGGGGAGGACATTGCGCTGACGGCAACCCAATTCGAGCTCCTGCGCTATCTCATGGAGAACCCGAAACGGGTTGTCAGCAAAGCCCAAATCCTGGACCGGGTGTGGGACTACGACTTCGGCGGCCAGGCCAACATCGTCGAACTCTACATTTCCTATCTCCGCAAGAAGATCGAAGCGAACCACCCGCCGATGATCCACACCGTTCGCGGAGCCGGCTACGTCATCAAACCTGCGGACTAGGCCTTGAGCACACTCTCGGGGATTGCCAGGAGCCCGCAGCACAGTTGGCTCAATCCTTCCACATGGCATCTACGTACGCGTTTGGTCCTGGTGGCCATGGCTTTGCTGGTGGCCATTTGCGGCGCAGTCGGGCTGGTCAGCTACGCCTCGATGGACATGGTTTTCAACAAGCAGCTCGACAGGCAGCTGGAGCAGGCGTCGCGCCGCGCTGACGACTTCGGCAGGCCGCCGTCGAGCTTTCCGAACTCGCCGACAGGACGCCCGGACCCGCTGGAGGCCCGCGGGCAGGCGGCCGGTACGTTGAGCGCCCGCATCGATGGATCAACGGTGCGCAGCTCCGGGCTGATCGACGCCGGGGGCAACCGCGTTTCCTTGTCTTCCGCCGACGAGCAGGTCCTCCTGGCGCTGCCGACGGGGGACCGTCCCGTGGACCGCTCACTGTCCAACGGCGACTACCGGCTCATGGCCGTCAAAACCAATTACGGCGACGTGATCGTCACGGGCCTGCCACTGGCGGACAAGCAGACTGCGGAGGCTTCGCTGGTCTGGACCATGGTGCTGGTGTCACTTGGCGGCCTGGTGGTGATCGGCCTGGTGGGAACTGTGATCATCCGTCGCACCATGCGGCCCCTGGAGCAGCTCTCCGAGGTCGCCACCAAGGTTTCGCGACTGCCTCTCGACGCCGGCGAGGTGGCACTTGCGGTGCGTGTACCGCCGTCGGCCTCCCATCCCGGGACTGAAGTTGGCAGCGTAGGCCACGCCCTGAACCAGATGCTGAACAACGTCGCGAGGGCGCTGGAGGCCCGCCAGGAAAGCGAGACAAAAGTGCGGCAATTCGTGGCCGATGCCTCGCACGAACTGCGGACGCCGCTGACGGCCATCCGTGGCTACACCGAGCTGCTGCGGATGACCGAGAACTTCACCGACGACGGCAGGAAGTCCTTGGCCCGGGTCCAGAGCCAGTCCGAACGCATGACGACGCTGGTGGAGGACCTGCTGTTGCTGGCAAGGTTGGACGAAGGCCAACCGGTGAAGGTCACGGACGTGGACCTGACGCAGTTGGTGATCGAGACCGTAAGCGACGAGAAAGTCATGGCCCCGGACCACATCTGGCAGCTGACCTTGCCGGACGAACCGATCACGGTGCGTGGCGATGCCACGCAGCTGCATCAGGTATTGGCCAATCTGCTCTCCAACGCCCGCAAACACACCGATCCCGGAACAACGGTGGTCACCGGCGTGATGCTCTCGGCAGACGGCAGCGCAGTGGTTACCGTAACGGACAACGGGCCGGGCATTCCCGGAGATTTCCAGGGCAGGATTTTCTCCCGGTTCGCCCGCGCCGACGCCGCAAGATCGGGGTCGGAAGGGACCTCCGGCCTGGGCCTGTCAATCGTCGAGTCCATCGTCGAAGCCCACGGCGGAAGCGTGGAGGTGACGTCCAAACCCGGGCGGACGGAGTTCGCCGTCCGGCTGCCGGTCGCCATCAGCAACCGCACATAACGAAACCGGCAAGGCGACTCACCGGCGTCGTGATCTCTGTTACCTAAATGTGACTTCTGCGGAATCCTCCTGTACCGTCGAAAGGGTGGGTCGCTCAAAAGGGCCCGCATCCGGGATGCGCCGAGCTCTGCCACTTCCCGGAGTCCGTTCTTACTCCGAGGCAGAGACGGGGGACCCAGAGTCTCCGGGCCCAGGCATTTGCCGGCCCTTGGGGTGAAGCCGCAGCGTGACGCGCGGCCGGATGACCTCATCCGAACCCGACAGCTAACTCCGCAGGCGCTGAGAGGTAATCACACATGTCTGAACTTAACGATCAGACGCGCCCTTCCGCGCGTCACCGCGACCAGAACGACTCCCCGTTGAAGAAGTCGCAGACCGTCCTCAAAAAGGCCGCCCGTGAGGGCAAGTCCGGCAACCGCATGCCCGTAGTGGCCGGCGTTATTGCCGCCGCACTGGGTGTTGCATCCCTGGGAACAGCCGCCAACGCCGCGCTTAGCCTTCCCGAGGCAAGCCGCGTTGCCGAGACCCGGACCGCCGCCGAGGCCAGCAACGCCAAGGCCGCTGAAGAAGCCGCCGCAGCCAAGAAGGCCGCTGACGAAAAGGCTGCTGCCGCCAAGGCCGCCGCTGACAAAGCAGCAGCTGACAAGGCTGCAGCCGACAAAGCAGCAGCTGACAAGGCAGCTGCCGACCAGGCCGCCGCTGCACAGGCAGCAGCTGAGAAGGCCGCTGCCGACCAGGCCGCAGCAGAGAAGGCTGCCGCTGACGCAGCCGCCAAGCAGGCAGCCGACGCCGCTGCTGCCGCCGCCGCAGAAGCCGCAGCCGCCGCTGCAGCCCCCAAGGCTGTTGACGACCCCGCTGCTGCCAAGGCCTATGCTGCCAGCATTCTGGGCAGCTACGGCTGGAGCGCCTCTGAGATGACGGCACTGAACACGCTGTGGGAGAAGGAATCAGGTTGGCGGACCACTGCCACCAACGCTTCCAGCGGTGCCTACGGTATTGTCCAGTCGCTTCCGGCCGGCAAGATGGCTTCTGCCGGTGCGGATTGGCAGACCAACTACCAGACCCAGATCAAGTGGGGCCTGAACTACATCAAGGAACGCTACGGCTCCCCGTCAGCTGCCCTGGCCTTCCACCTGGCCAACAACTGGTACTAAGCCAAGAGTTTCCTGAAAAGCCGCTCCCGTCCGGGGGCGGCTTTTCGCGTGTAAAGGGCCCTGCGCACTTACACAGTCGCATCACAGCTTCCGCCTAAAGCCCTCACAATCGGCGGCCCCACTGTGAATGCATGACGCTCATAGATCCCGCCACCAGTGCGCTGCCGAACCCCGCCCATGCGGGGCGCTTCGCCGCTCCTGCCTTGCCCCACCGGCAGCCGCGGCGCTCTCCCGTGGACACGCGGACCACGGTCCCTGTCCTGGACGTCACCATTCCCGTCCACAACGAAGAGACCGACCTCGAGGAATGCCTGCGCCGCCTGCACGGCCACCTGGTGGAGACGTTCCCGCATACGTTCCGCATCACGGTGGCGGACAATGCGAGCACGGACAACACCCTGAAGATCGCCGAGCGTCTGGCCCGCGAGCTCCCTGAAATCGGCGTCATGCGCTTCGAGGAAAAAGGCCGCGGCAACGCCCTGCGCCAGGTCTGGCTCGCCTCACAGTCCCCGGTGCTCGCCTACATGGATGTGGACCTTTCCACTGATCTGGCCGCCCTGGCGCCCCTGCTGGCTCCACTGATCTCAGGCCACTCAGACCTTGCCATCGGTACACGTCTGTCCCGCAACTCCCGCGTGGTCCGCGGGCCAAAACGCGAGTTCGTCTCCCGCAGCTACAACGTCCTCCTGCATACGCTCATGGGGGCCCGGTTCTCCGATGCCCAGTGCGGCTTCAAGGCCATCCGGGCAGACGTCGCCCACAGGATCCTCCCGCACACCCTGGACAACGCCTGGTTCTTCGACACCGAACTCCTGGTCCTTGCCGAGCGCTGCGGCCTCCGTGTCCATGAAGTCCCCGTCGACTGGACGGACGATCCCAACTCAAGTGTCGACGTCGTACGAACCGCCGTGGCCGACCTCCGCGGAATGGCGCGACTGACGCGCGACCTCGTCACCGGCCGGATCCCCATCCCGGAGCTGCGCGCGGCACTGGCCCGCGGTCCGTTGCCGGCGTCGTCGCGGACCTCCGAATCGACCCCGCGCGCCAGCCTGTTCGGGCAATTGGTGCGGTTTGGATTCATTGGCGCTGCGTCCACGGTGGCTTACCTGCTGATCTTCCTGCTGTGCCGTGGATTCATGGACCCGCAGCTGGCCAACTTCCTGGCTCTCATCGTGACGGCCGTCGCCAACACGGCCGCCAACCGCCGCTTCACGTTCGGCATCCAAGGCGGCAACCATGCCCGCCACCACTTTGAAGGCCTGATCGTCTTCAGCATCGGCCTGGCCCTCACCTCGGGCGCGCTGGCCCTGGTGCATGGAACCACGACGCCGGACCGCTGGCTTGAGGTGGCAACCGTAGTTGGCGCGAACCTCGCCGCAACCGTCGCACGGTTCCTGCTGTTCCGCCTGTGGGTGTTCCGCCGCCCCGCGACACCAGCCCCTCGCCCCGAGGGTTCCGACACGACCACAGAGGTGGCAGCGAAATGATTACAGCCCTCCAGCCAAGCCATGCCGTTGACGAACCTGTGAAGTCCCCGGAAACACCGACCCGCTTGCAGCGCCTCGCTTTCGGGCAGCAACCCCGTTGGGTTCGTCCGTCCGCCGCCGGGCTGCTTGTGGGGACCGCGTTCCTCTATCTCTGGAATCTTGCCGCAACGGGATACGGCAACTCCTTCTACGCAGCAGCTATCCAGGCCGGCACCAAGGACTGGACCGCGCTCTTCTTCGGCTCGCTCGATGCCGGCAACGCCATCACGGTGGATAAGCCGCCGGCGTCCCTCTGGATTCCGGCCTTGGTGGGCAGGATCTTCGGCTTCTCCCCTACCAGCATGCTGGTTCCTGAGGCACTCATGGGGGTCGCCGCCGTCGGGCTTCTGTACCTGACGGTCAAGCGCGTATCCGGCCCCGCGGCAGGGCTCCTCGCCGGCGGCGCGTTGGCACTGACACCTGTTGCTGCCTTGATGTTCCGTTTCAACAACCCCGACGCCATGCTCACGCTGTGCCTGGTCCTGGCCGCGTACCTGACGACCCGCGCCATTGAAAAGGCCGGCTGGAAATGGCTGGCCGCGGCAGGGGCAGTGGTTGGCCTGGCGTTCCTTACCAAGATGCTCCAGGGTTTCCTGATTGTTCCGGGCCTGGCACTTGCTTACCTTTGGGCCGCTCCCACAACTCTGCGCCGCCGGCTAGTGCACCTTCTTGCAGCGGGCGCGGGCATCGTGGCCGTAGCGGGTAGCTACATTGCGATCTTCCAGCTCACTCCGGCCTCGGCCAGGCCCTACATGGCCGGCTCGACGGGCAACAGCTTCCTGGAACTCACCTTCGGCTACAACGGGCTGGGGCGGATCACCGGCTCGGGTGAAGGCGGTGCCGGTGGTGGCATGCCCGGCGGTTCCACTGGCGGCCTCGCCGGTGGGCCGGGTGGCGGTTTCGGCGGCGGCGGCTTCGGTGGGGCTGCCGGCCTGGGCCGGATGTTCGGAACCAGTTTCGGCGGTGAAGTCTCCTGGCTCCTGCCCGCAGCGTTGATCCTGCTGGTGGCCGGGCTGTGGTTCACCCGTCGCGAAGCCCGCACTTCGCGAAGCCGCGCTGCCCTGCTGATGTGGGGTGGCTGGCTGATCGTCACCGCGGGCATCTTCAGCTTCATGAGCGGCATCGTCCACCCTTACTACGCGGTAGCACTGGCCCCGGCGATTGCCGCCCTGATCGGGATCGGGTGCGTCGAACTCTGGCGCGGCAGGGCCTCGTGGATGGCGCGGATCGTGCTGGCAGTGGTGGTGCTGGGCAGTGCGCTGTGGTCCGCAGTGCTCCTGGGCCGGGACGCCTCATGGCTGCCGTGGCTGCGGATCGTCGTGGTGGTCCTTGGTGTCCTCGCAGCAGCGGCTCTCCTGCTTCGTGTGGATCAGCTGGGTGTCTCCAGGCTTAAAGGTGCCCTGAGGCGGCTGCCTGCTGCCGCCGTCGTCGTGGTGTCGTTGCTCGCCGGAGGGCTGGGAACCGGGGCGTGGACAGTGGCCACTGCGGCGACTCCGCACTCAGGCTCCATCCCGACGTCGGGACCTTCCGGCGCGGCCAGCGGCGGCTTTGGCGCCCGGGCAGGACTGGACGGCAGGAACCGCGACTTTGGCGATGCGGAGAACGGCCTCGGCGGGACGCCCGACCCAACAGCCAACGACTTCCCGGGCGCCGGAGGAATCGGTGGCGCCGGAGGATTCGGCGGCCCCGGCGGCGGGAGCACCGCGAACGCCGAGCTGACGGCATTGCTCAAATCCACCACCACCAAATGGTCGGCCATTGTCTCCGGAGCCACCCAGGCAGCTGACCTGGAACTCGCCACGAACACCAGCGTGATCGCCCTCGGCGGCTGGAACGGCGGCGACCCCTACCCCACTCTGGCCCAGTTCCAGGACATGGTGGACAAAGGCCAGATCAGCTATTTCATCTCCGGCGGCGGAATGGGTGGCGGTATGGGCGGCCGTGGCGGCAACTCCGAGGTCGCTGCCTGGGTAGCGGCCAACTACCAGGCTCAAACCGTCGGCAGTACCACCGTCTACAAGCTGGTGGGCTGACATGACCACGTACTTCAAACCGCTGACCGAACCAGCAGGCCAGGCGAGCGCGGCACCAAGCCGTCTGGCATCACGAAGCGGGGCCGTACGACGCAGCAACCCCGGCCCCGTCCGGCACCGCTTGGAACTCACGGCAGTCCTTGTGGGAACTGCGGTCCTGTACATCTGGGGCCTCGGAGCCTCCGGCTGGGCCAACGCGTTCTACTCCGCTGCAGCCCAGGCCGGCTCGCAGGACTGGACAGCGTGGTTCTTCGGTTCCTCCGACGCAGCCAACTCCATCACCGTGGACAAGCCTCCGGCGGCACTCTGGATCACTGGGCTGTCCGTCCGATTGTTCGGCTTGAACTCCTGGAGCATCCTGGTTCCGCAGGCCTTGATGGGGGTGGCCACCGCCTGGATCATGTACCTGGCCATCCGCCGGGCAGCGCTCCCCGCCACGGACAACCTTCGCTTGGCACACCGCGCCGGCCTCCTGGCCGCCGCGGTCCTGGCTCTCACCCCCGTTGCCACGCTCATGTTCCGCTTCAACAACCCGGACGCTTTGCTTGTCCTGCTGATGACCGCAGCGGGTTACGCCGTGGTCCGCTCCATCCAGGACCGGAAACTGCGATGGCTCATCCTTGCCGGGGTATTCCTTGGTTTTGGCTTCCTGGCCAAGCAGCTGCAGGTCCTCCTGGTGGTTCCGGGCTTCGCGCTCGCCTACCTTGTTTCGGCCCACCCCAAGCCGGGCAAGCGGGTACTCCACCTCCTCGCGGCAGGAGGCGCGATGGTGGTGTCGGCTGGTTGGTGGATTGCCGCCGTCGAACTTGTCCCCGCGAACCTGCGGCCATATATCGGCGGGTCGCAGAACAACTCAATCCTCGAACTGACGTTTGGCTACAACGGCTTGGGCCGACTCAACGGCGACGAGACCGGCAGTGTGGGCGGTGGCGGCAACGGGTGGGGCACCCCGGGCTTGCTGCGCATGTTCGGCACGGAGTTTGGTGGCCAGATCGCGTGGCTCATTCCGACCGCGCTCATTCTTGGCGGTGCCCTCTTGTGGTTGGGCCGCCGCGCGCCGCGAACCGACGTGGTCAGGGCCTCGGTCATTGTGTGGGGTTCGTGGCTGCTGGTGACCGGCCTGGTGTTCAGTTACATGCAGGGCATCATCCATCCCTACTACTCAGTGGCACTCGCTCCGGGAATTGCCGGGCTGGTGGGCTTGGGCGGTGTGCTGTTGTGGCAGCGGCGCCAGCAACTCCCTGTCGCCTTGCTCCTTGGGGCGTCACTGCTGGCTGCGGGGTTCACGGCCTTCGCCCTCCTGGGCCAAGCCCCGACGTTCCTGCCGTGGCTGCGGTGGGTGGTGATTCTTGGCACCGTGCTTCTGGCCGCCGTCGTTGTCCTGACCGGCCGCTGGCGCTGGGTCTGGTTGACGCGTACGACGGCGGGACTCGCCGTCGCCGTTGGCCTCGCCGCGCCGCTGGCCTACTCAGTGGCGACCGCCGCAGTGCCGCATACAGGTGCGATCGTGAGCGCAGGTCCGGCCACGGCCGGATTCGGTCCCGGTTTCGGCCGCAACGCTTCAGCGCAGGGAGTTCGGAGGCCCGGCGCGCAACAGGGCACGGGTCAGGCGCTGGGCGGGCAAGGTTTTGGTGGTGGCGGTTTGAACGGTGGCGGGCAAGGCGGCGCCATGGGCGGCCTGCTTGGTGCCACCACCCCGTCGTCCGAACTGGTGACCGCTCTCAAAGCCGACGCCGGAAACTACACCTGGGCGGCCGCCGTCGTGGGTTCCAACAACGCGGCCGGCTACCAACTGGCCACCGGGCTTCCGGTCATGGCTGTCGGCGGGTTCAACGGAACGGACCCGTCACCGACGTTGGCGCAGTTCCAGCAACTCGTGGCCGACGGGAAGATCCACTACTTCATCGGAGGCCGCCTCATGCAGGGCAACGGCGGTTCGGACGCTTCCAGTGAGATCGCGGCTTGGGTGGCCGCGAACTATCAGGCGCAGACCATTGGTGGAACCACGGTGTACGAGCTTCGGGGCTAGGGGCTTGCACCTGACGTAACGTCAGGAATTAGCGTGGTTCCCATGACGGGAACACCAGGGAACGGTCCGTGGAGCATCGGGGAACTGGCAGCAGCGTGTGGTGTCAGTGTTCGAACCCTGCACCATTACGACCAGATCGGGCTGCTGTCCGCGAGTGAACGGACAGCAGCCGGACATCGGCGTTATGGCGAGGACGATGTTCGGCGGCTCTACCGAATCAAGGCGTTACAGATGCTGGGCCTTCCTCTGGCCTCCATTGCTGACGTGCTGGACAGCCCCGAAGCTTCGCTTCATGGCCTCTTGGAGCAGCAGTTGGCCCAGGTCCGCGAACATGCCCGACAGGTTCGCCTGCTTGAGGACCGGTTGGGCGACTTATTGGCCCGGATGGACGGACCCGCCATGCCCACCCCGGAACAGTTCATGACGACATTGGAGATGATCACCGTGTACGAACAGCATTTCACCGCGGAGCAGCGGCAACAGCTTGCTGACAAGCGCCAAGAGCTCGGAGCCGCAAAAATTGAGGATGCCAAGCAAAAGTGGGCGGCATTGGTCGAAGAGGGCCTGGCCTTCGCCCGCAGTGGCACGCCTGTCACCGACCCTGCAGTGCAGGAGTGGGTGCGCTCATGGGATGGAATCGGCGCCATGTTCCATTCGTCCGACGACACCAAAACCGCAGCCCGGGCCGCCTGGCAGGAAAACAGCCAAGCCATCAGCGCCGAGCTACCGTGGAGCCCCGAGGATCTGGCAGGTCTGATGGGCTATCTGGCAAATGCCCGGGCGCAGTAAGGAGCCGGCCGCTACTGCTCCGGCTCTGCCTCCACGGCACCACGGACCGCTGCGATGGACGCCGCAACGTCTCCGGCGTCCGTGCTCCAGTTGCTCACCGAGATTCTGAGGATCTCCCGGCCCCGCCAAGACGAGCCGGACATCCACACCGCGCCTTCGGCCATGAGACGTTGGGTGATCCTGTGGGTGCGGTCGTCGCTGCCGAAACTCACGGAGACTTGGGTGAACACCACGTCATTGAGGACTTCGACGCCGGGAATCGCGGCCAGGCCTTCCGCCAACGCCCGCGCGTTTGCGGCCAGCCGCTCCACCATGGCGATCACCCCGGACCGGCCCAGTTGCCGCAAAGCAGCCCACACCGGGATGCCGCGTGCCCGGCGGGACATCTCGGGAACCTTCTCCAAAGGGTCACCCAGTCCCGTTTCGCTGGCAATCAAATAGCTGGTGTGGACGCTGAAAGCGCGGCGCAGGGACTCCGGCCGCGAGACGATCGCCAGTCCGCAGTCATAGGGGACGTTGAGGGTCTTGTGGGCATCCGTCGCCCAGGAGTCGGCCTCCTCTACACCGGCCAACCGCTGCCTTAAAGTCGGGCTCACGGCAGCCCACAGACCGAAAGCACCATCGACATGGACCCACGCTCCACGGTCGTGGGCAACCGCGATTGCTTCTTCCATGGGATCGAAAGCGCCGGAGTGCAGGTTCCCTGCCTGCAAACACACCAAGGACGGGCCCGGCTGCTCATCCATGGCTGCTGCCAGGGCGTCGGGGAGGATACGGCCCTCGTGGTCAGCATCAACAGGAACGCAGGCACCCAAACCCAGGTACCGCAGCGCAAGGTCCACTGCGGCATGGCGTTCTCTGCCAGCGAAGGTGGTGATCCTCGGCCCGCCGTTCAAGCCCAACGACTCAAGGTCCCAGCCGGCTTCGTCCATCAGGTACTGCCGTCCCGCTGCCAACCCCACGAAGTTGGCGGTGGTAGCGCCAGTAGTGAATCCGACGTCGGCTGTTGCGGGAAGGTGAAGAAGGTCCAGGAGCCAGGCAGCCGCTGATTCCTCGATGGCAGCTGCCGCAGGCGTAGCGAAACGAAGTCCAGTGTTCTGGTCCCACGCCGAGACCAGCCAGTCGGCGGCCATGGCCGCGGGCAAGGTGCCGCCCATGACCCACCCGAAGAAACGGCCGGACTGGATCGCCATGAGGCCCGGCTCAGCCAAAGCTGCGAGCTCATCGACCACCTCGGCGGCATCGGTGGCCTCATCAGGGAGGCGCTGCAGGATACTGCCGGCCACCTGATCGGCGTCGGAGGAAGGACGGACAGGACGAGTGGGCACTGACGTGAGCCAAGCACCGGCGTGGACCATTGCCCGTTCCAATGCAGCCCCGTAAGCCTCCGGCATCGCAGACATGCGCACAGCGTACTCCCGGTTTTCCGGCGGGAACAGACCGGACCGAACCTTGCTAGAGGGTCAGCGTCAGGAGGTGGCCGCCGTCGTCATCCTTCACAGCGGTGACCGTCACCGCCGTGTAGTCCGGGATCCGCCACATGCCCTCTTCCAGTTCGCCGCCGGAGTCACCGACGACAACGGTGCGCATGCCTGCCGCGCGCGCAGCGGCAATACCTGCGGGCGCGTCTTCAAAAACCACGACATCGGCCGGTTCGGCTCCCAGCAGCGCGGCGGCTTTGAGGTATCCCTCCGGATGCGGCTTGCCCTGGGTGACGGATTCGGCAGTGACGGTGGTGGACGGCATGCTGAGCCCGGCAGCCTTCATCCGGATTTCCGCCAGGATGCGATCCGCCGAGGTGACCAACGCGATCGCCTCATCCGGCAGTCCCGCAAGCAGGGCCTCAGCACCGGGAAGCGCGATCACGCCGTCGGTCCTGGAACGCTCCATCTCGCCAAGTTCTGCGGTCAGCGCCTCCAGATCAGCGTCTGCGGGCGCGTAACGGCGGATAGTGTCCCCTGCCTGGACGCCGTGGGAGGTGCGAAGAATCTCGTCGTAGTCCAGGCCGTAGCGTTCGGCGAACTCCAACCACACCTGCTCCACGATGGCCGTCGAGTCCACCAACGTCCCGTCCATGTCGAAGAGGACGGCACGGACGGTCAGCGCGGGTGGTTCGATGGCGGAATTCGCGGCGGGGTGGGTCATGGTTCCATCCTGCCGTACCTGGCGGGAGTTACTCACCCATTGGGCCGCTGAGGGAGGTACTGGACCGCCCACTTGTTGCCATCCGGATCCGCGAAGTACACGAAGTGGCCCCAGTCCTGGATGTCGATGTCGCTGACGTCCACGCCGTTGGCTTTGAGTTGCTCGTGCGCTTTGTTGATGTCAGCCACCACGATCTGAAGCGACGGTGCCGAACCTGGAGGCGCGTCGTTCAGGCCTTCCCCGATAGCGATGGAGCAGGCGGAACCCGGCGGAGTCAGCTGCACGAAGCGGATGCCGTCCGTAGGACGCTCATCGTAATCGGCGTTGAAACCAACCTTGTTGACGTAGAAATCCTTCGCCCGGTCGACGTCGGACACGGGGACAAATACCAGTTCAAGTTTCCAGTCCATGCGCCACAGGCTAACGGGGCCGGCAGGAAACCGGTAGGGGTCTCCCTCTAGCCGGCCACGCCGTACAGGCGGTCGCCGGCGTCGCCCAGGCCCGGCACGATGTACGACTTTTCGTTGAGCTTCTCATCAATCGAGGCCAGCACGATGTTGACGTTGGCGTCGGAGAGCTCTTCTTCCAGCTTGGCCAGGCCTTCGGGTGCTGCCAGCAGGCAGATGCACGTAACGTCCGAGGCGCCGCGCTTGAAAAGGAACTTGATGGCCTCGCGCAGGGTGCCGCCGGTTGCGAGCATGGGATCCAGGACGAAGATCTGCCGGCCGGTGAGGTCCTCGGGGAGGCGCTCGGCGTAGGTAATGATATCCAGGGTTTCTTCGTCGCGGGCCATTCCCAGGAAGCCGACCTCCGCGGTGGGGACGAGCTTGGTCATCCCCTCCAGCATGCCCAGCCCTGCGCGCAGGATGGGTACCACCAGCGGCGTGGGCTTGGTGAAGGCGGTGCCGATGGTCTTGGTGACCGGGGTCTCGATCTCGACCGGCTGCGTCTTGACCTCGCGGGTGGCTTCATACGCCAGGAGGGTGACGAGTTCTTCGGTGAGTTGCCGGAAGACCGGTGAAGGAGTGTTCTTGTCCCGCAATACGGTGAGCTTGTGAGCGACCAGCGGGTGGTCCACGACGAATGTGCGCATCCCCCAAAACTATCATTGAGACATGAGCGCCACCGAGCCGTATCACGCAGATCACTTGGCCTGGATGGGCCTTGCCCTGGACGAGGCCCGGTTGGCGTTGGAGACGGACGACGTGCCGATCGGCGCCGTCGTGTTAGGGCCCGACGGCGGGGTGCTGGGTTCCGGCCGCAACGAACGTGAGGCGCACGGGGACCCGACCGCCCATGCCGAAGTCGTCGCGATCCGGCAGGCGGCCGCTGCGCTGCGGCAACGCGCCGTGGATTCCGGTGCCTCCGGTGCTGGGTGGCGGCTGGAGGACTGCACCTTGGTGGTGACCCTCGAGCCGTGCGCCATGTGTGCCGGTGCGATTGTGTTGGCCCGTATTCACCGGGTGGTTTTTGGCGCGTGGGATGAGAAAGCCGGCGCGGCGGGCTCTGTCTTCGACATCCTGCGCGAGCGCCGCCTCAACCACTGGGTGGAGGTCTACCCAGGGGTCCGGGAAGACGAGTGTTCAGCGCTCCTTAGGGACTTCTTCGCCGCGCACCGCGTGCCCGGCTCCGCAGCCGCCCCGCGAGTTGGCAGTTAATGACAATCCGGCGGCCCGGGATTGTCATTAAGTGTCATCTCGGTGGAGCTTCCAAGGCGTCCAGGACGGTCCGGGCGGTGGATGCCCAGCTCTGCAAACCGCGCCGGGCTTGAAGGGCGTTGCTGCGCCAGGTCTCTTGGAGGGCCTCGTCCGTGAGCCAGGCCCGGAGTGTTCCCGCCAACGACTCTCCCGGGTCCCACACCGTTCCCGCGCCGCTGTCGCCCAGCGCCTCCACGGCACCGGTCCCCTGCCTCACAATCACCGGGAGCCCGTGAGCCAGTGACTCCGTCACCACCATCCCAAACGACTCCGACTGCGAGATCAGTACACTCAGGTCCGCCCGACGCCACTGGTCCTGCAACGCCTGCCCAGTGAGTTCGCCGGTGACACGGATGCGGTCCTGCAGACCGTAACGCACGACGGCGGCCCTCACCTCGGCCGCGTACGCCGGGTCGGCTTCTTCCGAGCCGATGAGGGCTGCCGTCCAGGGGAGATCTGTGATCTGGCTTAGGGCTTCGATCAAGAGTGTTTGACTCTTGTTCGGCAGGAGGGCCGCGACGGACACGATGTGCTTGGGCTTGGAGCCCTCGCCGATGTCGGCCGGTTCGGCCCCCGGCGTGGCCACCACGATGTCCAGCGAGCCATGCCTTGCCTGCAGTCCCGCTGCTGAGTGGGCACTCGGGCAACTGATCCCCGTCGCCGCTGCCAACGCCTTCGCCTCAAGCCCGGGATGGTCCGCCAACGCCATGTGCGAAAGGATCCACACCTTGGTCCCGGCCTGCACCGCGCCGGCGATCTCTTCCGGAGCCCCACTGGCAACCAAGCCGTCGGCAATCACGGTGGTGCCGCCGTCGAGCGCTTGCGCGAACCGCTGCCGGTCCGCGGGGCCGCCGACTGGCCAGTCGCCGTCGACCGTTACTGTCTCGACCGTCGCGCCGAGGGCAGTCAGGTGTTCGGCAAGTTTGGCGTTGTATTTGTTGCCGCCGGAGCCGTGCCGGACGTTGCCGGGGACGAGGAAGCGGATGCGCACTTACTTGGCCGCGAGCTCCAGCGAGTAGCCCGCCCAGGCGTCGGGGTTCTCGCGGAGGACGACATCGATGCCAGCCAGCGCCGGTCCGTCCTCGGTGCCCTGGATCCGGGTGGCCATGGCGTCCGCGATGTGCTTGGCGAGGGCCTCGGTGGTGGAGAGCTTGCCCTTGAAAGCGGGGTGCTCGTCCAGGTTCTTGTAGTTCAGGTCTTCGAGGATTTCCTCCAGGATGCCGCCCGCGGCGCCGATGTCCAAGACGATTGCGTCGTCGTTGAGTTCACGACGCCGGAAGCTGACTTCGGCAACGAAGGTGGCCCCGTGGAGGCCTTGGGCCGGGCCGAACGCTTCGCGGGGAAGGCTGTGGGCGATCATGAAGTGGCGTCGGACGGTCAGGCTGAACATGTATTAATCCTCCGGGTTTGGATACGCGACCACGTGGCAGAAACCGCCGGGCCGTTCAAGCAATCTAGCGAGTGTTGCGGGCAGGTTTTGGAACTGGCATTCACTGGTCAGGAACGTGTCGAACAGTGGGTCCTTGAGCTGGGCGGCCGCTTCCTGCAAGCGCTGCGCATTGGTCCGCCGGTGCCTGCGGGGCAGGGCCACCGCGCCCACCTGGCTGGAGCGGATGTTCAACCTGCGGGCATGGAAATCCTCGCCGAGCGGCAGGGTGACTTCCTTGTCAGCGAACCAGGAAAGCTCAATCACGTCAGAGTCATCGCCGGCCAGTTGCAGGCTCAGTTTGAGGCCGTCGTTGGAGGCGGAGCAGTGGAAGACGATGTCGTTGTCGTTGTCCGCGTTGTCAGGCTCGGCGAATTCGATACCCAGCTTGTCGGCGAGGCTCCGTTTCTCCGGGTCCGCGTCCACCAGTTGCAGGCGACCCAGTGGATACTTGCGCAGCAGCGTCGCCAGGACGCCGCCCACCAGGCCACCACCGACGACGGCGACCCGGTCGCCCAGCCTCGGCCCGGCTTCCCAGATGGCATTGATGGCGACTTCGACGATGCCCGTGAGCACCGCGCGGCGCGCGGGGACATCCGCGGGAATGGGAGTCAGCTGGCTGGTGGGGACGACGTAGAAGTCCTGGTGCGGGTGGAGGCTGAAGATGGTCTTGCCGAGCCATTCGTCCGGTCCCTGTTCGACGACGCCGACGCTCAGGTAGCCGTACTTGACAGGGCCGGGGAACTCGCCTTCCTGGTGCGGGGCCTGCATCAGATCGGCTACGCGCTCGGGAACACGGCCCTCGTGAACCACCCGCTCAGTGCCCCGGCTGACCCCGGAGTACAGGGTCCTGACCAGGGCTTCTTCTTCTGTGGGGTTCTCAATGGCTTCGGGGCGCAGTTCACCATCGCCGGACTTGGTGACCCAGTAGGCGGTGGCTTGGTGCACGTGCTCGCGAGGAATAGTCATGGTACTTACGAATCTAGTAGCGGGGCGCTTCGGATGGAAGTTGGCGCTGTTTCGCGGGTGTCTTGGGGGTGTCTCTGCTGGGGTCTTGGGGTCTCGTTTTGGGGAACCGGGTCCAACTCCGGTACCCTATTTCAGTTGGTGACGTGTCCGAGCGGCCGAAGGTGCAACACTCGAAATGTTGTTTGGTGTAAAAGCCAACGTGGGTTCAAATCCCACCGTCACCGCCAATGAGAAAGGCCCTGCTTCCCTTTGTTTATGAGGGAGGCGGGGCCTTTTGCTTTGGCCAAACTACTGGTTTGCCCACATTTTGGCCATATTGACCAGGGAGACGGCGTGACCTAGGGCGTCTGAGACGGCGTTCAAATCCCCGTCAAAGAGGTCCGCGTACACCTCCAGCGTCATCGCGGCCGAACTGCGCCCGAGCATCTTTTGGACAGCCTTCACGTTGGCCCCGGCCGACACGGCAAAGCTAGCCGCGGAGTGCCGAAGGTCGTGGGGTCTAATCCGGGGAATGCCAGCCCGGTCACTGCACCGGCGAACCAGCTCATATTGTCGTCAAGCACACGGGCAAGTCCCCTTTAATAGCCGTCATTGCCAAGGGTCACAGGTCCTCGCCCCTTTCCCATACATTGTTGAGCCGGCCGTTCAGCCAAGACAGTGCGCTTCTTGTTACTTTTGGGCGTCCCACTTCAATCACCCCCGATTTGGACCCGCGTTCTCTTTGATGATGAACCGCCGACGGCGCCTGTCCAGATGCCTCACATGGAGAGCCGTAGCCTCGCCCAACACAGCCCGCAATAGGCCAAGACTAGGACCAAATGTTGGATGCTTACTGTCTTAGGCCAAGAAGTGGCCCTGCGCATGAGTGAGCAGATCAGCACTCCAACGCTGGACCGCGGTCCTCCAAGATTCTGATTCTGATGTGCCTCGGCGGTCGAATCAAGAGTTAGGTGTGTCCAGGACTAAGCGCCCACATGAACCCCTCAAGAGGTCCTTGCACCCACCGTCCATAATTGCTACTGTGATGAACGCAGGACGCGGAAACGTCTCCCGCATGAACCGAAACCCCGCTGCATGAGCACGGGGTTTCGCGTTTTAAGCCAACACTTCTGCTAGGTCACGGCCAGACGTAGCTCCACCTCGTTGCTCTGTCCAGATTTCCCTTGATGTCCTTCATGGCTCTCTTGGCATCCGGATGCTTCTCCGTGATGGTGACTGAGCGATTGGTCAAAAACGTGGCCATGTCGGCCGCCTGGAGTAGCCGGCTGTGGTTCGACGGGCCGAAATAGATGGTGTCTATGAGGTCCTTCAAGGCGATACTCGTAAATCCTCGCTGAGCAGCGGCTCTCATACCCCGGAACCTAGTCCTGCTATCTGGTGCTGTGTGATGCTCGTCCGCCAGCACCAGAACACTTTCGTCAGTGTGGTCAAGGTTGAGGACATGCTGGACGGACTC
This sequence comes from Paenarthrobacter sp. AB444, assembly GCF_028736865.1. Lineage (NCBI taxonomy): Bacteria > Bacillati > Actinomycetota > Actinomycetes > Micrococcales > Micrococcaceae > Paenarthrobacter > Paenarthrobacter sp. AB444. The sequence continues at coordinate 166,751 of NZ_JAQZBY010000009.1, read as the reverse complement.
GAGTGCGTGCGAGAGTGCGAGGGCATGGGCTGGATGTGGGTTTGTGTACCTATCGCTGAGCTTCTGGACATCGATTCCACGGAATACGAATTTCGCGCCTGAGTCGTGTATGGCTTTGGCGACTTGCTTACAAACCTTAACGGTGAGCCACACCGGGACGCCGTCCCAGCCCTCCTTTTGGTGGAAGACTTCATAGCCATGAAGCTCCGTAGCAGGATCAAAACCAGGGACAGCAGCGGCAACATCCGCGACAATCTCATCTAGGCTCTTCTCAAGCTTTCTTGCTTCAGCAGCGCCCACCATCAGTGCGCCCATGTAGTAAAGCTCACCGCCCCGAGCGGATTCATCTAAAAAGGCAAGGATCATGGGGTGATCCTATAGATAGCAAAACGAAGTTACTAAACAGCTACTTGTCTTAGGGTGCTCAGGAACCTGCATCGGAGCGGTGGTGGAAGGGGCAGGAACCTGCAACCCCATCTGGTTTGGTGCCGGTGCGGGGTCACACTGCTCCACCCAACAACCCGTACGGCCTTTTGTGCCGTGCTCCCCTTGGCACTCTCCCTGCTGATGCGGCCGCGATGCCGACTTTGACCCCGCCGTAATCTTGAGTATCACCGGGCGCGATGCGTTTCGGGCCAGCCTGTAGCCTCAGCAATACAAGAATCCGCAATAAATTTCCGAAACCCCGTCCTTGCCAATCCACCAAACCCCCTGAACGAAATCGGCAACATACTTCCGGTTTTCCACCTCGTAGTGACAGCCGCCGCAGCGCTGTACATTATTCTCGGATGCCGCAATGACACCCTCGGAGCCGCACGGACGGTGGAGGCAACAATGGCCGGGTCGACCAGTAAGACAAGTAAAAGCACCGACTACGAGTTCCAGACGGTGTGGCGTGTCGCGGGGACGCGTGAGGAAGTGGTGGATGTCCTTGGAGATGCCAGCACCTTGCCGCAGTGGTGGCCCGCAGTGTACCTGGATGTCACGCCGGTCAGCCCTGGGAAGCCTGACGGCACCGGCAACGCAGTCGACCTGCATACCAAAGGTTGGTTCCCCTACACGCTCCGTTGGCGGCTAACGCTTACAGAACCAGTCTCGCTTCACGGCTGGACCTTCACCGGAACGGGCGACCTCAACGGAACCGGGGCCTGGAAGTTTGAAACGGACGGTCCCGAGGTGGTCGTTACGAACGGCTGGCGGGTCAGCACAGCCAAACCCCTCCTTCGCAGACTGAGTTGGCTCCTCAAACCTGCGTTCTCGGCGAACCACCACTGGGCCATGGCCCGAGGTGAGGAAAGCCTGAAACTTGAGCTCCGGCGTCGTAGGTCCACCACAGATCGGGCCAGCGTGCCTCCACCACCCGGACCCACCTTCACCTCGCGGCGCAACCTTACACAGGAAGGACGTTGACGATGCCCGAGTCCCCCAGGAATAGCGTGGCGTAGAGGTGTTGCTCAGGGAGTGGCAGGCCAGGCCAGTGGCATGAGGGAGCAGGTAGGTAGCGCGCACGGTGGCGCTAGTATCAGCGACACCACGAACTAGAAAAGCCGCTATCTGGCTTGAGTGGCGGCTCGGCAACCCGAACACTCTGAGAGCGCATCGTCGTTAAAATCCTTTAGCTCGACTGAGGCCCAGCTGCAGATACTTTCGCCGATGAGAAGTCTACGAGCAGAAAAGATCAAGCGAGCAATTTTGCTCCCTTTGTACGGTTGCAGCGCCAGCAAAGCGTCTGAAGGTTTTCTGGAATGCTGAGGCCGCCTTTGGACACCGGCACAATGTGGTCGATTTCGAGCAACAGGTGTGGCTCCATGGCAACGGACACACCGCAGCGCTGATTCTGGCAGGTGTGTCGGTCGCGATCCTTAATCCAGCTGCGAAGACGAGCTGTCATCAATGCGCGCTGCCCAGCAGCGGATTTTGCCCATCGTATCTTCTCGACAAGAGTCTGCGATATCGCGTCCAACGTCGGCGTGTTGAGGACGATATCCACCTTCTGCCCCGTGTTACCACCCGCTGAAACGTACTGAAACTTGTATTGCGGGTACGGCACAGTGATCGGTGACAGATGCACGCCGACCAAGTTCCAGAATTCGGCCGAATACCTCATCAGGATAAAGGCAGGCGGTTGGATGCGTCCGACGATCTCGGCCTCCCTATTGCGGACATTTTGGACGGCCTCTTCAAGGCGGGATATGTCGTCGGCTACTCGCTGGATGTCAGCCAAGGTCTCCTGATTGGCCTTGATGTTGAAGTATTTCATCAAGTACTTAATTGGATCGATGCTCGCATTACGCACAACCTGCAAGGATGCGTTGTGAACATGGGGAGCATACTCGACGACATTCCGGTCGCGACGGTTATTCCAAGCGGACGTGTTTTCGAACGTCGCCAAATGAGCGTATTGACCGGTCGAAGAGGCACCAAGCTCGAATGATCCCTTCGAACGGATCTCTGCAACGTAGTTCACAACTTCGTTGTGTTCGGTGACGAGAGCCGCGACGTCGGCACGCAAGGCTTTGAATTGATCCGAGTTAAAATATCGATCCTTACGCACCTTCCAGATGATTGGGTTCGCTATCAAGATGACGGCGAGGCCGAGAAGCAGTCCTGGGCCCCCGAGTGCTATCGCAAGAAGGATCGGCCCCGCGATGAGCAGCAAAATAAAAAGTGGTTTCGGCATAGCATGTCCCCCTGTACCCGTTCGTTTCAACGCTCCGAAATGTCCTAAGCGTGACTAATGCTATTGCCCACCACCGACATTTTGAGTCGAACGGCTCTCGAGAGGCTCCGGTGGCGTTATCTCTCTGTTTGAACTCGACACGTGTCGCACTAATGGTGGAAGGCAGCAGGAAGCCGTAACCTACCCATCCGGGGCCGGACCGGCGCCGAACTCCCGATAGAATCAAAACGCCTCAACAGGCCAACGCGATAAGAAAAGGGAGGACCCGTGCGCACTTCACAGCTCCGGGCACCCTTCCATGCGTTGCGGTCCGGCGCGATCGCGTTGGTCATCGTGGCATTGGCGGCCGGTGCGCACGTTGTTGGCGGCGGCTTGCTGCCCATGGCCCCGGTCCTGTTGGCGCTGCTCGCCCTCACGGCGTTGGCCACCACGTTGGCAACCCGGTTCAAACTGAACGTCGTCACCATGGCAGCGCTCCTGGGCGCAGGGCAGCTCGCACTCCACGAGGCCTTCACCGCGCTCGGGCCGGTAGCCGCCGGCACAACCGCAGCGGCGCACCACCTCGGCAACGAGCCACTGACCCCGGCCCTGCACACAGTCACGGAACACACCCACGAGGTTGGCACCACACTGGGCGTGCTGATGCTGATCGCCCACATCGCGGCCACGGTTGGGTCGTCTATCGTCCTGGCCAAGGGCGAGGACGCTTTGTGGCAGCTCGCCGCGTGGCTGCGCCCGCTTGTCGCCCTGCCCACATTGCTCTTCAGGCCCGACGCCGGCGCCTCACCTGTCGCCGTTGGCGCACCTGACGCTTTCATCCCCCGCCCCTGGCGGAACCTTAGGCAAGACAGCCGCCGCGGCCCGCCCGCCGTCGTCGTACTTCCCTAGTTCCGCCCGGCACCAAAGCCGCAAAGCAAGCACAAGCCTTTGCCTGGTGACGGGCTCTAAACCCGTACCCCGCGCCGCCTCAGAAGGCGCACCCGAAAGGCAATCCCATGAAGAAGTCCTCGCTCCGCCGTACCCTCTCAGCCACCGCCGTCGCCGGTGGTACTGCAGCCCTGATGATGGCAGGAATCGCCGGCGCTTCGGCCCACGTCTCGGTGGATCCGAACAAAACCGCGGCAAACTCCTACGCACTGTTGACGTTCAGCGTTCCCCACGGCTGCGGCACGTCCGGCACCACCAAAGTGGCCATCAACCTCCCCGAAGAACTGACGGATGCAACCCCTACGGTGAACCCCAACTGGACCGTGGAGAAGGTGACCGAGAACCTCGCCGAGCCCAAGAAGCTGGAGGACGGCACGTCCATCACCAAGCGCACCAGCCAGATCGTGTACACGGCAAAAGCGCCGCTGGATCCGCACATGCGTGATGCCCTTGTCCTTTCGGTGAAGCTTCCGGACGCCGCCGGCAAGACCATCTACTTCCCCACGTACCAGACCTGCGAAACGGGCAAGACGGACTGGATCGAAATCCCCAAGGACGGCCAGAGCGAGGACGATTTGAAGTCGCCCGCACCGGCCATCTCCATCACTCCGGCAGCAGCGTCGGGTGACCACCACGCGGCGTCCACCGAGTCCACGGAGCAGGCAGCAGCAGTAAGCGACGACGGCTCGCAGGCCCGAAGCTGGGCCGGCCTGATCGCCGGCATCGCAGGCCTCGGCCTGGGTGGTGCGGCGTTCTTCCGCAGCCGCTCGGCGAAGCCTGCTGCCGTGAAGGCAGAGACGAAGTAACAGCGCAGGTGGCGCCCGGAAGATCACGATCCGGGCGCCAATCCGCGCTGTAACCCGTGGCTGAATTGACTAGGGCCACCGCCGGGGCAAGGCTGGTGCCCATGTGGACTCAGCGCATCAAAACCGGTCTTGTGACGACGACGGCGGCCGCCTCGCTGCTGCTCCTGGCGGCTTGTGGACCAAGCCCCAGCCCTGCGGACTCGAGCAGTGCCCCGCCAACATCTTCCACTCCTTCGCCATCTTCAACGTCGGCCTCTCCCACTCCGTCGGCCACGACCACACCTTCGCAGCCACCGACCACGGCACCCACCTCTGCCCCTCCGGCAGCAGTCGGACAGTGCAAGGCCGACTCCTTGACCGCGACCACCGATTCCACCGGCGGCGGCGCTGCCGGAAGTGTCTACGAGAAGCTGATCCTGACAAACTCCGGAACGGCACCCTGCATCATCGAGGGTTTCGCGGGAGTTTCCCTGACGGCTGACGCGAACGGCGGGCCAATCGGCGAACCTGCAACGCGCGAGTCCACAACCCCTGTCACCAAGATTGAGTTGGCTCCGGGCAAGGCCGCCTGGGCTGAAATCCGCTACACGCAGGCCGGCAACTACGGTGATTGCACCAAGGTCCCCGCGGCTGGCTTCCGCATCTACCCGCCCAACGACACGGCATCACTGTTCGTCGACGAGCCCCACGACGCCTGCAGCAACGCCGGCATCAAGCTGCTGACCGTCACCGCTTTCCAAGCTGTTTGATCCCGTCCCCCACGGTTCCGGCTTATTCTGTCGGAGCCGTGGGGCATGATGGATGAATGCAGGAGCCGCAGGCGCCCAATGGCGCCATCAGCCGTTTCAGCCAGGCAACCAGGGAATGGTTCCTCGGCGCTTTTTCCGAGCCCACACCCGCCCAGGATGGTGCCTGGAACGCAATCTCCTCGGGTTCACACGCTTTGGTCGTCGCGCCAACAGGCTCCGGTAAAACGCTCGCGGCATTCCTGTGGGCCCTGGACAGGCTGCACTCCACCCCCGCTGACACTCTCCCTGGCCTTGAGTCTGTGCCTGCCAACGGCAAAGGGCGGGCCAAGCGCCCCAAAACCAAAACCCGCGTCCTGTATATCTCGCCCCTCAAAGCGTTGGGTGTCGACGTCGAACGGAACCTTCGTTCGCCGCTGATCGGCATCACGCAAACGGCGAAGCGTTTGGGGCTTCCGGCGCCTCTGGTGACGGTCGGTGTCCGCTCGGGAGATACGACGGCGGCAGACCGCCGAACGCTGCTGACCAACCCTCCGGATATCCTCATCACCACTCCGGAGTCACTCTTCCTGATGCTGACCTCCCGTGCCCGGGAAACGCTCAGCGAGGTGGACACCATCATCATCGACGAGGTGCACGCGGTCGCGGGCACCAAACGTGGCGCCCACCTGGCGGTTTCACTGGAACGCCTGGACGCTTTGCTGCCGAAGCCTGCCCAACGGATCGGACTTTCGGCCACCGTCCAGCCCCGGGAGTTGGTGGCCCAGTTCCTGGCCGGCCAGGCTCCTGTGGAAATCGTCGCGCCCCCGTCCAAAAAGAACTGGAACCTCACGGTCACTGTGCCTGTGGAGGACATGTCGGACCTGCAGGGTGCGGCCGGCGCGTTCGACTCCGGCCCGGCCTCCGGACTCCAGCCACAGGCGTCCATCTGGCCGCACGTGGAAGAGCAGATCGTGGATCTTGTCCTTTCCAAGCAATCCACGATTGTCTTCGCCAACTCCCGCCGGCTCTCCGAGCGCCTGACGGCCCGGCTCAACGAAATTTATGCCGAACGCCAGCTGATGGCCGTGGGCGGCAGCGAATGGGGGGCCTCTGAGGCAAACCCGGCTGTTCCTGCTTCCACGGCAACCCCAGCACACATGATGGCGCAGGCCGGCAGCACCACCGGGGCAGATCCGGTCCTTGCCCGCGCGCACCACGGCTCTGTCTCCAAAGACCAGCGGGCCATGATCGAGGACGACCTCAAGTCCGGCCGCTTGCGTTGCGTCGTAGCCACTTCATCGCTGGAACTCGGCATCGACATGGGCGCCGTTGACCTTGTGATCCAGGTGGAATCCCCACCCTCGGTGGCCAGCGGCCTGCAGCGCGTGGGACGTGCCGGACACCAGGTGGGCGAGATATCCGAAGGCGTGCTGTTCCCCAAGCACCGCGCAGACCTCCTGCACACCAGCGTCACCGTGGAACGAATGCTCAGCGGCCAGATTGAGCGGTTGAGCATTCCGGCTAACCCCTTGGACATTTTGGCCCAGCAAACGGTGGCCGCCACGGCTTTGGGCAGTATCGACGTCGAAGAGTGGTTCACTACCGTGCGTCGCTCCGCTCCCTTCGCGAGCCTTCCGCGCTCGGCGTTTGAGGCCACGTTGGACCTGTTGGCCGGACGATACCCCTCCGACGAGTTCGCTGAACTCCGTCCACGGATCATCTGGGACAGGCACGCCGGAACCATCGAGGGACGGCCCGGCGCCCAACGCCTTGCCGTGACCTCCGGCGGCACCATCCCGGACCGCGGCCTGTTCGGCGTGTACATCATCGGCACGGAAGTCGAGGGCTCCTCCTCCCCAGCCGGCGGGGACGGCAGTGAACCCACGGCTTCTGCCCGCGCTGCGAAGGGCGGCCGCCGCGTCGGTGAGCTTGACGAAGAAATGGTGTACGAATCCCGGGTAGGCGATGTGTTCGCCCTCGGCGCCACCAGCTGGAAGATCGAAGACATCACCCATGATCGCGTGCTGGTCTCCCCCGCTTTCGGCCAGCCGGGCAAACTCCCCTTCTGGAAAGGAGATTCCCTGGGCCGCCCCGTCGACCTCGGCAAGGCCTTGGGCGCGTTCATCCGGGAACTGTCAGCGGCAGATGAGGCACCCGCCATGGAGCGCTGCCAAGCCAGCGGCCTGGACACCTTCGCAGCCAGCAACCTCTTGCAGTACCTCAGGGAACAAAAAGAAGCCACAGAGATCGTCCCGAGCGACCGGACCCTGGTAGTCGAGCGTTTCCACGATGAACTCGGCGATTGGCGAGTGGTCCTCCACAGTCCCTTCGGCATGCCTGTCCACGCACCGTGGGCGCTGGCGGTCGGACAACGCCTGCAGCAGCGCTATGGCCTGGACGGTTCCGCCATGGCAGCTGACGACGGAATTGTGCTGCGTGTGCCCATGATGGAGGACGAGCCGCCGGGAGCCGAGCTGTTCCTCTTTGACCCGGAAGAACTCGAGCAGATTGTCACGGCCGAGGTTGGCGGCAGCGCGCTGTTCGCTTCGAGGTTCCGTGAATGCGCTGCCAGGGCCCTGCTCCTCCCCCGCCAGAATCCCGCGAAACGGCAGCCCTTGTGGCAGCAACGCCAGCGGTCAGCACAGTTGCTGGATGTCGCCAAGAAGTACCCCTCGTTCCCCATCGTGCTTGAAGCTGTGCGTGAATGCTTGCAGGATGTGTACGATCTTCCTGCCTTGAAAGACATTGCGTCGTCCGTGGAACGCCGGGAACTTCGCATCGTCGAAACCACCACACAGCAACCCTCCCCCTTCGCAAAGTCGCTGCTGTTCGGCTATGTGGCCCAGTTCCTATACGAGGGCGATTCCCCGCTGGCCGAACGCCGGGCTGCAGCCTTGGCCCTGGACTCCACCTTGCTCAACGAACTCCTGGGCCGTGTGGAACTCCGGGAACTGCTTGACGCTGCAGTCATCGACTCCACCGAAATGGAACTGCAACGGCTCGCCCCGGACCGCCGTGTCCGTGGGATGGAGGGGGTCGCGGATCTCCTTCGCCTGCTGGGCCCGCTCAGTGTTGAGGAAGTAGCGGAACGGCTCCAAGGGACGGAGCAAGCGGAGGCTTCCCCCGGGCTGGCAGCGATGGATCAGCCGTTCGACCCCGAATCACCGGATGAGATCGAGGAAACCCCTTCGGTCGCGCCACACGGCACTGCCGCTGAAGCTACTGCCCACCTCGTTGCCCTGCACAAGGCCAACCGCGCGCTGAAGGTGACCATTGGCGGCGTCGAACGCTACGCGGCAGTGGAAGACGCTGCCCGGCTCCGCGACGCTATTGGCGTTCCGCTCCCCATGGGCGTTCCCCTGGCCTTCATCGAGCCGGTGAACGATCCTTTGGGCGACCTCGTTTCCCGCTATGCCCGTACCCACGGACCGTTCACGGCAGCGGAGGCCGCAACGAGGCTGGGACTGGGCGTCGCCGTCGTCAATACCGCACTGAAGCGTCTGGCCGGAGACGGCCGGGTGGTCGAAGGCGAGTTCCGCCCCCACGCGGTTGCCGAGCAGCCCAGCGAGGGTATTGAACCGGAACTCATGAGCCTGGACGCTCCGCCGTCCAGCGAGTGGTGCGATGCCGAAGTGCTCAGGAAGCTCCGGCGTCGCTCCCTTGCCGCGCTGCGGGCCGAGGTGGAGCCGGTAGACACCGCCGCCTATGGCCGGTTCCTCCCCGCCTGGCAGAACGTCACCGCGCCGGGCAAGTCCAGAAGCCAGGCGCTGCGCGGTCTCGATGGCATCATCACAGCAGTGGACCAACTCTCCGGAGTACCCATTCCGGCGTCGGCGTGGGAACCGTTGGTGTTGGCAAGCCGGGTGGCCGACTACAAGCCCGCCATGCTCGATGAACTCATGGCCGCGGGCGAGCTCCTCTGGTCCGGGGCCGGATCCCTGCCCGGCAACGACGGTTGGATCAGCCTCCACGTGGCCGACTCCGCCGAGTTGACCCTCAATCCGGACCCGGAGTTCGAGCCCGGTGATGCCCAACAGCGACTCCTTGAACACTTCAGCGCCGGGGGTGGCTACTTCTTCCGGCAGCTGACCGAGGTTGCAGGCGGCATGGATGCAGTGCTCAGTGATGACGCCGTCGTCACCGCGTTGTGGGACCTGGTGTGGGCTGGACGCGTCACTGGAGACACCTTCGCTCCCGTGCGGGCCATGATCTCCGGCGGAAAGACAGCCCACCGGCAAGTTGCCAAAGCTCCACGGGCAAGAACGCCGCGGATGAGCAGGCTCGGCCGCTCGCACGGAACAGGGTTGCTTGGCTCGCCGGGCCTCACCGGCGGACGATATGGGTCGGTGTCGGGAGGCATCGCACCTGCGCCGCCGTCCGCCGTCGGCCGTTGGTCTGCCTTGCCCGCTCCGGAACTGGACCCCACCATCCATGCACGGGGCACGGCAGAACTGTTGCTCGACAGATACGGTGTGGTGACCCGCGGATCCGTGATGGCGGAGAACATCCTTGGCGGCTTCGGCCTCATGTACAAGGTGCTGGCCCGGCTGGAGGAAGCAGGCAGGTGCCGCCGCGGCTACTTCATTGAACACCTGGGAGCGGCCCAGTTCGCCGTGCCGGCAACAGTAGACCGGCTGAGGTCCTTCACGGAGGACGCCCGCATCGCAAAGGCCGAACCTGTGGCGCTGGCACTCGCGGCTACGGATCCGGCCAACCCCTACGGTGCTGCGCTCCCCTGGCCTGCGTTGGCGGTCGACGCCGGTTCAGGCCACCGCCCCGGAAGGAAGGCGGGCACGCTGGTAGTGATGGTCGACGGCGCGCTGGTCCTTTACGTCGAACGCGGCGGCAAGACGCTGCTCACCTTCAACCAGGACGAGGCCGTGCTGGCAGTTGCAGCACAAGCGTTGGTGGACGTGGTGCGTCGCGGCGCGGTGGACAAACTCTTCATGGAGAAGGTCAACGGCCACGACCTCCTGGAGACCCCGATCGCGGTTGCGCTGGCGGCCGCGGGCGCTTACTCAACTCCGAAGGGACTGCGTATCCGTGCCTGAAGGCGATTCCATCTGGCGGGCTGCCCACAGATTGCACGAGGCCTTGGCGGGCCAGGTCATCACGGCTTCCGACTTCCGCGTGCCCCGCTTCGCCACACTGAATCTCGCGGGCTGGACCATGACCGAGGTAGTTCCCAAGGGCAAGCACCTGCTCATGCGTTTGACCGGCCCCGAGGACACTGAGCCCGGGGCAAGCCGGAAACCCCGTGCACTGACCATTCACTCCCACCTCAAGATGGAGGGAAACTGGATGATCTACCCGCCGGGAGGCCGTTGGACCAAGCCCGGCCACACGGCCCGCTGCGTCCTTCGCACGCCAAGCGCTGACGCGGTGGGGTTCTCCTTGGGCATCCTGGAAGTAGTGCCCACGGCGGAGGAAGACAAGATCGTAGGACACCTCGGCCCGGACCTCCTTGGACCGGACTGGGACGAGGACGAGGCACTGCGCAGGCTGAAGGCAGAGCCGGACGTTACTATTGGGTTCGCCCTGCTGGATCAGCGGAAACTGGCCGGCATCGGCAACATCTATCGCTGTGACTCATGCTTTTTGTCCGGAGTTCATCCTGCCCTGCCAGTGGGCCAAGTTCCGGATCTGACCAAGATCGTCCGGGATGCCAAACGCCTCTTGGGCGAAAACCTCGGCCCGGGACGCCGGAGCACCTTGGGCCCACGCGCACTGCGCCCCGGCTATTGGGTCTACGGCCGGGAGCGTCAACCCTGCAGGCGTTGTGGAGCCATGATCCGGCGCGGCCTGCTCGCAGGCCCCGACGGCACGGAAGAACGCGATATCTACTTCTGCCCACGCTGCCAGCCCGCCCCGTAACCCGCCAGCGCCCGTTTATCTGCAGCGCCCGTTCGAAACCGCGGCCCGGCCGGGAACTTGATCTCCGTCCGGCCGGGCACAGCGGTAACCGCCGCGACGGCGACGCGCGCCCGGCGCAAGGTCCCGTCGACTACTCCAGGAAGCTCCCCAGCCGCCCCAGCAATAGTCGCCGGACCCGCACTTGCTGCGCGCCGCCGTCGGACGTTTTTCTACGCCATCCGCCACCATTTCTGGTTGGCGGAACCGGCGCAATCCCATAATTGCAGAGGCGAACCATTCGCGGACCCCCAATCCGCCACATCCACGCATTTGTTGGACTGCGGATTAACCAAATCTCCGGCGGAGGTCAACACGAATTGTTGCGCTGCGTTCCCATTGCATGTAGCCAGCTGGATGCGGGCTCCATTGGCAGTGGAGCCCCATGCCACATCCATGCATTTGCCCAACGATCGAACCGTTCCATTGCTGGCGAAAGTCCATTGCTCCGAGGCAGAGGCGTCGCAATCCCACAATTGCAGTTGGGAACCGTCGACGGCCTGCCGCCCGGCAACGTCGATGCATTTGCCGGCATAGCCCTGGATTCGGACAGAGGCCGGCGTGGCCGGTGACGACGGTGCGGCCCCAAGTTCGTAGACGCGGACGTAGTCCACCAGCAGCGACTGCGGAAACACCGTCCCTGCATCCGGAGCGCCTGGCCAGTAGCCGCCGACGGCGAGATTCAGCAGGAGGAAGAAATCATGGTCGAAGGCCCACACCCCGGAAACCGCGGCCGCGCTCTTTCGTGAGTAGGCAATGCCGTCGATGTACCACGTGATCGAGTCCGGTCCCCAGTCCACGGTGAAGGTGTGGAATGCGTCGGCCAGCGCCTTTCTGTTGGGAAGGGTGTAGCTGCCGTTGGCCGAGTTGGCGCCGGAATAGCCCGGGCCGTGGATGCTGCCCCAGACCGTGCCGGGTTCCTTGCCGACGTTTTCCATGACGTCGATCTCGCCGCTTGTGGGCCAGCCGTCGGTGAAGACGTTGTTGCCCAGCATCCAGAACGCGGGCCACATTCCTTGTCCCTTGGGCAGCTTGAGACGGGCTTCGAAACGGCCTTGGGTCCGGCTGAACTTCCCTGCACTTGTAAGGCGCGCGGACGTGTATTGGCATGGTCCGTAGTGGCAGGAGTAGCCCTCGGGATTTTCCCGGCGCGCCGTGATGGCCAGGTTTCCCTTGCCATCCAACGCGGCGTTGCGCGTACTGCCGGTGTAGTACTGCAGCTCTCCGTTGCCCCAGCCCGAACCTCCCGTGTCGTGAACCCATTTGCTGTTGTCCGGGGCGGTCCCTGCGGGCCCATTGAACTCATCGCTCCACACCAATGCACCAGAAGCGGGCATGCCACCGGCGGCCAGCGCCGGAGGCTCAGGAGCGATGAGGGTCGCCACGAGGGTAAATCCGACGATGACCATCGCCCAGGGCGTGAGTCGTCGCTTCATGAAGGCAACTCTGACGGCCCTTTCATACGGAACGCAAGAGCTTTTGTCGTGACACGCGAAACGTCACTGGAAGGAAATAATCAACGCGAAAGTACTTAGCAATCCCGTAACGGCGACGAAACGCAGGCGAGAGAAAGTGGGATAAGGAACTTCCGTTCGCAACTGAATTCCTTCCGCTGAGCATCGACGATGCATGCTCAAGGCGCGTCAGCCGTGTCCTCCCACATTTCGCCGTGAAGGCGTCCGGACACCCTGCCGCGCCTTTGCCTTTTCCCCAGCAGTTACCGGAGGCTAAATATGGGCATTCGCCAGCAAATTTTGGTCAGGATCCTTGCGGTCCTGGTGGTGTCTTTTGGATTGATCTACATCAGTTGGCGTTGGTCAGGGACCGTTGCGTGGGATGCGTGGTGGATCTCCCTGCCGCTTGTCGCCGCTGAGACGTACAGCCTGGGCGAGTCCACGCTGTACGCGGTCGCCATGTGGAACGCACGACGGCGGCCACCGCCCCCGCCTGCCCTGCCGGGCAGGACCGTGGACGTGTTCATAGCCACCTACAACGAACCCCTCGAGCTCGTCCTCAAGACCGCCATCGCGGCCCGGGACATGGAGTACCCCCACGAAACCTGGATCCTGGATGACGGGAACCGCAGCGCCTTTGCGAGCGCAGCCCGGCAGATCGGCGTCGGCTATATCACCCGGGGGCCAGAGTGGGACGGCCGGCAGCGCTTCGCCAAGGCCGGCAACGTCAACAACGCCCTGTCCATGACCACGGGTGAATTCGTGGCCATCCTGGACGCGGACCAGGTTCCGGAGCCCCGGTTCCTTGACCGCGTCCTGGGCTACTTTGATGCCGAGGAAGTGGCCTTCGTACAGACCCCGCAACATTTCTGGAATGTACCGGACCGTGATCCCCTGGGCAGCCAGGCTGAGCTGTTCTATGGACCCATCCAGCAGGGCAAGGATGGGTGGGACGCCGCGTTCTTCTGCGGCTCGAATGCTGTCCTGCGCAGGGAGGCCCTCATGGCCCTGGGCCTTACGCGCTACACCCGGACCGCCACTGAACACACCTGGAGTGCATTGCGCCGGGGCCGCTCGCGTTTGCAGGATCTCCTGGGTGAGCTAGGCCGCCGGCATCCGAATGCGATGCCGGTGGTTGAGCAGGCGCTGGAGGCGATCAGCCGTGCGGAGCAGCAGCTTCGCCGCGGTGAAGTCCTCGCCGAGATCACCTTCGAGCTCAGGGTCTCGTTCCATACGGCGGCGTTGGCTGTTCCGGATGCCATGGACGACGTCGTGCCGGAGCTTGATGCGGTCCTCGAATCGGTGGACGTCGCCCACACCGACCAGGCATTGGCCATCCACCCGATGGATACCACCACCATTACGGAGGACATGGCCACGGCCATGCACCTTCACGCCATGGGCTGGGGCAGCGTGTACCACCACGAGGTCCTTGTCCACGGGCTGGCCCCGGAAGACGTGTCCACCATGCTCTCGCAGCGGCACCGTTGGGCAGCCGGAACCATGCAAGTGTTTTTCAACGACAACCCGTTGTTCCTTCGTGGGCTGACGCTGGCACAACGGCTCATGTACTTGGGCACCATGACCAGCTACCTCAACGGCTTCGCGGCCCTGAGCTACATCGCGGCACCGGTAGTGTTCCTGCTTGCCGGCACCTATCCCCTGACGGCAAGTCCTGTGGTGTTCTTTTGCCTGTTCCTGCCGTTCTTTGTCTCATGCCAGCTCTTGTTCCAGGTTGCCGGCAAAGGGTCCCGGGGTCTGTGGCGCGGCCAGCAGTGGTCCTTCGCCCTGTTTCCCACCTGGATTGCTGCCACCTGCTCGGGTGCTGCGGCAGTCTTCCTGGGCAAGCATCTGACGTTCTCTGTCACGGCCAAGAGCAAGCAGGCAGCGGGCCACGGCTTCCGCCATGTCCGGCTCCAACTGGTGGCGATGGCCATCCTCATTATCTCCTCCGCGGTGGGCATAGCCCGTGCAGCTACTGCGGCGGCACCGCTTTATCCCACGCTCATCACCCTCGCTTGGGTTGCCCTGGACCTTGCGCTGCTCAGCGTGGTCATCGGGGCCGCCCGGTACCGCGGACCGGGAGAAGAAGAAGTAGATCCGATGCCCGTGCCCGCCGAACTCTCCAGCCTCCTTGGCACAGATTCACTCGCCCCGCCTGCCAGGCGCTGACCCGACAAACCCACAAATAAACGCCGTTCCATCCCCCAGCAAGGAGCGACCATCATGTCCACGCTTTCCCATGTCTCACACGCCACGCCAACATCACTGAAATCATTCGACCTGATCCTCGATGGCGCCTTGGACGCAGCAACGGTCCTCGCCATCCGGCACGACTCCGCCAAGGCGGCAACCGACGGGCCCATCCTGGTCCTGTTGGACGTGACCGCAGTGACGGCGGTTGGCGCTTCCGGCGTCGTCGGGCTTTTGGAGGTGTTGCACCTCCTGCGCGCCCGCGGCGGAGATTTGCGCCTCTTCGGCAGCTCCGCGGCGCTGGAAGACACCCGCCTTCAGGCCCATCTTGGGCAGGTCGCCCGCATCTACGAAAGCCGGGAAGAAGCCGTCGACGGCGGCTGCACACCAGTGCGGGCACGTCGCCTGACGCCCCGGTTCGGTGTGCGCAACCTCTTCATGCGACGGCATCGCACCTTTGGTTGGGGCTGACATGGCCCGGACCTCCACAATGATGCCGAACCCGTCCCGGCAGAAAGCAACGCCTCCCACCTTCGCCGGCCATCCCAACCGCAAACGCCGACGCGCGAGCCTGCTGGTCCCTTTGCTCGTGACAGCCCTGGCGGCTACCGGGCTGGGCTTCGCCTCCAAGGAAGTAGTCCCGATCGTCCAGGCACTATCGCTGTGCAAAGCCGGTGACGCGGCAGCGATCATCCCCAAAGACGGCGTACTCCTGGGGGTAAACCTGGACTGGCACTCCGAAACCCTTGCCGAGCACACACAGAATCTGGGGCACAATCCCGCGGTGGTGGTGCAGTTCTCCGACATCCCCTACGACGACGAAACGTGGTCGCACACCACCAACGCCGTCACCCAGGTCCGTGCCGCGGGCGGCGTGCTGCTCCTGACGCTTGAGCCGCACGGCGGCTTGGCGACCATGAGCGACGAAGTCATCGACAAGCTGGCCACCGACTTACGCGCCATCAACGATCAGGGGACGCCCGTCGTCGTACGCTTTGCGCACGAGATGAACGGTTCCTGGTACGCCTGGGGCCAGCAGCCAATCCGCTATGTGGAAGTATTCCGCAAGGTGGCCGCTGCAGTGCATACCAAGGCGCCGGGCACGTCCATGATGTGGGCGCCGAACTACGGGGGCGGCTATCCTTTCACCGGCGGGCAGTACGCGGCCCGTCCGGGCTCCCAGGATTTCGCCGCGCTGGACACCGACCACGACGGCACCCTCACCATGGCCGATGACACCTACGCGCCCTACTACCCCGGGGATGACGCAGTGGACTGGGTGGGCGTCTCGCTGTATCACTGGGGGAACCAGCGGCCCTGGGGCAACAACGACATCGCCGAGCCCGGGAAATTCCTGGCGATGCTCACGGGAACGTACAACGGCACGGCCGGCAACGACAGTCCGGTGCCCGATTTCTACCAAGTGTACGGCGTCGACCATAACCGTCCGGTGGCCATCCCGGAGACAGCGGCGATCTTCACTCCCGCCCGCAACGGGGCGTCGGAACTGGACGTCAAGCGCACCTGGTGGCGCCAGGTCTTCTCCGCCGAAACCCACCAAAAGTACCCGCAGCTGAAAATGATCAACTGGTTCGAGTGGAAGAAGTACGAGATCGAGATTAACGACGACGTCGACTGGAGGAGCGCAGGATCGCCCGCCATCCGGGACGCGCTGGCTCAGGACCTGCCGGATTGGTTGCGGTACGGCGAGGATTTGGAGGCATGCCGCTAGGTGCCATCAAGGACTAGGTTCAGGCAGCGGTTGCGGCCTCCACGGCTTCCGTGGGGGCCGCTGCCTTTGCCCGCTCGGGCACCATGAACCTTGGCAGGAGCACTTGCACGATCGGGCCAATTGCCAGTGCGTACACCACAGTCCCGACGCCAACGGAACCGCCCAGCAGGAAGCCAACAGCAAGGACAACCACTTCAATTCCGGTGCGGACCAGCCGCACCGACCATCCGGTACGCCGCACAAGGCCTGTCATGAGGCCATCGCGGGCGCCGGGGCCAAGCCGGGCACCGATGTAGCAGGCCGAAGCGATGCCGTTAAGGATTACTGCGCCAGCCAGCATCGCGATCTGTCCACCGAGATGCGAAAACTCCGGGATGAGCCACAGGCCAAGGTCCGCGAAGAGGCCCACCAGAACAGCATTGGCAATGGTTCCTACACCCGGCATCTGCCGGAGGGGAATCCAGAGCAGCAGCACCAGGAAGCTGACCGCGATGACCACGACGCCAATGCTGTAGCCGGTCTTGCCGGCCAGGCCCTGGTGGAAAACGTCCCAGGGGTCCAAACCGAGACCGGCCCGGATGAACATGGCCAGGGAGATTCCGTACATTGCCAGGCCGATCAGGAGTTGCGTGATTCTGCGGGTCATCATGACGTACATCGTCCAGCAAAACTGGCCTTGTATTCCATAGCCAGTTTGGAATACTGGCCTGATGGCCCCGTCACTGAATCCCACCGCACTCCTTCGCCTTCTGGGCCACTGGAACACCGGTGCCCTGCCCGCGTACCGTGAGCTTGCCGACGTCGTGCGTTTGCTGGTGATGGACGGCCGCATCCCGTTGGACGTCGCGCTACCCAGCGAGCGAGCACTTGCACAGCCACTGGGCGTCAGCCGGACGACCGTCACGGCGGCGTATGCGAGCCTCCGCGAGCAAGGTTTCCTCACGGCGGGTCAAGGCAGCCGCGGGCGGACCTGCATCCCCCACCGCACCGCCCCTGCCAGCATGCCCGGCCTGGCCGTACCGGAAGGGCTCCTTGATCTGGCCTACGCCTCCTTGCCCGCGGCCGGTGAAGCAGTCCACCGCTCGTTCGCTGACGCGCTCACCGAACTTCCAGCGCTCCTGCCGGGGTTCGGGTACGACGCCGTGGGCGTCACTGCCTTGCGCGAAGCGATCGCGGACAAATACACGGTCGACGGCGTTCCAACCACCCCCGGGCAAATCCTGGTCACGTCCGGGGCGCAGCACGCGCTCAACATCGTGCTGCGTACCCTGGCCGGCAAGCAGGACCGGGTCATGGTGGAACACCCCACGTATCCCAACGCACTGGACGCTATTCGCGCTGCGGGATGCCGGATCCTGCCCGTGGCCCTGCCGCCGGACACCTCTCCCGCCTGGGACATCGACGCGATGGTGGCAGCCATGAGCCAACAGCGGCCCGCTATGGCCTACCTGGTTCCGGACTTCCACAACCCGACGGGGCGCATCATGTCCGACCTCCAGCGGCGGAGGTTGGCACGCGCGGCAGCAGCCGCGGGCACGGTGCTGGTGGTCGATGAAACGCTGCGTGGACTAAACCTCGACGGCGTCCGCACCTCCCCGATGGCTGCGTTCAGTTCCGCCGTGGTTTCGATCGGGTCGCTGAGCAAGTCCCACTGGGCCGGCCTGAGGACCGGCTGGATACGGGCGGACGAGGCACTGATCCCGCGGCTGATCGCGACGAGAACCGTCATGGACCTGGGTGGACCCGTCGTGGAGCAGCTGGCCGCAGCGCGCCTGATCAGGTCGTTTTCCGAACCCCTTGAAGCCCGCCTTGGAGAGCTCCGCCGCAACCGGGAGTCGTTGCTGGGCCTGCTGGAGCAACACCTGCCAGAGTGGGACGTGGAAAGGCCGCAAGGTGGCCTGACCGTGTGGTGCCGGCTGCCGAGCCCTTGCAGCACAGCCCTCACGGTGCTGGCCCCCGATTTCGGCGTGCGCTTGGCAGCGGGTCCGCGCTTCGGCGTGGGCGGGGCGTTCGAGCACTACCTCCGCGTCCCTTTCACACTGGCCCCTGAGCAACTCGAGGTTGCCGTCCTGGCCTTGCGTGCGGCACAAGAGAAGCTCGACAGTTCTCCCCAGTTGCGCCGGACCCTCAAACCTGGGCGCCCAACCGCCGTCGCCTAACCTCCCGCCGCTGCCCAACTAGGGGACAGCTCTTGCTCCAATGAGGCTCCGTAGCGACGTTTGCTGTCCCCTAATTGGGTGAGGTGGCCGCTGAACGCATCCGCTGCTTTGCGGTGTTGGTGCCCGGGCCAACCGGAACATGCGATGTCGCCTTCGCCAGCCCGAAGGCCGGCATGCCGTTGTACACCACTTCAATACCCGACGCCGGCACCTGGTACGTTTCGTGCCAGACGCCGACATCGCCGCTGCCTGCGATCTCCTTCATGAACTTCCGCCACGGCCCAAGGTGGGGCGAATCCCGGTCCGCAGCAAAGCGCCTCAAGTGCTCCGGGCTTTCCCAATAGCTCACGATGATGGTGGTGCGCCCGAACCACTGCTCACTGCCGAGCAGTCCCGCGTCGGGATTGGTGGCCAAGTGCTGCATCATGGCGGGCATGGCCGAGGCGACCTGGGCCACGCGGCCAATCTTCCACCACCTGTTGGCCCGCATACCGATGAGGAACACGGTCACTTCGCTGCGCCCGACGTCCGCCGTAAAGCGGCCGGGGAAGATTTCCTGTGCCATGGCAATCCTTTGCTAGTGGATGTAACCCAGTTTCATAACGCCGTTATGAAACAATGTTATGAAACAATGGGACGCATGGCAAGACCCATCGTCCACGATCACTTGGTCCAGCAACGGCTGCTGGCAGTCACCGCCGATCTCGTAGACCGGGACGGCCCTGCCCGGGTTACCCTGCGCGACGTCGCATCCGCCGCAGAAACCTCGACGTCGGCCATCTACTCGCTCTTCGGCGGCAAGGCC
Organism: Paenarthrobacter sp. AB444; assembly: GCF_028736865.1. Lineage (NCBI taxonomy): Bacteria > Bacillati > Actinomycetota > Actinomycetes > Micrococcales > Micrococcaceae > Paenarthrobacter > Paenarthrobacter sp. AB444. Next base: position 147,357 of record NZ_JAQZBY010000009.1, on the reverse strand, counting down.
CAGCTGCTGACGGCGGCCATCGACGACGGCTTCCGATCGTTCGGCGAATCCCAGCGGGAGGCGGCGGCCGGCGGCCTGCCTAACCTCGGTCGGGCTTATCGCACCTGGGCCTTGGAGCATCCAGCCCTGTACCGGCTCATGTTCGGCGGCGCACTGGCGTCCTATGTCGAGTGCAGCCCGACGCCGGATGTCGCCTCCGACTCGATGCTCCCCCTTGTTGAGGCGGTCACCTCAGCGCAGGACGCCGGCAGGCTGCGGGCCGGCGACCCGATGGTGGTCGCGATGGCCATCTGGGGCCAGGTCCACGGCCTGGTGAGCCTGGAGTTGGCGCAGATGAACCAGCCGGACACGGACTGGGCGGCCATCTACGATGCCGCCCTGGAAGGAGTGGCCCGCGCCTGGGCTCCCTGAGGAACCCAGGCGCAGGACCCTGACTTACGCGTACACCTTCTCCAGGAACGCACCCCAGCTTTTCGCAGTCAGTTCCGAGTCTCCTGAACCACTGAAGTCGTGCACGGTCATCCCCACCGGAGCGCCAAAGACATTGCGGCCGAAGAACCGGTACATCGCATCCGCGGTCCGCAAGCCAAGGAAGTTCTCATCCGAGAAGTCCACTTCTCCACTCAGCCGCCCAACGCCGTCGAGCTCCAGGTCGACGGCAGTCGCGGCAGTGGTTCCATCAACCCCCAAAGCCTTCTTCAGCTGAACGAAACCATCCGGCGTCTGCGAAGACGCTGGCGCCTGGATGTCCGTGAACGTCACGGGCTTGCCGTCAAAGAACTCCAGGTACTGGCCGAGGGTGTGCAGGTAGAAGCGGGTGTGCTTGCTGGCGCCGTCGTACTGCTCGTCCCAGTTGTCGGCGAAGATTCCGCTGTGCACGTAGTGCAGCTTGGCCCGTCCACCTTCGAGCGGTTCAAGGACATGCTCCAACTGGTTGAACCAACCGTCGGGGCCGTCCATGCGCGACACCAAATGCGTGGGGTACTCTTCCACCGTCCGCACGGCGGGCCACTGGTCCGTGGGGAACATCCAGGCCGGCGTGTCCGCGGTGACGGCGTTCCATACGCGCTCGGGAGTGCCGGGCAGCTCGGTATCGGCCACGATTTCGAATTTCCGGTTGTCAGTCATTGCTTTGGTCCTTGTCTGCTGATGGATCCCCTGCGGGAGCGGTTTGTGGTGTGGTTTTCAGTGCGGGATGAAGGACGACGACGAACCGGTGCTTGCGTCCGCCACCCGCCTGGGCGGCAGGACCGCCGTCGTGGTATTTATCCACCAGGCGCGTCACCGCCACCCCGAGTTCCTCTGCGAACGCGGCGCGTTCCGCGGCAGAGCGGAAGGTGATCTCGCCGTCGATCGCGAAGCTGGCCAGCTTCTTCTTGGCTGCGGCAGCACCGGAAATGAGGTTGCCCATCTCCTGGACAGTGCGTGAAGCGAGCGCCAGCAGCCAGAACGCGGAGAAGCGGTCCGCGAAACGCCGCGGATCCGGCGCAACGGAGGCCAGCGCCGTCGGCGAGATCAGGTAGGACGCCGCCGTCGCACGCAGTACGCGCTCGGTGACGTTGCCCTTGCGGCGCTCCTCCACCAGTTCCACCAAGCCATGACGCTCCAGGGCCTTGAGGTGGTAGTTCACTTTCTGGCGCGGCAGGCCGACCTTGGCGGCCAACTGGGTGGCCGACGCCGGTTCCACCAGTTCCTGGAGGATGCGTGTCCGGATGGGGTCCAGCGATGCTTCCGCTGCTGCCGCGTCCTCGATCACTTCGATGTCCAACATGCTTCAAGTATGCCTACCGACAAATTTTCTTGTCAAGAACTTTTTTGTGTTCGGAAGTTCCTCCCGTTGCGGGGCCCGCTCTGCGCCCTTCGAGCCTCGAATATTGCGTAGAGCGGGCCGCACAACGCCAGCAAAGTAGACACAACGCCAGCAAAGTAGAATTGTCCGGTGATGCAATCCCCCCTCCCCGTACGCGACGGCGTGAACGCCACCCGCCTCCGCCTCCCGGACGAGGGCCCTTGGGACACTGCAATGGACTACATGATGCATCGCTGGGGACACATCGACCCCCAGGGCATCGAGGATCGCTTCGACGCCGGCGAAATCGTGGGCGAAGGCGGCGTACCCCTGACGCGGACCACCAAGCTGGAGGACCACACCTTCATCTGGTACTACCGCACCCTGCCCCCGGAAACCCGCTTGCCGGTGGAAATCACCATCCTCCACCAGGACGAGCACATCCTGGTGGTGGACAAGCCGCACTTCCTGCCCACCACCCCGGGCGGTACCTACATCCAGGAATCCGCGCTGGTCCGGCTCCGGAACCAACTGGATCTGCCGGACCTCATTCCCATGCACCGCTTGGACCGGATGACCGCCGGCCTGCTGCTCCTCTCCACCAACCCGGAGACGCGGGGCAAATACCAGGTGCTCTTCGAAAAGCGCCAGGTCCAGAAGGAATACGAGTGTGTGTCCGCCGCGACGCCCGCCGCCGGCTATCCCGACGTCGAATTCCCCGCCACCGTCCGCAACCGCATGACCAAGTCGCGCAGCTACCTGCTGGCCGAAGTCATCGACGGCGAACCGAACGCGGAAACGCGGATCGAGCAAGTAACAACGTTCGACGCCGGCACTCAGCGGCGCGCGCTCTACCGGCTGGAACCCCACACCGGCAAGACGCACCAGCTGCGGGTGCACATGGCCTCACTCGGCTTGGGAATCGTCAACGACGCCTTCTACCCGGAGCTGCTGGACAAGGCCCCGGACGACTACAGCAAGCCGCTCCAACTCCTGGCCCGCGGGATCACGTTCGTGGACCCCATCACCAAGAAGCCCGTTGAATACCGGAGCCAACTCGAACTCAGCGAAGCCCACCCCTCCTAAAGCAACGCGGGGTCAGATATGGCCCATGATTGGCCCCAACACGGGCCATATCTGACCCCGCGTTGCTTTCAGCGGTCAAAGGCTGAGCGGAAGACCGCCGTCGTGTCCTCCGAGAACAGCACGAACTCCACCAACTCCAGCGGGCTGTCCCCCGTATCGCCTGCCGGAGCAGACGACGCAAACCGGTCAACGGCGTCGAGCGCTATCTCCGCAACTTGGCGGGCGTCCCAACCGTAAATTCCGGCACTGACCGCAGGAAAGGCGATCGACCGGGCACCCAGCCCGGCAGCCACCACCAGGCTCTCGCGGAAGCAGGAGCCCAGCAACGCCGGGTCGGTCTGCCCGGCGTGCCGGTTCGGCCCCACCGTGTGGATCACCCACTGCGCCGGGAGCCTGAAACCTGGCGTCGCGACGGCGGCCCCCACCTGCAGTCCGCCGGGCAGTTGGGTGCGGCGCAATTCGCGGCAAGCCTCCAGGAGCTCCGGTCCGGCGGCCCGGTGAATGGCGCCGTCCACTCCCCCGCCGCCGAGCAACGATGAATTGGCCGCATTGACGATTGCGTCCACTGAACGGGTGGTGATGTCCCCCTGACGGATGTCGATGCGCATGCCCACAGTCTCGCGTCCGAGCGGTGGACCCGGCAAGTGCGGTAATTTGTGCGCATGGACATCACCGCCCCGGAGACCTGGGGATCCGCAATCTACCTGTGGATCGTCCCCATTGTGCTGGGCGATGCCATCTTCCCGCCGATCCCCTCCGAAATGGTGGTCATCACCGGCGGAGCGCTCGCAGCCGACGGGCACGCCAACTTCTGGCTGATCCTTTTCCTCGCCGCGTTCGCTTCCTGGCTCGGCGACATGGCGGTGTTCATGCTGTTCAAGCGAAGGATCAGCCACGTCCTGGACCGTTGGTCGTGGGGCCGCCGCGTTCACCGCGGTATCCATGAAGCGATCGCCAAAGCGGGCCGTTCGTCCACCTACGGCGCCATCATCGGCGCGCGGTTCATCCCGGGCGGCCGACTGGCGACGTCCGCGGCAGCTGGAATCGCCAACGTCTCCATCCGCGGATTCGGTTTTTGCGCGAGTCTCGGCGGCGTCCTGTGGGCGGTGTGGCAAGTGGGACTGGGCTACTTCACGGGCTCGGCTACCAAGCTCCCCTTCTGGGCCAGCTCGCTCATCGGGGTAGGCGTCGGCTTGGTGATCGGCGTGGTGGTAGGCCTGATCGTCACACGACGCCGCGGGTCCCGCTCCCCGGTGGATGAGCCGTTCGACGCCGACGGGTCCGGCAGCGTTGCGCGACCGGAAGAAAGCTAGACCGGCGACCAGCGGCCACGGCTGCGGCGCAGCACGTACAAGCTGCCGGTAACAGCAACACGTTCGACGGCGTCACGCATCATGGCGGCCGAAGTCAGGGCGTCGTCGTTCTCACCTGCGTAGTCCCGGTCATTCACTGTGAAGCGAAGGCTTATCTGGGGAACGCCGCCCACGATGTCCAACTGGTTGGATTCAACATGGTGGCGTGTTTCCAGGGCCTCGATCGCCGCGGCCATGACGGACTCCGGGGCGTTTCCCGGTTTGAGGCCAGTGATCTTCAGCTTGGTTTGGAACGACGGCATCCCACCACCCTAACGCTCTCTCACATCCCACACCCTTAAATCGGATCCCTCCCTCATTGGGTGAGGGAGGGATCCGATTTATCCCGTGGGATGTGAGAGAAGGATTAGCCGGTGTTGCGCAGGCCGGCCGCCACACCATTGACGGTGATGAGCATGGCCCGCTGCAGCCGCTCGTCGATTTCGGCGCCGGAGACGGACTCCTCGCGGACACGGCGGAGAAGTTCCACCTGCAGGTAGCTGATCGGGTCCAGGTACTGGTCCCGGATTTCCAAGGAGCGCTTCAGCGTGGGCTGCGCGTCCAGCAACTCGATCTCGCCCGTGAGGCGTTCCACCTCGGCCACCGTGAGCTCATACTCATCACGGATCATGTGGAACAAGCGGTGCAGTTCCTCCGGGACCAGCGAGGAAACGTAGTGCCCCGCGATTTCCATGTCCGTCTTGGCCAGGGTCATCTCCACGTTGGAGATGACCGAGCGGAAGAAGTGCCAGCGGTCCATCATCTCGCTGAGCTGCCCGGTGTCGCCGGCCTCGCGGGCGGCCTTCAAGCCGGAACCAACGCCGAACCAGCCCGGCACGATCTGGCGGGACTGGGTCCAGCCGAAGACCCACGGAATGGCGCGCAGGCCTCCGAGCCCTGCGCCGGAGTCCGGACGCTTGGACGGGCGCGATCCGATGTTGAGGGAGCCGAGCTGCTCCACCGGGGTGGAGGACAGGAAGTAGGCCGGAAGGTCGGGATCGTCGATGAGCTCGCGGTAACGGGCAAACGCGGCGTCGGAAATGGTCTCCATGACGTTGGCGTAGCGTTCACGCTCGTCTTCGGAGGTCCGCGGAGTGCGGTGCAGTGCCGAGCCCTGCATGACCGCGGCCAGCGAAAGCTCAAGGTTTTCCCGGGCGAGGTCGGGCAAGGAGTACTTGTCGGAGATGACCTCACCCTGCTCGGTGAACTTGATTTCCCCTTCAAGGACACCGTTCGGCTGGGCCATGATGGCGTCGTACGTGGGTCCGCCACCACGGCCCACGGACCCACCGCGGCCGTGGAACAGGCGCACCCGCACACCATGCTTGGCGGCAACATCGCGCAGCTTGCGCTGGGTCTTGTGGATCTCCCACTGGCTGGTCATCACACCGGATTCCTTATTGGAGTCCGAATAACCGAGCATGATTTCCTGGATGTCCCCACGGAGCCGGACTAGTTCGCGGTAGGACGGATCGGACAGCAGCTGGTCCACGATCTCCGCCGAGGCACGCAGTTCTTCCACGGTTTCCAGCAACGGAGCGAAGCCGATCTTGGCGTGGGGCTTTGCGCCGAAGAGGTCGATCAGACCGGCCTCGCGGGCCAACACTGCAGCTGCCAGGACGTCGTCGGCACCACGGGTCATCGAAATGATGTAGGTCTCCACCACATCCGGGCCATAGGTGTGCAGTGCCTGCCGGATGCTGCGGAAGACGTCATAGGTGCCGTCAGCCGTTCCCTCAAGCTTGATCGGGTGGCCGGAAAGCGGCCTGCGTGAGGCGAGTTCAGCGCCAAGGAATTCGAACCGCTCTTGGCGGGTCAAGTCGCCGTAAGGCTTCTCGGTGCCCAGCCGGTCCACCAGCTGCCCGACGGCGTCATGGTGGTAGTCGGCATGCTCACGGATGTCCAGGGTGGCCAGGTGGAGGCCGAAGGCGGCGATGGCCCGGCGGACGCGTGCCAGTGCACCGTCGGCCACCAGTCCCGCAGAGTGGTTCCGAAGCGAGGCTTCCAGAAGGCCGAACTCGGCCAGCAGCTCCGGGGTTGTGGAGTAGTCCCGCCCCGGCTCGTGATGGGTCGAGGCGGCAATACGCCTGCCCGTGTTGATGAGCTTTGCCTTGATGCACGTGAGCTTGAGGCGGTACGGTTCCTGGGCGTTCAGTTCAAGGATGCGCTTGTCCAGGCCCGGCAGGTTCTTCAGGTCCACCTCGATCGAGTCCAGCAGCTCCTGGTCCGCACCGAACAGCGCGGTCGAGTTGGACAGGATAGAAATCAGGTCATCAATCAACGCGATGCCGATGCGGACGGCGTTCTGGTTCTGGAGCTGCAGGATTTCGCGGGTCACTGCCGCCGTGACGTTGGGGTTGCCGTCCCGGTCGCCACCGATCCACGAACCGAAACGGAGCGGAGCGCCTGCGGCGGGGAGCTTCACACCGTGCTCGGCAAGGAGCTCAGCGAGGTCTGTGAGCATCTCCGGCATGGCGTCCGTGAGGATGCTGTTCAGGTAGTAGATCGCGTTGCGGGCCTCATCCACAGGGGTGGGCCGGACCTTGCGCAGTTCGTCGGTCTGCCACATCTGGTCGATGATTTCGGACAGCTGACGGTCCTGGCGGCGACGGGCGGATGTCCCTTCCTCGGTCGGTTGGGCCAGGACATCGGAGAGCTTCCGGATCTTGTCCAGCACCGAACGTCGTGAAGCCTCGGTGGGGTGCGCCGTGAAGATCGGACGGACGTCGAGCTCGTTGACAACGTCCTGCAGGACCTGGGGACCTGCCTGTCCGGCAATCTCGGACACGGCCTTGGCCAGCCAGCCGTCCTTCTCCTGCCGGGTACGCAGCCCGCGCACCCGGTGTACCTGTTCCGCGGCGTTGCTGAGGTGGAAGTAGAACGCAAAGGCGCGCACCAGGTCCGTGGCCTGGTCCAGCGGCAGGGAGGCGAGCAATTCACGTACCTGGGCAACGACGTCGTGCGCGCTCCATGGACCGGTAGCGTCAGCGCCGCCCCGCGCTGCTTCCTTTGATTCCTTGGTCAGTAAGCGGACCTGCTCCACGAGTTCGAGCAGTTCGGGACCGTGCTGCCGGACCAGGGACTCCCCCAACAGGGTGGAAACGCGGCGCACATCGGCGCGCAGTTCTGCAGCAAGGTCGGTGTCTTGATGGGCAGTGTGAACCATGGATACATACCTTCGGGGAGAGGTTTGGCCCGTACACTGCGCTGGATACTGTGAGCCGGATTACTGTTTTTCTCTACGGGATCTTACCCGGCCCCAACCCCAGCAAAGAATGCGTCTCAAAATTTGGCACCGCCTTTTGCGTTCGCTCGTAAAGTCATACTGCTCCGCCCATCACCTGCCCGGCAGCGTATCGCTTCATGGCGTGGCGCAGGAGTTCGGGCGCATGCGCGCTGTTCGGGCCGAACCGTGCATTGACTTCCAGCACAACGGGCGTCCCGTCGGGCATGCGCCGAATGTCCATATCGACAGCCCCGGTCAGGCCCAACGCCGCAGCCGCCGCGGCTGCGGTGCCGGCAACGTCAGCTGACGACGGCGGTTCGAGCCTCCTGACCGAGACGGCACTGCCCCAGCGTCCGTACTTGAGTTCGGATTTCTCCAGCACCACCACAACGTCGTGTCGACCGCCGTCAAGTCCACTTCTGTACACCATGGGCGCGTATTCGGTTCCCGTTGCAAAGCGTTGGACAAGCCAGGAATCGTCCAGGGTACGCCAGATGCGTTCGGCGTTCCGGCCGCCGTCGGTGTGCCTTTCCAGGACCTGCACTCCCCGCCCACCGCGCGACACGCGCGGTTTCACCACCAGCCATCCGCCCATCCTGGCCATCGCCTCATTCATGGAGCTGAAGTCTCCCGGCAATCCGAAATCAGGCACCGCCACGCCAACGTTGGCCAAGCACTTCATGGTGAGGTATTTGTCGCTCGCAATGGACACCGGCGCAGGTTCTGCAATCAGTATCTCCGCGCCTGGCGCGAAGTCCTTCCGGGCCGCAGCCGCGGCCACCAACTCCTCGCTGAGGGTCGGAATGACGACGTCGACGCCGTGGGCGGCCACGAGTCCGCGCAGTTCCCACAAGTAGCCGGGTGTGTCCACCGGCGAAACCACGGCCACCGCATCGGCTGCCGAACCATGGACCGGCCGCATATCAACACCCAGAACCCAGTGTCCAAGATCCCTGAGCTGACGTGACAGCGAAAGCCCTGTGGACCCACCGACACCTGTCACCATTACCCGTACCATCGAGGCTCCCATCAGTATTTGCAGACAAAGTTGGCGGTGGTGAGGCCTGTGCCACTGAGGGAGTAGCTGAGCAGGCCGCCGGCATTGGGATCTTTAGGTACGGATTCCAGATGAAAATGCAGGTCACTTCTCTGGACCAGATCCGTTACACAGGACACCGCGCTGGAATTTATCGCCAAGCACGACCAGCCAGCGGGAGCCGCCACCGGCTGGGCTCCGATCAGGACATCGTTATCCAGCGCCAGGACAACTTTGCCGCTCCCCAAGGGTTCGGTTCCCGAGGCGGTGAAAGTGATATCCCAGCTTGAAACGCTGGAGGTCTGTGACCCGTTACGATCCGTCGTGGTGACCCACTTTGCTGAACCGCTGACGGCGGCCAGCGACGTCGAGGGCGGTTTGGGCGGGGTGGTCACGGACTGCGTCGGGACCGGCGCGGGCGTGACCTTCGGCTCCGGCGGGGTAACAGGTACTGGTTTTTCTTCCACGGGCGCGGGCGTAGCAACGATGGACGGCGTGGTGCTGCCCGGCGGCGGAGGGGGTGGGGACGGCCATGGACTGGTCTCCGGAGATACGGCACCCGTTTCGACAGCCTGCGGCTCAGGCGGAGGATCGGGAACGATGACGTCTACGATTCCCACGGCACCCAGCACCAATCCGACGGCGGCTGCCGTGGTCAGTGCCATGGCGGCCGGATGCGCCAGCGCGGGGACGGCAAGGAAACCCTTGACCGGCAAAATCCCGCCCAGCACCCCAAGCCCTGCCCCTTTTCCCACCCATGCTGCCAGTGGGAGGCCCGTCACCAAGGGCAGGAGCACCGCGCGCATCGTGCCTTGGACATCATCCAGCTCAGCCAAGGCTGCCGTGCAGTTGGCGCAGCCCTCGAGATGGGTTCTGACCTTGAGCTCAGCACTGCGGGAGAGGCCACCCCGGATGAAAGAGCCGAGCTTCGCGGCGAACTCCGCGCAGCTGGCATCAGCCTTTTCGGCGACGTGGAACTGCAGGTACTGTCGCCGCAATCCTTCACGGGCACGTACGGCCAATGCTGAGACGGCATTGGCCGACAATCCCAGGATCGGAGCAACAGACGCCGGTTTCATGCGTTCAACGTCCAGGTACCACAGGACGGCCTGCCAGCGCTCGGGCAAGGACCGGAACGCCCGCGCCACTGTGTTGGACTCGAAGGCCTGGACGGCGGCGTCAGGCTCGGCCATGGTTTGGTCCAGCAAAGACTCATCGCCGCTGGGAACCAGCCTGCCGCTCTTACGATTGAGCTGATGCGACAACCTCGTCACTGTTGATAACAGATATGCCCGGAAAAAGGTGTCCGGCCCTTTACCGGCCACCAAGCTCCGCAGCACCGATTGGAAGGCTTCGGCGACGACGTCTTCAGCATCGCTCGGATTGTCCACGTGACGCTTGGCAACGGTAGAGGCAATGGCTACGTGACGCTCATAAAGGTGGTTGAAGGCCGACATATCTCCATTGCGGACCAGCTCAATCAGATGTCCGTCGTCGTGGACCCCACGGTTTGATGTGTTGCTCGAGCGTGACCCCCGTGACATCTAAGCGCCCCCAAAACGTAATGAACCGTGCCCATATAGATGAAGTGGGGGCCAACCGGAAGTCGTGACGCGAATTTGTCCACAATCTTTACCAACGTTCTCTTGGACCTGCGTCGTCACGAAACGGCATCGGCGGGCACTGTTCCGATATGACATCGTTCCGGACAAAGCCACTTGCCGAATGCGCCTTTCCGCGGCATCTTTTGCTGCGCCGGTGGCAAACCACCAGCTACCAGGCAGGCTGGAGGTTCCGCTCGGATTGGTTCCAGCCGGAGGTCCGGACAGTGGTGACGTCCCTCGCCACAAGGGCCGTCATTCCGGCAAATACGGCCAAATCCCTGGGCGCTGCACGGGCCAGGAATGGCGTAGGCATCAGCGAAACCATGATGGATTTCAGGGCCCTCTTCACGGCGGCGAATCAATCCCTGGACGTGGATGCCCTTCAGTCGCTGGCCGAGGGCTGGGCCGAGGCCGCCGAGGCCGCTCCGCCGATTTCCTGCACCGACGTTTATACAGGCCTGGCTACCAAGGCCCATTTCCAACGCCAAATCCACGAGGTCTCGGGGTTGGCCACAGGATGTCAGGGGGCGTATGCGCTGGCTGTCCTCTCGATGCCCGGCCACCGGGGAAGCCAAGGCCATTGTTGGACCGAACTGGCGCTCCTTGGAGAGGCAGTGAAAGGACAACTCAGAGGGACCGGGGCAACAGCCATGTACCAGGATTCCGCGATCCATATCCTCTTTCCCGTCAGCGAAGAGAACGTATCGAGGATGGTGCAGTGCAAAGCGGCCCTGGAAGCTGTTGAGGGCGGCTCGCTCACACCAGTCCGGATTGCGTTCTATCCCCTGGCGTCCGATGCTGCGGCGGTGCCCACAGCAAAGGCCCCTGTTGTCTCCTTCTTCGAATCGAACTGACGATTTACCGCGTCATGAAGTGGCCGGAACTGACACTGACTTTTTGATGGACCACTCCCGGGGCTCTCCGGGCGTGCCATCACACGCGGCTCGCGCTGGCATGGGTTGGGGGCCAGCGCGAGCCGTTCCAAGGAGTCGTCCCGCAATGCTTGGGAATGCAGCCCCCTGGTGCATGGTTGAGAGGAGTGCACACAGCGCGCCCTTCAGCCAAGGAGAACCATGAGCTCGCCAACCACAGCAACCGACCCCCTGCTCGCCCGTTGGGAGCGGTTCCGTGAAGGGCGGAATTCAGCCTTGGCCACCGAACACGGCTGGCTCACGTTGACGTCGTTCCAGTGGCTTGCCCCGGAGCCATCCGCGGTGGAGCTGGCGCCAGGCCTTTGGTCGACGGACGGGACAAGGGCTTTCCTGACAGCAAAGGCCGGGGATGGCCTCACGCTGGTTGACACCGGTGAGAAGGTGGACGGCACCATCAGTGCAGCGCTGGAAGATGAAGAGTCGCTGATGTGGGTCCAGTACGGCGGTGCGGACGGCAAGCAGGTCGTGGTGGAACTGGCCATGCGCGCTGACAAGTACGCCATCCGCACCCGTGATGACGCCTCTCCTGTCCTGACGGAGTTCAAGGCCGTGCCCACCTACGATTACAACCCCGGGTGGGTGGTCAACGGCCGCTTTGAGCCCTACGCGGAACCCCAGGATGTCCCCATCGGCACAGCCAACCCTTTGGTGGACGGTGTCCACCGTTCAGTCGGCGAGGTCGTCTTCCATGTCCCGGGTATCGGGCACGAGATCCGGCTCCACGCGGAGGCGGAAAAGCTTGGCGCGCTCAACGTCACTTTCCACGACGAAACCAACGGGGACACAACGGATGAGTGGCGCAAAATCTTCATCCCCCGCCCACGGCCCGACGGCTCTGTGGTGATCGATTTCAACCGCGCCATCAACTACCCGAGCGCCTTCACGCCCTACGGCACCTGCCCCATGCCCGTCCGTGGCAACTCGATCGATGTCCGGGTGGAAGCCGGAGAGAAGATCCCCGCGGCCTAGGCGATGGCGGACACGCCCGTCACTGCCCGTCCGGCGATCAGTGAGTTGATCTCATACGAGCCCTCGTAGGTGTAGATGGCCTCGGCATCGGCAAAGATCTTGGCCATCCGGTAGTCGCTGACGATCCCGTTCCCGCCGAGGATTGACCGTCCGCGGGCCACGGTGTCGCGCATCCTCGCGCTGCAATAGGCCTTGGCGAGCGCCACCTGGGCCATGTCCGCGCCTCCGTGCCGCACACCGTTGGCGTCCGTGAAGATGTCCTCCTGCAGCTGGGCGATGCGAACCATCATCCCCATGCTGGCCACCGCATTTCCGAGCATTTCCACCAGGTTCTGTTGAACGAGTTGGAACCTCGCCAGCGGACGGCCGAACTGCAAACGCTCGACGGCGTACTGCCGGGCGACGTCGAACGCCGCCAGTTGCTGGCCTACAGCCTGCCAGGCGACCATGATGCGCGATCCCCGCAGCAGGTGGTTGGTGTCGGCAAAACTGCTGATACCCGAGAACCGGTCAGCCTCGGCAACGTGCACATCCTCAAAAACAATGTCCGCGTTCTGCACTGTCCGGAGGGCTATCTTGTTCTCGATGCGGCTGCGGGTAATGCCGGGCAAGGACGCATCCACGATGAAGGCCCGTATGGCTCCGTCGGCTTCGTCCTTGGCCCACACCAGCATGTAATCGCAGAACGTCCCGTTGCCGATCCAGCGTTTGGCGCCGTTGACCACCCAGTAGTCGCCGCCGTCGGACGCCGGCCTTTCCACCCGGCGGGCGGTGGTTTCCATGCCGCCTGCGACGTCGGAACCGTGGTCCGGTTCGGTGAGCGCGAAGGCGCCGGTGGTGCGGAGGTTCGAGGCGTCGTCGAGGTAGCGGTCCTGCTGGGAGTCGCTGCCGAAGTCATATAAGGACTCCACGAAGAGATCGTGGTGGACCATGAAGAACGTCGCGATCGAGGTATCCACGCGCGTCATCTCGGCGATCACCAGTCCCGCGAACAGGTGCGTGTACCCGCGTTGGGCAGGGGCACTGAGCCGGAGCGCGGCGAGCTTGGGCAGGATGTGCTCGGGAAATTCCGCCTTCTCCCACCATTGCCCGGCGTAGGGTGCGATCTCGGTGGCCAGGAAGGCCCGGAGTTCGTTGAGTTTCCGCTGTTCCTGGACACTGAGCAGCGATTCGAAATCGAAGAAATCCGCGGTGGGAAGATCGGCTACCGAAGCGGGGACGGAACCGGCCGGGACGGGGGCACCACTGTAATCGCCCATCATTTGATTCCCATCCGGATAGCGCCGTCCAGGCGGATGGTCTCGCCGTTCAACATGGCGTTTTCCACGATGTGGGCGGCCAGGTTGGCGTATTCCGCGGCCCTGCCGAGTCGTGCCGGGTGGGGAACCTGTTGCCCCAGCGAGTCCTGGGCGGCTTGGGGAAGCCCGGCCATCATGGGGGTTTCAAAGATGCCCGGCGCGATGGTGGCCACGCGGATCAGCGAGCGCGCCAGCTCACGTGCCAACGGGAGCGTCATGGCAGCTACTGCCCCTTTGGACGCTGCGTAGGCGGGCTGGCCGATCTGGCCTTCAAAGGCGGCCACGGATGCGGTATTGATGATGACGCCACGCTCAGGGCCGCCCAAATCCGTGGACACCGGCTCGGTTTCCGCCATGGCCGCAGCGGCAAGGCGGATCACGTTGAAGGTACCGACGAGATTGATCTGGATGACCCTGTTGAAGGTCTCGAGGGGCAGCACGCCGTCGCGCCCAAGCACCTTGCCCGGCGTCGCAATACCGGCGCAGTTGACCACGATGCGCAGGGGGCCCAGCGATGATGCAGCATCCACGGCGGACTGGATCTGGGCCTCATTGGTGACATCAGCCGGGGCGAAGACGGCCTTTCCGCCTACGCTCCGGGCGTTCAGTTCCGCCGCGTAGGCCTCGCCCGCCGACTGGGGCAGATCTACCAGCACCACCGAGGCCCCGGCGTCGAAAAGACGCTTTGCCGTAGCGGCCCCCAAACCTGACGCGCCGCCAGTGACCAGGGCCACCGTGCCGTTGATGTCCATCCATCCTCCTTGATGCCGAAATCCGTTAATGCATGTTAACTGGAATTGTGAGCCAGCGCACCCCGGCTCCGCCGCTAGGCTGGGTTCATGTCCAGCCATGCCGATCCATCAACGAACCCCAGCGAGTGGGCCGCCCGCGCCAATCAGGCAGCCCGATCCGTGACCCGCAGCTTTGGCAGGCGGCTTCTGTTCCTGCCCGGCACCCATATCGGAGCCATCAAAATTCCCGGCAACAGCATCCGGAGCCTGATGGGTCCGTGGCATTACTGGTGGCAGGCACATTACGTCGATTGCCTGGTGGACGCCGGGCGCCGGGAACTCGCCACGGGCACAAGGTTCGACGGCGGCTCCCGCCCGAGCGCGGGACGGCTCGCCTCCCGGCTGGTCACCACCATCCGGCTGCGGAATCTGCTGAGGTTCGAGAACCATTTCTACGACGACATGGCATGGTTGGCTCTCTCAACGCTCAGGCTCGAAAAGCTGGCGGAGGAAACCAGGAAGCCGGGCCGACGTCGTAATGCCTATATCCGGAAGCGGTTGACCCTGCAGTTCGACTCAGCTTCCACCGACGACCTCGGTGGCGGCACGTTCTGGAGCACCAAGAGGGACTTCAAGAACACCCCGGCCACCGCCCCTGTAGCGCTTTTCTATGCCCGGACCGGCCACCGCGAACGGGCACAGGCACTGGTGCAGTGGCTCAACACCAGGCTCCTTCATGCCGAGCGCGGCGTTTACCAGGACGGAATCCGGATCAGGAACGGGGCAACAGTCCTGGAGGACGCCGTGTACACGTACAACCAAGGGCCCGTCCTCGGGGCCTTGCTGGAACTGGGCGGGCAGGACAACCTTGAGCGGGCCGCACGCCTGGTTGATGCCGTCGCCCGCGAGCTGACGGTACCGGGCACGCGCGTGATCCGTGGCGATGGGACCGGCGACGGCGGCCTCTTTACCGGCATCCTGGTCCGCTACCTGGCCCTGGCAGGACGGGACAACCGGCTGCCCGAGCCAACGCGCGAAACGGCGCGGAGCATGGTCCTCGCCACGGCGGAGGCCTTCTGGTCAAGCCGCCGTGAAGCTCCCGAACTTGCCCAAGGCACTGCACACGGCAACCCACCCCTGCTCTTCTCCCCCGACCCGCTGCGACCGGCGGCCGAAACCTATCCGGCCAGTACCGGCGTCGAACTTTCCACCCAGCTGCAGGCCTGGATGACCCTCGAAGCCGCCGCCACGCTCTAGCCGGGATCGGATTGCTTCGGCTGCTTCTTTTGCGGATAAGGGCTCTCGTGGCGGGCCAGCATCTCCACGAAACCGGCGATCTTGCGGGCCCGGGTATCGGCGCGTTTGACCAGATTGGTCCGGTGGATCAGGGCGAAGCGGTTCTGGGACGTGAGGACGTCGAACATGGCCTGCGCCTCGGGAACCGCGGCGATCGCTGCCGCGAGGTCTTCCGGTACCACCGAATCGGCCGGTCCGGCGTAGGCAGCCTCCCAGCGTCCATCGGCTTGTGCGGCCTCCACGGCGGCGCGGCCGGCATCGGTCATCCTGCCCTCGGCTTCAAGCCGGGCAATGAGGCCCACGTTCCGGGCGGACCAGATGCTGCGCCGGCCCCGCGGGGTCATGCGCTGGAAGTAGCTCTCGGCGTCGCGCCTGCGGGTCTGGCCGTCGATCCAGCCAAAGCAGAGGGCCTCGTCCAGGGCGGCGTCGTAGTCCAGTTCCGTAACGTTGCCGCCCTTCTTGTGCAGGACCAGCCACACGCCAGGACTGTCCGCAGCGTGGTCGGCCAGCCATGCGCGCCACTGGGCACCGTCTCTGACGATCAATTCCTCAAGCTCGATGGGCATGGTCCCATTCTGCGGTGGAAGGGGCGGGCACGGATACGGCCACGCGGAATAGGCTGGGAACCGACCACCAGAAACCGGAGGACCAATGCTGCGAGCCCGCCCCATCCACTACACCTCACGACCGGAGCAATGGACCGCACTGCTGCACGCCTTGGGTTTGGCAGCGACCGTTGACGACGGCGACTGGCTGGAGTTCGACGCCGGTTCGGGTCGCCTTGCCGTGGCCCGGGTGGAGCACGGCCACCCCTTGGACGCCATCACTGTCTTCAGCGTTGAAGTCGGCGACCTCGAGGAATTCGCACGGCGCACCGAGGACGACGGCACGCAGGCCGAAGTCCACCAAACGCCGGACGGCGCCACAGTGCAGATCTCGGCCGATGACGGGTACGAATTCTTCGCCTTCCCGGCGCAGCGGGCCGCAGACGGATCGTGGGCCACGTCCCCGGAGGCCGATCCCGCCCTGACGCTGGTGGCAACATGGATCAGCCCGCTGGTAGGAGTCGCAGTCAACGATCTCCGGAATATTGGCGCCCGGCCCCGGACCCAGGACGACGAATCGGCCACGTTCACCACCAAGAACGGCGGAATCCTGCGCGTCATCCACGGCGCGGACAGCGGCAACGGCGACCTCGCGTTCGAGTACGACGGCGGGCTGGAGCCTTTGCTGGGCCGGCTCCACTCCGCGGGCGTTGATGCGAGGATCGAGGACGAGGTCCTCTACGTGGCCAACCCTGATGCGGCCGGTGGCTCCGCGCCGGCGTCGATAGTAGTGGAAAAGTCCCGCGCAGCCAGCACACCGGCCCCTTGATGCCGCCGAGAGCGTAACGGCCCCTTCAACCGGGATGCCTCCACGGAACTTCCACCGGGGATGCGGTAGAACTTAACCATGAGCGTACGTACACCTGACCCGTATCCAGGCTGGCTTTCCGATGAAGACCTCTTCGAAGCCCGCGGCCGTCTGCCCATGGTTTACGTGGAGGCTGTTCCTGTCAGGCTTGATCCGCTCGGGTACGTCAACGAAGTTGGCACCTTGCTCCAGGGCGACGCCGACGGCAACATGGTCCGCTACCTCGTCTCAGGCCGTGTCCTGTACCGCGAGACTATCCGTGCGGCGCTCCTGCGGCACATGGAAAAGGACCTCGGCCCCCTGGCGTTCCCTCAGCTGCCCATCAGCCCGGTTCCCTTCACAGTGGCCGAATACTTCCCGGCTCCCTCACAAACGGGCTTCACCGACGAGCGCCAACACGCCGTGTCGCTTGCCTACGTCATCCCGGTCACCGGCGAATGCGAACCCCGGCAGGACGCGTTGGAACTGACGTGGATGACGCCGCAGGAAGTGCTCAGCGACAACGTCCAGCAGGAATTCGACGGCGGACGCGGGAACCTCGTACGGCAGGCATTGGCTTTCTCGGGGGTAGTTCTCTAGCGGGTCACGGCCCCTCTGACAGCCCGTCTTTGTAGACTGGACGGCGGACCCCAAGAGAACCAAAGGATTTCCGATGACTCACAGCCCAGCCACACAGCAGTACAGGGAAAAGCAGGCTGGGGACCTGCGGCCCGGGGATTTCGTGTTCCCACCCGGCGACGGGCCGGCCCAGGAAATCGTCAGTATCGACGTTGAAAATGATGACTACGGCGTCGCCGCTTTGTTGATCGCGACAATGGACGACGGCGGCACAGTGCGGATCGCTGTCGGGTCCAGTGTTCCGGTAGGGGACGGTGTTCCCGCGGGCGACGGGGTTGCTGCGGGCGTGGGCGCCGACGGGATTGACGACGACGCCGACGCGGTCGCCGTGCCCGCCGCCGGCACTCCGGACTCCAGTACCCCGCACTCCAGTACCCCCGCGGAAGCCGACGCCGACGCGGTCGCCGTGCCCGCCGTCGTCGTGCCCCCGCGGCCCGAAACCCCACCCACCTACACCGGCCCCAGCGCCGAGGAACTCGCGCTCATCCCCGAGCCGGACGGAACACCCGAAGCCGTGGTGCGGGCCGCCGCCGCGAACCACAAAGGCAAGAACAGCGTCCAAGTGCTCGCGGAGAGGCTCGCGAAGGGCATCAACACCAAGTCAGGAAGCTGCCTCCGGGACCTCAGCAACCTGGCGTTCGATCTTTGCATCGTGCTGCGGGATCCGGACAACGCCCTGGCTGTGGCGGACCTGCTGAACGTGCTGCCCTTCGACGGGAACCTCGACAGGTGGGCCTCCATCGAACGGGGCCTGGCTCTTTCCAGCTTCATTTGCAGGGAAGCTGGACAAAGCGAACGCGCAGCCGTGTACGAGAAACTGCTTCGCGCCCCTGAATCCCAGGAGGAAGACCCCTTCAAGGCCCGGATCAACGCCCGGGTCAGGCAGCGCTCGCTGAACGAGCCCAACCTGTACGACAAGGAAATCTTCCGCGCGATCGACAACGGCAACCACGAGGCCGAGCGCGACTGGCGCTTCCTGCGCCTGGAAGCGCTGCTGTTCCTGCGGGCCCACGGCGGCTCGAAAACCATCAGCGAAGAAGAGCTCGCCAGGAGGATCGACGGCGAACTGGAATCGGTGCGCGCCTAGTTTTCCTGCGCCTTGGGCCGGGGAATTTCAAGGCCTGTTATGTGGGCTCGAACGGCGGTAGATTCGGGGCCATGACGAACAATCTGAGCGTTGTGGTTAATGCCGATGCGCAGCAGGTGTGGACCATGCTGCGTGAACCGTCGTTGGTGGCCCAATGGCACGGTTGGGAAGCCGATGATCTCGACGACGAAATCAAACAGATCTACTTCAACACGGACGTCGTGGAAGGACCCGACCACACGAGCCTGACGGTCAATGGCGGGGACGTTTTTGAGCTCCACCCCGTCTCCGGGGGCACGGAAGTCCGCGTCACGAGGGTTGCGTTGGACCACGATTCCGAGTGGGCCGACTGGGACGAGGACATCACGCAGGGCTGGCTGACGTTCCTCCACCAGCTCCGCTTCGCGTTGGAGCGGCACCCCCGCGGGCACCGGCGGACGCATTTCGTGTCGCTGCCCGGCAAAGGCGGTCCGGCGATTGAGAAGCTTGGCCTCGGGGACCTGCCTCCGGTTGGGGAGGAGTACTCGCTGACGCTCGCTACAGGCGAGAAGATCTCCGGCAAAGTCTGGTTCAAGAGCCGGCATCAGGTGGGCCTCACGGTCCACAGTTATGCCGAGCACGGGGATGGCCTGTTGATCGTCGCCGAGCAGTTGCCGATTCCGGAAAAAAGGCCCGACGGCGGGTCAATGGTCATCGCCTCGACTTACGATCTGGGGGCCCACACTTTGGCGGACATCCGGTCATCGTGGGACAACTGGAAGGCTGAAAACTACGGCTCCTAGGGCTTATCCGGCAGGTTGCTCCCGGTAAAGCTGGCACACTTGGTAGCGTGCCAGCTTCCTCCTCTGCTCCTGCTTCGTCCCCCTCGCTGCCCGGCTTGTCCGAGCGGCAATCCGAGTTCTCCTTTGCGGTGGGCACGCGCCTGACTGAAACGTGTTCGCCGTCGTCCTCTCTTGTGGAGGCGAACGGGGGCGAATTCCTGGGGCGGACCGGCACCATCACCACACCGCACGGGACCATCCAGACGCCCGCGTTCATCGCCGTCGGGACCAAAGCCACCGTGAAAGCCGTGCTGCCTGAGTCCATCGCGGACCTCGGCGCGCAGGCCGTACTGGCCAATGCCTACCACCTTTACCTGCAGCCCGGACCGGAAATCCTCGACGCCGCGGGCGGCCTGGGGGCGTTCATGAACTGGTCGGGTCCCACGTTTACGGACTCCGGCGGATTCCAGGTGATGAGCCTTGGTTCCGGGTTCAAGAAGGTCATCGACATGAAGAACGTGGACTCTTCAGGACCTGACGACGCCGTGGCCCCCGGCAAGGAACGGCTGGCGCACATCGACGACGACGGAGTCTGGTTCAAGTCCCACCTCAACGGCGACAAGCACCGTTTCTCGCCGGAGATCTCCATGCAGGTCCAGCACCAGATCGGCGCGGACATAATGTTCGCCTTTGATGAGCTGACTACGCTGCAGAACTCCCGCGGCTACCAGGAAGAGTCGCTGGAACGGACGCGGATATGGGCGCTGCGGTGCCTGGAGGAGCACTCGCGTTTGACGGAATCCCGCGTGGGCAAGCCGTACCAGGCGTTGTTCGGCGTGATCCAGGGCGCCCAGTACGAGGACCTGCGCCGCAAAGCCTGCCGTGACCTCGGGGCGATGCCTTTTGATGGCTACGGCATCGGCGGGGCGTTGGAGAAGGAAAACCTGGGCACAATCGTGCGTTGGTGCAATGAGGAACTGCCCGAGGACAAGCCCCGTCACCTGCTGGGCATTTCCGAGCCGGACGACATCTTCACGGCAATCGAGAACGGCGCCGACACCTTCGACTGCGTCTCCCCCACCCGCGTGGCCCGGAACTCCGCGTTCTACACACCTTTCGGGCGCTTCAACCTGTCCGGGGCGAAGTACAAGACCGACTTCGGCCCCTTGCAGGAAGGCTGCGACTGCTACGCCTGCGCCAACTACTCCCGCGCCTACATCCATCATCTGTTCAAGGCGAAGGAAATGCTCTCCGCGACGCTGATCTCCATCCACAACGAGCGCTTCGTGGTGAAGATGGTCGACGACGCCCGGCTTGCCATTGAAGCCGGTGACTTCTTCGAGTTCAAGGCCGAGACGCTGGGGCGGTACTACTCTTAGTTGCGGCGAGTTCGCGGGAAGCGTGCGACGGCGTTGGGAAACTTCCAGCGAATTGGCACGTTTCCGGCGAACTCGGCGGATGGTTAGGCGGCGACTGCCCCGTAGCTCGGCTCGCGCTTCTTGATCCAGCCCACCACCAGCACGGTGATCGGCACGAAAATGAACTCGACGGCGGTCTTGTAGAGGAAGCCGACGAGGACGTAATTGACGAACGAGCCCACGTCGGAGATGCCAATCACGGACGCCGCAATGCTGCAGAAGATCAGGGTGTCCACGAATTCGCCCACCACTGAGGAACCCATCAGTCGTGCCCACAGGCTCTTTTCGCCAGTGCGCGCCTTCATCTTCACCAGGATCCAGGAGTTGATGGTCTGGCCTGCCAGGAAGGCCAAGAGCGAGGCCAGGACAATCTGCGGCACTGGTCCGAGCGCACCCTCGATGGCGGCCTGCTTGGCCGTTCCGTACTCGTCATCGAAACCCGGCAGGATGATGATCACCCAGTAGCAGAGGGACGCGAACACAGAGAGTCCGAACGAGGTGATGATTGCTTTGCGCGCCACCTTGAAGCCGTAGACCTCGCTCATGACGTCGCCCAGGATGTAGGCCAACGGGAAGAGGAAGAAGCCCCCGTCCGTGATGATCGGGCCCAGCACTACACCCTTGGAGGCGCCGATGTTGGAGAGGATCAGCACCACTGCCATGACGGCCAACATAATGCCGAAGTAGGGGGAACCAATCGAGGCAAAGCGCGGTGCGGGCTTGCTGAGCGTGCTGGAGCCAGAGGGCGTGGGCATGAGTCATCCGTTTCGTAGTGGTTCGCGCAGGCGGCCCCGACGTGAGGCAGCCCCGCTGTATTAGCACTGGGCGGTGGGGCATGCGGCCGGCACCGCTTACATTGTCCCACCCCGCCCCGCCAACCCCCACTCACACCCCACCCCCTTCCCGCCAACCCTCACTCACAACCCACCCCCTTGCCCCAAACCCCCACTCACACCCCACCCCCTTCCCCCAAACCCTCACTCACAACCCCCACTTTTGAACACGTTCAATTCATGCAATACTGATTTCTGAACACGTTCAAAAACCAAGGAGTGACGAATGGCTGCCAAAAGTGAACAAACCCGTCAATTGGTGGCAGACGTCGCGCTGAAGATGTTCCGCGAGATCGGCTTCGAGAAGACCACCATGAGGGCCATAGCCCAGGAGGCTGGAGTGTCGGTGGGCAATGCCTACTATTACTTCGCGTCCAAGGACGAGCTGGTCCAGGAGCTCTATATCCAGGTGCAGGACGAGCACGCCGCGGCCGCCGCCCAAGCCCTCGAAAACGTCCAAGATCTCGCCGGCCGCCTGAAGGCCGTGCTTCACTCCGGAATCGACGTCATGACGCCGTACCACCAGTTCGGTTCCGACTTCATCGCAACGGCGATCCGGCCGGCGTCGCCCGTCAATCCGTTCGGAGAGGCGTCCACCGCCGCCCGGAACGCGTCGCTCGCGATTTTCCGCACCGCCGTCGACGGTTCCTCGCCCGCCGTCGCCAAGAAGCTGCGCGGCGACCTGCCCGAACTGCTGTGGCTGGCGTACATGGGTGTCGCGCTGTTTTGGGTCTACGACAGATCCGAGGGCCAACGCCGCACGCGCAGGCTCATCGACGGCGCAGCGCCGCTGGTGGCTCGCGGCCTGTCGCTCGCCAAGATTCCGGGGGTCGGCAAGGTGTTCGACGACGTCCTCGGGCTCGTACGCAGCGTGAAGGAAGACTTGTGAAGACGGTGGTGATCGCGGGTGCTTCCGGCTTCATCGGCAGCTGCTTCCGGCGCCGGTTTCTCGACGACGGTTGGCAGGTCCGGACGGTTGGGCGGGCCGCGTCGGCCGACGCGCAATGGGACGACGACGGCGCCATCACCAAAGCGCTGGACGGCGCCGAACTGCTGGTGAACCTCGCCGGACGATCCGTGAATTGCCGTTACAACGAGCGCCACAGGCGGGAGATCCTGGAGTCGCGGGTGCAGACGACGCGTGCCTTGGGGCGTGCGGTTGCTGGGTGTGCCGAACCACCCCGGACGTGGATCAACTCAAGCACTGGCACCATTTATCGGCATGCGGAAGACCAAGCACAATCTGAGGCCTCGGGTGAGATTGGCAGGGGATTTTCCGTGGATGTGGCCCGGGCCTGGGAGGACGAGTTGGCAGCTGCTGTCGCGCCGGCTACGCGGAAAGTGCCGCTGCGCATTGCGATAGTGCTGGGCGCCGGTGGCGTCATGGGTCCCCTCCGGAACCTCGCCCGGCTTGGCCTGGGCGGGCACATGGGTCCAGGTACGCAGAAGTTCAGTTGGATCCATGTGGAAGACCTGTATCGAGCGGTGCTGTTCATTCACGAGCGGCCAGAGCTTACTGGTCCCGTCAACGCCGCTTCACCCTACCCGGTGGACAATCGTGAGCTCATGGCCTTGGTGAGGCAGAGCTTGGGTGTGCCATTCGGGATGCCGACCCCGTCGTGGTTGCTCGAGGCCGGCGCTGTTCTCATCCGGACTCAGACCGAGCTGGTGCTGAAGAGTCGATGGGTTGAGCCACGGAGGTTGGTGGATGCGGAGTTCACCTTTGAATACCCGTCGCTTGCCGGAGCCCTCAACGAGATCGCGAAGGCCTCACTCACGTAACCACCCCATCCGACCAACCCTCACTCACGTAACCACCCCATCCGACCAACCCTCACTCACGTAACCACCCCATCCGACCAACCCTCACTCACGTACATGTCGGAGGCGATTATGAACGATGACAGTTGGACTGACGAGGCCGAATATGGGTTGATCGCAGCCGGAACACGGCACAGCTGGCGATACGGATCAAAGGCCCGGGTGGTGATCGGAGGAGGAGGACTCGCGATTGGCGTCGCGGTGGCGCATCTGACCTTCTGCCTCTTGCTGACTCTTCAATTACCGGGATGGGCAGTTCTTTTCTTCATCTACAGCCTGCTTCCGGTGTGGGCTGTCGGCGCTGGCGTTGGATCACTCCTAGGGCTGGCGCTGCGGCGGGTCCGTAACCAGTGGGTCCACGTCGCCGCCTTTTTCGCCGTCCCCTTGCTTGTCTGCGTACCGGTGGGCGGGCTGTCGCAGGCCGGTTCGGTTCTGCTCTCACTATCCGTCGCCGTCGCTGGGGGCGTTGGACGACTCTCAATTTGGAAGTCGGTTCGCGTCAACGATCCCGGTCCGGGCCATGGGATGTGAGCGAGCGTCCACCTCAAGCACGCGGAACGTGAGCGAGCGTCCGCCCCAAGCACGCGGGACGTGAGCGAGCGTGCGCGTGAAACCCGCGGAACGTGAGCGAGCGCGCGCCGGAAACCTAAGGAAGTGTTAGGAAATCCGGCACGGCGTTGGCTGTGCCGTGCATCACCCATAGGTTGGAATACGTCCTCTTCACCCCCAAGAGGGCCTTTCTTAGTCGACGAAGAGCCATGCGCAACGAAGCCATGAGCACCCGCTTCATGGACAGAACGAACACATGCAAGACACGGCCGCCTCAGCTGCTGCCGTCCAGGAAGGTTCATTGATGAGCACCCAACAAGCTGCACCTCTGAGCGAAGCCGCCCAGACCCGCAAGGCAGTGAGCAACATCCTCAAGGGCTCCGCGGGCAACCTCGTGGAATGGTTCGACCTCTACGTCTACACAGTGTTTGCGGCGTATTTCCAGTCGCACTTCTTCAACTCCTCCGACGATCTCCAGGCCGGCCTTGAAGCGATGGCCGTCTTCTCGACGTCGTTCCTCATGCGTCCGATCGGCAGCTGGTTCTTCGGCCGTTACGCTGACCGGAAGGGCCGCAAGGCCGCGTTGACCTTGAGCGTGACCCTCATGTCGGCTGGTTCGTTCGCCATCGCGATCCTCCCAACACAGGATGTCATCGGCCTGTGGGCGCTCATTCTGCTGGTCTTCATCCGCGTGCTCCAAGGCTTCTCGGTCGGCGGCGAGTACGGAACCAGCGCGACGTACATGTCCGAGGCGGCGACGGCCAAGCGCCGCGGCTTCTTCTCGAGCTTCCAGTACGTGACGCTTGTCGGCGGTCAGATGCTGGCGCTTTTGGTGCTCGTGATCCTGCAGAACACCATGACCAAGGAAGCCCTGACCGAGTGGGGCTGGCGTATACCGTTCGCGATCGGTGGCGTGGCGGCGCTTGTAGTGCTGTGGCTTCGCCGTTCCATGGAGGAAACGGTCTCCGCTGACCAGATCCGCGCGGCACACGTCAAGGTTGCAGGGGAAGCACAGCCCGGCACCATGAAGCTCCTGTTCACCAAGCACTGGAAGCCGTTGCTGATCTGCATCGGCATCACCCTTGGCGGCACGGTGGCGTTCTACACCTACACCAACTTCATCCTGAAGTTCATGAACGATACCTCCGGCATCGCCAAGACGGACACTTCGGTGATCAACTTCTGGGCCCTCTTCATCTTCATGCTGCTCCAGCCGGTGTACGGCTTGATCTCGGACAAGATCGGCCGCAAGCCCTTGCTCGTATGGTTCGGTGTGACCGGCGTGCTGTTCACGTGGCCGCTGCTCTCCACGCTTGCAGGCACCAAGGATCCCTTCGTTGCCTTCCTGCTCATGATGGGTGGCCTGCTGATGGTTGGTGGTTACACCTCCATCAACGCCCTGGTGAAGGCAGAGCTCTTCCCCGCTTCCATCCGCGCCCTCGGTGTGGGCCTGGGCTACGCAATCGCCAACTCGCTCTTCGGTGGCACGGTCCCGCTGATCGGTGCGGCGCTGCAGAAGGCCGGCCAGGAGGACCTGTTCTTCACCTACGTCACGGCAGCAATCTTTATCTCGCTGTTGGTCTACGTCTTCGCACTGAAGAACAAGAAGGCCACGCACCTGGATACTGAGCAGGGCCACGCCTGGAAGGGCCGGGGCGACGACAAGAAGGACCTGATCGACGCCTAAAAGCCCCCTTGTGAGGCCCGCTCTGCGCCCTTTGGCTACCCCGAAGGACGCAGAGCGGGCCTCACACGGTTAAGCTCAAAGGGCCAACCCGACACAAAACCCAAAGGAACCACCGTGCACGTTCTCATCGTCGAGGATGACGACGCCATGGCCTCAGCTTTGAGCGCCGCCGTCGCCTCCGCCGGGCACAAGCACACCCGGGTTTCCAGGGGCGAGGACGCACTCCTGGCACACCGGCAGCACGAGGTTATCCTGCTGGACCTGGGCCTGCCGGATCTGGACGGCCTGGACGTCCTCAGGAAGCTGCGCCAAGTCACCCAGATCCCCATCTTGATCCTGACGGCCCGCGACGACGAACGCAGCGTGGTCCTTGGCCTCCGCTCAGGCGCCGACGACTACCTGGTCAAACCCGTAAAACTCGTCGAACTCCTTGCCCGCATCGAGGCCGTCACCCGCCGGAGCAACCGCACAGGGCAGGCAGCGCCACACACGATCGTCCTTGGCGAACTGGAAGTTGACCTCGACCGTCGCGTCGCATCGATTGGTAACAGGGAGCTTCCCCTCACGGCAACGGAATTCGACCTCCTAGCGCTGCTTGCAAAAAATGCGGGCTCCGTGGTGACCCGCGAACAGATCCTCGACGCACTCTGGGGCGATGCCTTCCTGGCCCATTCCCGTTCACTGGACGTGCACCTCACGGGCCTCAGATCCAAGCTCAAGATGCCGGGGTTCATCATCAATGTCCGGGGCGTCGGCTACCGCGTCGAGCAGCCGTGAAACTCCGGGTCCTGGGCATCCTGAGCCTGTTGGTGGTGATCATCGTGGTGACGGTGTCCAGCGTGATCCTGACATCGGCCAGCCGCGAGCTCACCCAGGAGCTGCAAATCAACCGCGTCGCCGCCCTGAACCGCTTCGCGCAGCTGGCAACTGACGCCCTGGAGGACAACGACACCACCCAACTCCAACGTGAAATGAACCGCTACTCCGAGCTGTATGGCGAAGGAATCCTGATCCATATGCAAGGCCAAACCCTCCATTCAGGGGAACTTCGCGGTGACCAGCCACAGGTCCGGGACGCGCTCGGCAGGGCAAGCCTGAACCTCAGCGACACCACCTTGGATCCCGTTCGCGCCTTCGGGACAGGCAACCAAACCATCTCCCGTTCCTTCGGCACGGCCAGCCAGGTCCTCGGCGAGGTAGTGGTGGAAGTGGATCTCGACGTCGCCCGCCAGAAGTTGCGGGAGCGGTGGCTCGTCGTCGGGGTGGCCGCCCTGGCGCTTGGCACCCTGCTCCTGTTGGCGGCCGCGCGCGTCACGGCGTGGGTGCTGCGCCCGGTCCAACGGCTCAGCAAAGCCGTCCACGAGCTCGAAGCCACGGGCACAACCAGCCAACTCCCCGAGGCCGGCCCACCGGAACTGCGCGAACTCAGCCGCTCCTTCACCACCATGGCCAGCACAGTGAGCCAGAGCATGGAATCGCAGCGCCGCCTCATCGCGGACACCTCGCACCAGCTCCGCAACCCGGTCGGGGCCTTGCGTTTAAGGATCGATCTGCTGCAGCTGGCGCTCCGTTCCGAACCGGAGAAGGCCGCCGCTGCCGAGGTCGTGGCCGAGCTTGAGCGGGTGGAAGGAATGCTCGACGGCGTGCTGAAGCTGGCGACCGCGGAGCATCGCGCCTCCGCGGGGGCTGCCCACGCCGATCAGGAGTCTCAAAACCAGCGCCTTTGGGTGATCGACCCCTTTCCCATCCTGCAAGGAGAAGTGGAACGGGCATCCCCCGCGGCCGCTCAGACAGGCGCCACGATCAGGCTCAGCCAGCCGCCACGGCCAATCACCATCGCCTGCAACCCGGAGGAGCTCGCGCATATGGTCGGTGAGCTCCTGGCCAACGCCATCAAATACGCCCCCGCCGCCCACATCGAAGTGGCGACCGAACCCGCCCAAGGAGGCACCGCCGTCGTGATTTCCGACGACGGTCCCGGCCTCCCAGCCGATCAGCGTGCCGCGTCCACCAGCCGGTTCTGGCGGGCGCCCCAACACAGCAGCATCCCCGGCAACGGCTTGGGGATGACGATCGTGGAAAGGCTGGCGGAAGCGAACGGGGCGAGGTTGGTGCTGGGAGACAGCAAGCCACACGGATTGACGGTTCGCCTGGAGTTCGGGGGCCCAAGGGAGGGTTCCGGTGCCTGACTTTCCCGCGATCTCGCGGCGGAACGCCATAAGAGCCGCCGTGTCGTTCGGTGTGCTGGCCGCGGCTGTTGGCTGCTCCCCGGCGGCGAAGCCTCAAGAACTCACCGTGGCCGGCGGCGAACAGGGCGGCTTCTACCTTGAATTCGCCTCGCTCTTGGCCGATTTGCTGCAACGCGAACGCATCGCGGACAAGGCCCGGGCGTTGACCACCGGCGGCAGTCTCGAGAACATCCAGCGGGTGTTGTCCGGCGAGGCGACCTTCGCCGTCGCCCTGGCCGACGCCGCCGCCCAACCCGCCGCCAGCAGCCACAGCGAAGGACGACTGGTTGCCCTCGGCAAGGTGTACCAGAACTACGTCCACTGCATCGTGCGCCAGGACAGCGCCATCCGGACGTTCGCGGACCTCGCCGGTAAGACCGCGGGGGTGGGCGAAGTTGGTTCGGGAACCACCCTAACGGCCGGCAGGATCATCGCCGCGGCGGGTCTTGCGCCGCAGACGGCACCGCCGGACAAGGCCTTGAAACAGGTCAACCTCGGCTTGAACCAGGCCATAGCGGCCCTTGCCGACGGATCAATCGACGTCATGATCCAGTCCGGAGGCGTCCCGACGGCGCCCATCGCCGCTGCTGCCCAGGACATCGGCGTCCGGCTGCTTGATCTTTCGGGGCTGATCCCGGCAACGCGTGCGGAGTCCGGTTTCTTCTACGACCGCGTCCTCATTCCGGCCAACAGCTACGGCAACGCTCCTGCGGTGTGGACTGTGGGGGTCGCCAACCTGCTCCTGTGCCGCAGCGACCTGGCTGACCACGTTGTTCGGCAGACCGTGGAGCTCATGGTGGAAAAGGCCCAGGACCTGGTGCCGAAGTCGAGCGCAGGAGTTCAGTTCCTCAGCCCGGAGACGCTGATCAACACCGCTGGTGTGCCCTTGCATCCGGCTGCCCAGGCCGCTTACCGGGCATTGCACGGCTAGCCCCGTTTAGGAGTCGCGCAGGAGCAACTGCCAAAATGGAATCATGACTTCAGCCGTTGCCCCAGCCATTGCTCTGACCATCGCCGGCTCCGAAGCGACCGGTGGCGCCGGCGCGCAGGCCGACCTCAAGACGTTCCAGGAACTCGGTGTGTTCGGAATCGCGAACCTCACCTGCTTCGTTTCCTTCAACCCGCAGGACAGCTGGAACCACCGTTTCGTGCCGGTGGACCAGCAGGTCATCGCGGACCAACTGGAAGCCACGACGGCGGCATACGGTGCCGCTTCAGGCGCACCTTCGGTTCTGGACACCGTGAAAATCGGCATGCTCGGAAGCCCGGCAACCATCGGCACCGTGGAGAAGGCACTGTCCGGCGGCACTTTCAAGCACGTGGTGCTCGACCCCGTGCTGATCTGCAAAGGCCAGGAACCGGGCCATGCCCTGGACACCGACCAGGCCTTGAAAGCACAGATCCTGCCACTGGCCACGTTCGTCACACCCAACCACTTTGAAGCCGAGTCGTTGTCAGGGCTCACGATCACGGACGAGGAATCCCTGAAGGCCGCAGCCATCCGGATCCACGAGATCAGCGGCGCAGCGGTCCTCGCCAAAGGCGGGGTGCGGCTGGAAGGACCCGACGCCGTCGACGTCTACTACGACGGCGAAACGCTGGAAGTCCTGCGCGCGCTGAAGGTTGGCGAAGTTGCGGTCTCCGGTGCCGGCTGCTCGCTTGCTGCGGCTGTAACCGCGGAGCTGGCCAAGGGCGCGACGCCCCTGGAAGCCGCCCGCACCGCCAAGGCCTTCGTCACGGCGGGCATCAAGAACCGGGTGTCCTCCGGCGCGCCGTTCGATGCGCTGTGGCAGGGCGGGGCGCTGAGCTAGCCACTCTTCCTAAGACAAAAACAGCCGCTCCGGAAACCCTTCCGGAGCGGCTGTTTTTGTCAGGGCCTAGCGCGAAACCTTGCCCATCAGCGAGGCGATCGGGCGCAGGAACAACGGCCGTGCCAGGAACCAGGCGGCGGCTGTGAAGACGATGGAGGCCGCGAAGATTCCGAAGCCCCACCAGCTGTTGTCGTTGTTGGCCGCGTACATGTGGTTCAGGTTGTTCAGCGCCCCCGTGGCCAGCACCAGGGTCACGTGGACGATCACGAACGCCACGAAGTAGATCATCACGGGGAAGTGGATCTTGCGGGCCAGTTCGATGGGGTAGAACTTGTTGATGGCGGCCTTCTTCGGCCACGCACCAGACATCCGGATACCTGTGATGATGGCCAGCGGCGCGGCGATGAAGACAGTAATGAAGTAGGTCAGGAGCTGGAGACTGTTGTAGTTGTTCCAGCCGTTCTCAACGGGCCAGTTCAGCGAGGCGTACTGCAGGCCGGCCGAAACCGCGTTCGGGAAGACGTCCCAACTGGTGGGAACGATCCTCAACCATTGGCCGGTCGCGAAGAGCAGAACGATGAAAATGATGCCGTTCAGGACCCACAAGGCGTCCAGCGTCAGGTGGAACCAGAGGTCCAGGCTGATTTTGCCGGGCGGGTTCTTGGTCTTGATGAAGCCCTTGTTGTTCCTGGTCCAATACGCCGGCGGGCGGGTAGTGGTGCGCACCTGCCAGCCCGAACGAATGATCAGGACAATGAAGAACATGTTCAGGAAGTGCTGCCAGCCAAGCCACGCCGGGAATCCAGTGGGCGTGCCCTCGGGGATCGCTGAGTGGCCAGGGTAGTCCGTCAGGAACTGCTGCACCGGCTGCAGGGTTCGGAGCCACTGAGCCACCAGAACCACGATCAGGGCCACCACCAAAGCTCCCGCAGTGACGACGACGGGTTTGAACCACCTGTTCGACGTGATCCCGGACGACTTGCTTGAAACGGACATCAGGCCGCGTTCCTCTCTGGCTTGGTTGGCTGCGACCAGTTGGCGCTATATAGCGATTCAACCAGTTGCAGCCCGACGGCGAAAACGGCACCCGGGTTTCGGGGCGTCCCACGTCAAAAATCGCAGCATTCGGATATATGCCGCAATATGTGTTTCTAGAACCGACTTCCAAAATTATTTCCCGTCCCTGTTGTACTGGTCAAGGGTCACTGCTGGCTATGTGGATAATTTCGAGGGTAGGATTCCAGAAAGTAACGGTGAAACACGCCGAGTCCTGGCCCATCCGCGAAGGGAGTTCCGGTTTGGTCCGCAAAACCTCCGAAGCAGCAACCTCCGCGGGCTCCTGGAAGTGGACACGCACCGCGGCAACGCAGCGCAACCTGTTGGATGCCGCCGCCGACGTGTTCGTGGAACACGGCTTCACGGACGCCAGCATCTCCGACATCGTGGCCCGCGCAGGATCCAGCGTCGGCAGCCTCTACCACCACTTTGGCGGCAAGACCGAGCTCTTCCTGGCCCTCTGGGACGATTACCAAAACGAGCACGAACGCCTGGTAGCTGCCGCAGTGGCCAAGGCCCGCAAAGCCGGGGAAACCGAACCGCTTGCCCTGTTCAACGTCGGCAGCCGCAGCTACTTCGATTACACCTGGAAGCACCGTGACTTGGAGCGCGTGTTCATCGAGGGCGACACTCCCCCGGGCTTTGAGGTCCTCCGTCGTGAACGCGGTCGTGAATGGGTCCGCCAAAACTCGGTGCTCCTCGGAACCAGCGAGGACACCCTGGGCCGGCTCACCGTCGCGGTGATCACGGACATCATTACGGTTGCCGGCCACGAGGTCGCCTTGAGTGCCACCAAAAAGGCGGCGGACGACGTCGTAAACGCTGCGGCAGTGCTGGTGGCGCGGCTCGTTCCCTAGCCCTGGCCGGGGCGAGCCCCGAGCCGGGAGCGCCCATGCGCGCCGCGAGTTCGTGGGAAACCGGCGAGATCGCCCGGAAACTTCCAGCGATCCCGCAAGGTTCCCGCGAACTCGAGCCGTAGTCCCACGCGCCACGCGCCCCGAGCCGCCGGCCACCGAAAGACTCAGCGCCCGGAGTGGGCCTCCAGGAAGGAGTACACCTCGGTCTCGTCCACGCCGGGGAACGCTCCAGGGGGCATCGCGGCGAGCAGGTGTGAGTGGGCCCGGGCCGAAGGCCACGCGTTTCCGGCCCACTCGTCGGCCAACGCCGCAGGCGGACGCTTGCAGCACTTCGGATCCGGGCAGTTCGACGTTGCCCGGGCCGTGGTTTCACGGCCACGGAACCACTTCACATGCTGGTACGGCACCCCGATGCTCAACGAAAACTCCCCTGAAGCCGAGCGCTCGGTGCGGGCGGTGCACCAGTACGTTCCGGACGGCGTGTCGGTGTATTGGCTGTAGGCGCTGAATTTGTCCGGCACATCGAACACAGCCCGCGAGGTCCACGCCTTGCACGACGGCTGCCCCTCGATCGCCCCGGTGTGATCCTGCGGGAACGTCACGCCGTCGTTCTCGTAGGCCTTGTAGATGATGCCGGACTGGTGGGTCTTCTGGAAGTGCGTGGTGATGCCCAGGTGTTTGGTGGCCAGGTTGGTGAAGCGGTGCGCGGCGGTTTCGTATGACACGGCGAAGGCATCGCGAATGTCCTCCACCGCGATTTCCTTGGCAGCTTTGGCCTTTTGCAGGAACTCCACTGTGGCGTGCTCGGGCAGCAACAGGGCCGCCGCGAAGTAGTTGGTCGCCACCCTCTGGGCCAGGAAGTCGCCGTAGTTCCGCGGAGTTTCGTGCCCCAGGACGTAGTGTCCCAGTGCCTGCAGCAGCACGGAACGGGGGTCGTGGTCCTGCCTCTGGTTCTGTGTCAGGTAAATTCTGCGGTTCTTCAAATCCGTCACGGACCGCGTGGAATGCGGCAGGTCACCCACATGGTGAAGCGAAAATCCGAGGTTCTCGGCAATGTCCGCAATGACGTGCTGGCTGAGTGGACCCGTCGTGTAGCCGACCCCCTTGAGGACCTTCTGCGCCTCGGCCTCGTACTCGGGGAAGTAGTTACCGCGCTCGCGCATCATGGCACGCAACTCGCCGTTCGCGCGGCGGGCTTCTTCCGGCGTCGCGGCTTGCTCATTAAGTTTGCGTTCGAGCTCCTGAAGCAGCCCCACCTGAGACTCCAGAACCTCCAGCGGAAGCCGCGAGCTGATGCGGATTTTGGGCAGGTTCAGCGACTCGTACAGAGGCCCGCGCTGGTACCTTTCCAGCTCGATTTCCAAGGCCGCGCGGCGGCTCGGAGGCTCTGCCCCAAGCAATTGGTCGATGCTCACGTTGAGGGACGCGGCCAGCTGCTGAAGCAGCCCCAGTTTGGGTTCGCGTTTGCCGTTTTCGATCAGGCTCAACTGGCTTGGTGCGGTCCCGACGGCGGCACTCAGGTCATCGAGCGTCAGGCCGGCCTGCTTGCGCAAATGGCGCACGCGGCGGCCAAGGCTGATGACGTCCAGTTCAGGGGACGGGACGGACGACGACGGCGACGCGACGTCGCGATTCCAGCTTGAAGGCGACATTTCTTGAGAATACGCGAAGAAGTGCATTTCTTTCCATACTTTTCCTCTAGAAAGCCTCTTGAAAGTGCAGAAAAGTAGTTCTCACGAAAAGAAATACAGACCCCGGTCAAGCCGGCCGAAGCAGCAAGGAAGCAGCGGAGGCCGGCCCCGGGGAGCCCCGCCAGGATATGAGGAGACATGCAATGACCGCATCGTTTGAACCAGCCGAACAGACCGCCGAACAGCAGGCAGCCGCGCTGGAACTTGAATGGTCCGCCAACCCGCGCTGGGAGGGCGTCACCCGCGATTACTCGGCTACCGACGTCGTCCGCCTCCGCGGCCGCGTCTCCGAAGAGCACACCCTGGCCCGCCGCGGTTCGGAGAAGCTCTGGAAGCAGCTCACCGAGGAAGCCCTCACCGGTGGGTACACCAACGCCCTCGGTGCGCTGACCGGCAACCAGGCCGTACAGCAGGTCAAGGCCGGCCTTCGAGCCATCTACCTCTCCGGCTGGCAGGTTGCAGCCGACGCCAACCTCTCCGGTCACACCTACCCGGACCAGTCCCTGTACCCGGCCAACTCGGTGCCGCAGGTTGTCCGCCGCATCAACAACGCCTTGCTCCGCGCAGACCAGATCGAATACGCCGAGGGCGTCAAGACCGTTGAGGACTGGCTGGTGCCGATCGTCGCCGACGCCGAGGCCGGCTTCGGTGGCCCACTCAACGCCTACGAGCTCATGAAGTCCATGATTACCGCCGGCGCCTCGGGTGTTCACTGGGAAGACCAGCTCGCATCCGAGAAGAAATGCGGCCACCTGGGCGGCAAGGTCCTGATCCCTACCCAGCAGCACATCCGGACCCTGAACGCCGCCCGCCTGGCAGCCGACGTCGCCGGTACCCCGACCGTCGTCATCGCCCGCACCGACGCCGAGGCAGCAACCCTGATCACCTCGGACGTCGACGAACGCGACCAGGAATTCATCACCGGTGAACGTACCCCTGAGGGCTTCTACAAGGTCCGCAACGGCATCGAACCCTGCATCGCCCGCGCCAAAGCCTACGCACCGTACTCCGACCTCATCTGGATGGAGACGGGCACCCCGGACCTGGAGCTGGCCCGCAAGTTCGCCGAATCGGTCAAGGCCGAATTCCCGGACCAGATGCTCTCCTACAACTGCTCCCCGTCGTTCAACTGGCGCAAGCACCTGGATGACGCCACCATCGCCAAGTTCCAGCGCGAACTCGGTGCCATGGGCTTCACGTTCCAGTTCATCACCCTGGCCGGCTTCCACGCCCTGAACTACTCGATGTTCGACCTCGCCCACGGCTACGCCCGTGAAGGCATGAGCGCCTACGTCGAGCTCCAGGAGAAGGAATTCGCCTCCGAAGCACGCGGCTACACCGCCACCAAGCACCAGCGCGAAGTCGGCACCGGCTACTTCGACGACATCGCCACGGCGCTCAACCCGAACGCCTCCACCCTGGCCCTGGTGGGATCCACCGAAGAAGGCCAATTCCACTAACCACATTTAGCCCAAGGTGAGCTGTCAGTTTCGCTCACCGAAAGGCACGACGGCGGCACTTACCGCCACCGGCCGGGATGGGAAATCCGGAAGCGTGCGTAAAAGGGGCCCTGTCCCGGACGCCGGCCGAGCCCCGCGAGGCCCTGCGGCCGGGATGGGGAATAGCACGCGGAGGATTTCCCATCCCGGCCCCAACCCACTTATGCAAGTGCCGCCGTCGAACATTTTCTTAGGAGTCTTGAAATGAACAGCTTCACCGACAACTTCACTATCAACGGGATTACTTTGACCGCGCAGCCCATTTCGCGGCAGAACGAGGTCCTCACTCCGGATGCGCTTGAGTTCGTCGGCAAGCTGCATCGTGCTGTTGCTGATCGTCGGCAGGAGCTGATGCAGGCACGGCACGCCCGGCGTAATGCGATTTCGAGTGGCCAGGATCCCCGTTTCCTGCCGGAAACCGAGGGCATCCGCAATGACCCGTCCTGGCGCGTGGCTCCCCCGGCCCCTGGCCTGGAGGACCGCCGCGTGGAGATCACCGGTCCGGTGGACCGCAAGATGACCATCAACGCGTTGAACTCCGGCGCCAAGGTGTGGCTCGCGGATATGGAGGACTCCTCCACTCCGACGTGGCGCAACGTGATCCAGGGCCAGCTGAACCTGACCGATGCGATGGAACGCCGCATCGACTTCACCAGCCCCGAAGGCAAGGAATACAAGCTCAAGGCCGCCGAGGACCTGCCGACCATCGTGGTCCGCCCGCGTGGTTGGCACCTGCCGGAGAAGCACATGCTGATTGACGGCAAGCCGATCGCCGGCGGCATTGTGGACTTCGGGCTGTACTTCTTCCACAACGCCCGCCGCCTGCTGGCCCAAGGGAAGGGCCCCTACTTCTACCTGCCCAAGATCGAGAACCACCTCGAAGCACGGCTGTGGAACGACATCTTCATCCTGGCCCAGGACCTGCTCGGCATCCCGCAGGGCACCATCCGCGCCACCGTGTTGATCGAAACCATCACGGCTGCCTTCGAAATGGAAGAGATCCTGTACGAACTCCGCGACCACGCAAGCGGCTTGAACGCCGGCCGTTGGGACTACATCTTCTCGCTGATCAAGAACTTCCGGACCCGGGGCCCGCGCTTCGTGCTCCCGGATCGCGGCCAGGTGACCATGACGCAGCCGTTCATGCGTGCTTACACCGAGCAACTGGTACGCGCCTGCCACCGACGCGGAGCCATGGCAATTGGGGGCATGGCAGCGGCAGTTCCGAACCGTAAGGACGAGGCCGCTAACCAGGCCTCCTTCGAGAAGGTCCGTGCGGACAAGACCCGCGAAGCCAACGACGGCTTTGACGGCTCCTGGGTGGCCCACCCGGACCTGGTGCCCATCTGCCGCGAGGTCTTTGACGAGGTTCTCGGAGAGAAGCCGAACCAACTCAACAAAACCCGCGAGGACGTCACCCCGGATGACCGTGCACTGATCGACATCGCCAGCACCGAGGGCAGCATTACGGAGGCCGGAGTCCGCTTGAACATCGAGGTAGGCATCCGGTACATCGAGTCCTGGCTGCGCGGAAACGGTGCGGTGGCCATCCACAACCTCATGGAAGACGCCGCCACCGCGGAGATCTCCAGGAGCCAGCTGTGGCAGTGGATCCACTCCCACGCCATCACCGACCAGGGCGACATCATCACCCGCGAGTGGGTTGAGGACATGCTGGATGAGGAATTTGCCCGCCTGGAACGCTTCGACGGCGACCGCTTCGCTGATGCACGCGCCATCTTCGAAGAAGTGACCCTGGCCGAGGAATTCCCCACCTTCCTGACCATCCCCGCCTACGCCCGCTTCCTCACCGAAGCCCGCGAAGAGGCAACGCAAGAAGAACTGGTCGCCGCCTAGCAGAAGCAACCCAAGAAGCCCCGACGCTGGGCTGCCTGCACTCTTCGCAACAAGTGACCCCGAAGGCCGGGGAGGCAGCCCAGCACCGGAACAACCACCCAACTAGGGGACAGCAAACGCTCCATTGAGGGCTCAATGGAGCGTTTGCTGTCCCCTACTTGGGTTAAGGGGGCTTAGGCCTGGCGGGATACCCAGCGCACGGACAACGTGGTGCACACACAGAACGCGAGTACAGAGCCCAGGATCACGAACAAGGGCACGGTCCAGCCGTCGGACACACTGTGGACGTAGCCAACAATCGTCGGCGCCAACGCAGCGAAGCAGTAACCCACACCCTGCACCACTGCGGACATCTTCCCTGCCGCGGCCTGGGAACGGGCGAACTGGATGATGGCAATGAAGATCACCGTGATCCCGCCGCCCTGCGCAATCCCACCGAGGGAAGACCACAGCCACCACCACGACGGCGCCAGCAACAAACCAACGGGAACGGTCAGCCACAACGCGCTCAAGGTGGCCGCGACCGCCGTCGTACTGCTGAAGCGGGCCAGCAGCGGCACGCCCAAGCCGCCCACGATCGCGAATATCTGGAACAGCGAGGAACCGGCGCCGGCTTGGGCAGTGTCCATCGCGAGTTCGTCGGACAGGAAGCTCGGGAGCCACGCCGTGACGCCGTAGTAGGAAAAGGCCTGGCCCGCGAAGCCGAGAGTCAAGCCTGCAGTCAGCCATCCAACACCGGCAACGCGCCCCGAACCTGACGGCGCGGAAGATACGACGGCGGCCGGAACCAAAGCCCGCCTCGCACCTACCGTGGGGATCCAGAACAGGATCGCCGCCAGCGCCAGCACCGCGCTCGCCGCCAAGGAAAGCCGCCAGCCCACCAGTTCAGCCAACGGTGCTGTGGCCACAGAAGTGAGGAACGAGCCGATGTTCAGTGCCGCCGTATAGACGCCCATCGCAGTCGCCTGCCGTCTGGGAGCGAAGTCACGCCGGATGATCAGCGGGACCGCGATGTTGCCAATG
Organism: Paenarthrobacter sp. AB444; assembly: GCF_028736865.1. Classification (NCBI taxonomy): domain Bacteria; kingdom Bacillati; phylum Actinomycetota; class Actinomycetes; order Micrococcales; family Micrococcaceae; genus Paenarthrobacter; species Paenarthrobacter sp. AB444. Next base: position 109,829 of record NZ_JAQZBY010000009.1, on the reverse strand, counting down.
GTGATGGCCAAACCGATGACGACCGTCCCCGCCATCACCAGCGCGCCGCCACCGACGGAGCGGATCACCACACCGGCCAGCACTCCGAGCAGGGTCAGCATGACCGCGAACTCGGCGCCCAGCCGGCGTCCGGCCATGGACGCCAACGGCGAGGCAAGCGAGAAGCAGAGCACGGGGATACCGGTCAGCAAGCCAAGTTCCACCGGCGAAAAGCCCAGGTCCTGGCGGAGCAGATCCACCACAGGCGCTACAGCGACAAACGGCCCGCGCATGTTCAGGGCAATCAGCCCGATGCAGGCCAGCAGCAACCAGCCTCTGGGAACTTTGGCGAGGAACTGGGTCATGGTGCGGGCCAAAAAATGGCAGGAAACGTTTTCATCAGTTTCATTGCTATCACGCCGGCGCGCCCCCACCGGCATCCATGAAGGCTCACCCCGTGGCTTGCAGCGTGGCCTCGATCACCGCAGGCGAGAGGACATACCGGGTCACCATCTGGCTCGCGCCAAGGATCGCAGAACGCTCGCCCGCCATGGAGATACCGATGCGAAGGTGCGTGGTGGCCAGCGGGAGCGAACGCCGGTAGACCACCTCACGTATGCCTGCCACCAAGTGCTCGCCGGCCTCGCCCACGCTGCCGCCGATGACAATCATGGACGGGTTCAGCAGGTTGACCACTGTCGCGAGGACATCGCCTACGTCGCGTCCGGCCTGCCGCAGCGCCTGGATGGCCTGCAGGTTTCCCTCACCTACGAGCCTCAGCACATCGGCGCCGTTGCTGGCTTCCAGCCCTTGCGCCCGGAGTTGATGCGCGACGGCGGGACCTGAGGCAAGCGCCTCAAGACAGCCATAGTTGCCGCAGCGGCAAAGGACGTCATCCCCGCGTGGAACCCGGACGTGGCCGAGGTCGCCGGCGGTGCCGTTGGCGCCACGCTGCAGCTCACCGCTGCTGATGATGCCCGCACCGATGCCGGTGGCGAATTTGATGAAGAGGAAATTGTCGTGGTCGGGCCAGTACGCGGTCCGCTCCCCCAACGCCATGATGTTGACGTCGTTGTCCACCAACACGGGAACGGGCAGTGAGCGCTGGACGTAAGTGACGACGTCGAATCCGTCCCATCCCGGCATGATCGGCGGCTTCACGGGCCGCCCGGTGTCGTGTTCCACGGGGCCCGGAAGTCCGATGCCCATGCCCGCGAGGTCCCCCGGCTCCCGTCCTGCTTCGGCCAGGAGCTCGCGGCCCGCGGACACCACACGGTTCAGGACCACCTCGGGACCGTCCGCTACTTCCTGCTTCAGCCGCCGCTCCGCGAGGACGCTGCCGCCGAGGTCGGTGACGGCAACAATCATGTGGGTCGCTCCGACGTCGACCGCCAGTACCACCCGCGCGGCAGGGTTGAAGGCAAAGCGCGACGGCGGCCTGCCGCCGCTGGAGCTTGCCTCACCTGCCGGACCGACCAGTCCGGAGTTGATCAGAGCGTCGATGCGGGAGGCGACGGTGGAGCGGGCCAACCCCGTGGTGAGGGCCAGCTCGGCGCGGGTCCGGGCTTGGCCGTCGCGGAGAAGTTGGAAGAGATCACCAGCGCGCGACAGGTTGCCGGCCTCTAAGACCGGGGCGTTTCCGGCGTCGTTTGCGGGTGCTGGAGTCATGCACTTAGTGAAGCACGATTGCTTATGCGTGTCATGCAATAAAAGTTTGTCGGCCATATTTCAACTTTTGCTTGACCGCCGTCAAAAGTCCCCCTAGGTTGTGATGAGCAGCACATCACGACCGCAGATGGTGGTTATCACCCCGGCCGATTCCGCACTCACCCACAATGACGAGGAGAGACAGTGTCATATTCGATCCAGCTCTACACGGTCCGAAAGGCCTTGGAAGAGGATCTTGCTGGAACCATCCAGCGTTTGGCAGAAATTGGTTTCACGATGGTGGAGCCGTACCGCTTTGTCGCCAAGGCCGCTGAGCTGAAGCAGGCATTGGCAGAGAACAACCTCACCGCCCCCTCCGGCCACGCTCCGTTGCTGAGCGATAACCAGGACGCAATCTTCGCCGCTGCACAGCAGTTGGGCATCGGCACTGTCATCGACCCGCACGTTCCCATTGAGCGCTGGAACAGCATCGAAGACATCAAGGAAACCGCCAACCAGCTCAACGCAGCCGCCGCCAAGGGTGCGGAGTACGGCGTTCGTGTCGGCTACCACAACCACTGGTGGGAAGTTGAGTCGGTCATTGATGGGAAGACCGCCATCGAGCACCTCGCCGACCACTTGGCACCTGAGGTCGTTCTGGAACTCGACACCTACTGGGCAGCCGTTGGTGGGCAGAACCCGGCCGAACTCCTGGCACGCCTCGGTGACCGGGTGAAGTTCATCCACATCAAGGACGGCCCCGTCACCTCGGATCCGTCCCAGCAGTTGGCTGTGGGCGACGGCAAGATGCCCATCTGGGAGGTTCTCGACGCGGCCGGTTCGCTTGAGGCAGGCGTCGTCGAGCTTGACGACTTCGAGGGCGACATGTTCGAAGCCGTCCGCGACAGCTACAACTACCTCAGCGCTGGAAAGGTCAATGCATGAGCCACGCAACAGGAGCATCCTTCGGCCCGGTTGGTTCCGGCCCTGTCGGAGTCGGCATCATCGGCGCCGGTGTCATCAGCAAGCAGTACCTGGACAACCTGACCAGCTTCCCGGACGTCAAGGTAGTTGCCATCGGCGACCTGTTCGAAGAAGCCGCTGCCGCCCGCGCCGCCGAATACGGGATTGGGAAGCACGGCGGCGTGGACGCCGTCCTGAATGACCCCGACGTCGAAATCGTCGTCAACCTGACCATTCCGGCCGCGCACGTTGAAGTTGCTACCCAGGCGGTCAACGCCGGAAAGCACGTGTGGAGCGAAAAGCCGTTTTCCCTGGACCGCGAAAGCGGACTTGGCCTGCTCAAAGTCGCTGATGCTGCAGGTGTTCGCCTGGGTTGCGCGCCGGACACCTTCCTCGGCGCCGGGCTCCAGACTGCCCGCCGCATGATCGAGCGTGGAGACATCGGCACCCCGCTGACCGCCCTGACGCTCATGCAGTCCCCCGGTCCTGAGTCCTGGCACCCCAACCCCGCGTTCCTCTTCCAGGACGGCGCCGGGCCGCTTTTCGACATCGGCCCGTACTACCTGACCACGCTGGTTCAGACCTTTGGCAGCATCCGCCGGGTTGCCGCTTTCGGTTCGAAGTCCCGCGAGACCCGGGTCATTGGTTCCGGCCCCAAGGCAGGCGAGGTCTTCGACGTCACCGTTCCCACGCACGTCAGCTCCATCCTTGAGTTCGAAAATGGCGAGTCCGCGCAGAGCATCTTCAGCTTCGATTCGCCGCTCAAGCGTGCAGGGTTTGTCGAAATCACGGGAACGGACGCCACCATCGCGCTTCCGGACCCCAACATGTTCGACGGCGACATCAGGATCTGCGCGCTGGGTTCCGACGATTGGACCACCGTTCCGTCAGTGGGCTCAACCGCGAGCCGGGGCGCCGGCGTCCTTGAAATGGCACGCGCCATCCGCGAAGGCCGTCCGCACCGTGCACAGGGCGAGTTGGCCTTCCACGTCCTGGACACCATGGCCTCCATCGCCGAGTCGATCGACAACCGTGCCTTCGTGGATGTCGAAAGCTCCGCTGACAAGGTTCCCGCCCTCCCCGAGGACTGGGACCCCACAGCAGCAACTCTCTCCGCCTGATCAACAGCAAGCATCAGCCCCAATCACCATAGCCCCAGCTCGACGACGAGAAATCGGAGCAATAATGAAGAACCCCCTGAAAGTCCTTTCGGCCTTCGCCGCCACTGCCGCCCTGGCCCTGAGCATGAGCGGCTGCGGTGGAGGCGACACTCCACAGGCCTCCAGCGACACCATCACCTACTGGGCCTCCGACCAGGGCAACAGCCTTGACGACACCGCGGCCAAGTTGAAGCCCAGCCTCGACCGCTTCACGGAGAAGACGGGCGTCAAGGTCAAGCTGGAAGTTATCGGCTGGACCGACCTCTACAACCGCATCCTTACGGCAGTAACCAGTGGGGACGGTCCCGACGTCTTGAACATCGGCAACACCTGGGCCGTGACGTTGCAGGAAACGGGAGCGTTTGAGCCCGTGGAAGGCGAACTCCTCAACGCCATCGGCGGCAAGGACCGCTTCCTGCAGACCAGCTGGTCAACCGGTGGCGCCGAAGGCAAGACGCCGACGTCGATCCCCCTGTACGGTTTGGCCTACAACCTGTACTACAACACCAAGATGTTCAAGGAAGCCGGCATCGAAAAGGCGCCGGTCACCTGGGACGAGTTCGTGGCCGACGCCAAGAAGTTGACCAAGGACGTCGACGGCGACGGCAAGCCGGACCAGTGGGGCTTCACCGCAGCCGGGGCTTCGGTTTCGGCCAACTCGCACCAGGCGTTCGTCCGGGGCCTCCAGAACGGTGGCACGCTCTTCGACAAGGACGGCAAGCCGACGTTCGACAGCGACCCGCAGGTCCAGGGCGTCAAGCAGTTCGTTGACCTGATGGCTGTTGACAAGGTGATGTCGCCCTCCGACGCCGAGCTCAGCCAGGGCAGTCAGAAGGTGGACAACCTCATCAACGGCAAGGCAGCCATGATGTTTGACCAGAGCCCCCTGAAGAACTTCGCAGCACGTGACTTCAAGGACTGGGGCGTGGCCGCTGTCCCGATGATGACCGCTGACGCAACGGGCGACCGCGCCACCCAGAGCCACGTGGCCGGTATCAACCTGAGCGTGTTCAAGAACAGCAAGAACAAGGCAAACGCCATCAAGCTCGCTGCCTTCCTGACAAGTGACGAGGAGCAGGTAGCCCTGAACAAGGCCTACTCCTCCCTGCCTGTGGTCAGCGCCGCATCCAAGGACGCTGCATTCCAGACTGAAGAGGTCAAGGCCAAGAACGAAGCCTTGTCCAACCACTCCCTGCCGATGCCGCTGATCGCCAAAGAAGGTCAGATGGAGACCCTGACGGGTACTGCGATCAAGAACCTCTTTGCCAAGGCAGCAACCGGAACTGTTTCCGAAGACGACATCAAGGCGGCTCTCAAGGACGCCAATAACCAGATGGCCGCGGCCCAGTAACCATGCCCTGAGGGTGGAGGCGCCACAGCTTGTGGTGCCTCCACTCCGGCAAAGGAGTTTCCATGTCACATTCAGCGCTGGACAGCGGAAAAGCCGCTGCGGGCAGCACAACGGCCGCCCATCCTGAGCCCGACGGGCCCACCCCTTCGACGCCGATCCGCAAACGGCGCCGGTCCTTCCTTCCCTACGGCCTGATCGCTCCGGCCGCCATCCTCGAACTCCTCATCCACATCGGCCCCATGCTCCTGGGTGTGTGGATCGCGTTCATTTCCCTGACGCAGCTCAACCTCACCAACTGGCTCAACGCCCCGTTCGTGGGCCTGCAGAACTTCATCAACGGCCTCAACCCGGAGAGCACCATCGGGCAGGCCTTCTTCAGCACAGTTGGCCGTACCCTCCTCTACACCATCCTCGTGGTGGGCTTCTCATGGGTACTCGGCATGGCCGGTGCCGTCTTCCTTTCCTCGAACTTCAAGGGCCGCGCCCTTCTGCGGACCTTCTTCCTGGTTCCGTACGCGCTTCCTGCTTACGTCGGAACCATTGCGTGGGCCTTCATGTTCAACCAGCGCGACGGCGCGGTGAACCAGATCCTGGTGGACACCCTCCATCTCTTCGGTGACCACCGCCCCTTCTGGCTCCTTGGCGAGAACTCGTTCGGGGCCATGGTGGTAGTCAATGTCTGGCAGCTGTGGCCCTTCGCCTTCCTCATGCTGATGGCGGCACTGCAAAATGTTCCGAACGATGTCTACGAGGCAGCAGCCATTGACGGCGCCACCCTCTGGCAGCAGTTCCGGACCATTACCCTGCCCATGGTCCGCCCGGCCAACGGAGTGCTGTTGATGGTGATGTCCCTCTGGACGTTCAACCAGTTCAACATTCCTTTCGTCCTGTTCGGTGCCACTTCCCCCAAGGAAGCCACCCTCATATCCCCCTTGATCTACCAAAACTCGTTTGGCAGCTGGAACTTCGGCCTCGGCGGAGCAATGAGTGTCCTCCTGCTGATCGCCCTCTTCATCGCTTCTGTCTTCTACATCCGCATGGTGCTGCCAAAGGGAGCCGACAATGATTGAGACCCGCAACTTCCGGATCCTGAGGAACGTGGTCCTGACCATCCTCTCCCTCTGGGTCGCAATACCGCTCTTCGTGGTGGTTTCAACGTCCATCAAACCGCTGAAGGATGTCGCCGGGCTGTTCCAGTGGATTCCGCGCGAGATCACCCTTGCTCCGTACTTTGATATCTGGACCACGGTGCCGCTGGCGAAGTACTTCCAGAACAGCCTCATCATCACCGTTGCTGCCACAGCGTGCTCCGTCACCGTCGCGGTGCTGGCCGCCTACGCGATCGCAAGGTTGCCGTTCAAGGGCAAGCGCGCCTTCAGCCTCACGGTCCTGTCCACCCAGATGTTCCCGGGCATCCTGTTCCTGTTGCCGCTCTACCTGATCTTCACCCAGATCCGGAACATCACCGGGCTTCAGCTCCAGGGTTCCTACCTCGGCTTGATCATCACGTACATGACGTTTACCTTGCCGTTCGCCATCTGGATGCTGAGCGGGTACTTCGCTTCCATCCCCAAGGAGTTGGAGGAAGCCTCCATGATTGACGGCACGGGCCGCATGGGCGCACTCTTCCGCGTCATCCTCCCGGTCGCGAAGCCGGGCATCATCGCTGTGGCCGTCTACTCATTCATCTCGGCGTGGGGTGAAGTGCTGTTCGCCTCGGTCCTTACCAATGAGTCCACCAAGACTCTGTCCCTTGGTTTGAAGGCTTATGCCAGCGAATCGGATGTGTTCTGGAACCAGCTCATGGCCGCCTCCGTGGTGGTCAGCCTGCCGGTCCTCATCGGATTCATCCTGGTCCAGAGGCACCTTGTCGCAGGCCTTTCAGCGGGCGCAGTCAAGTAGCTGCCGAGCACATCACGCCTCCGGGCACTGTCCACCGGACCCTTATTTAGGAGCATCACAATGAACACGGCGCAGACGCCCGCACTGTCGAAGGACAGCACCGACCGCCCCCTCGGCGTGGCCGCCATCGGTTACGCCTTCATGGGGAAGGCCCACTCGAATGCGTGGCGGAACGTGGCCAGTTTCTTCGACGTCCCGGCCTTCGAGCAGAAAGTGCTGGTGGGCCGGGACGCCACCCAGGTGGCCGAAGCCGCCGCCAAGTACGGATGGGCCGAATCGGCCACGGACTGGCGTGAAGTCATCGAGCGCGAGGACATCGACATCATCGACATCTGCGCACCCGGTTGGATGCACGCCGAGATCGCCATCGCCGCCCTCGAGGCCGGCAAACATGTCCTGGTGGAGAAGCCGCTGGCCAACACACTGGGTGAAGCCGAACTCATGACCGCCGCCGCCGCGAAAGCCCGCAAGCGTGGTGTCCAGTCCATGATCGGCTTCAACTACCGCCGCGTGCCCGCCCTTGCCCTGGCCCGCGAATTGATTGCCGAGGGCCGCCTCGGCACCGTCCGCCATATCCGCGCCGCCTACCTTCAGGACTGGCTCTCAGATGCCGGGTCCCCCATGACTTGGCGGCTCCGGAAGGAAACCGCGGGCTCGGGCGCGCTCGGCGACATCGCCTCGCACGCCATCGACCAGGTCCTCTACCTCCTCGGCGATGCCGTCACCGAGGTCTCCGGCCGCCTGCAGACCTTCGTAGACCGCCGCCCCGGCGACGCGGGGCTGGAAGAAGTAACGGTCGACGACGCCGCTTGGGCCACGTTGACCCTCGCCTCCGGAGCAATCGCCTCAGTGGAAGTCAGCCGCGTGGCCACCGGCAGGAAGAACTCCCTCACCCTCGAGATCTACGGCGACAAGGGCACCATCCTCTTCGACCTCGAGGCGTTGAACGAACTCGGCTTCCTGGACTCGACAGTTCCGGTGCGGGAGCAGGGCTTCCGCCGGATCCTGGTCAACGAGCCCGGGCACCCGTACCTTGAAGCATGGTGGCCGCAAGGGCACATCATCGGCTGGGAACACACCTTCACGCACCAAATCCGCGACTTCCTGACCGCCATCCGCGACGGAAGCCAGCCGTCGCCGTCGTTCGAGGAGGGCCTGAACGTCCAGCACATCCTGGCCGCCGTCGAAGAGTCGGCGGCCGCCAAAAGCTCACTGATCCAACTGTCCCCCAAGCCAATCAACACCCCTATCGAAGGAGCCTGACCATGCCCCGCCCGTACACCCTGTTCACCGGCCAGTGGGCCGACCTCCCGTTCGAGGAAGTCGCCAAGCTCGCCTCGGGCTGGGGCTACGACGGCCTGGAAATCGCCGTTTCCGGAGACCACCTCGACGCATGGCGCTGGGACGAGCCCGGCTACGTCGAGTCCAAACTTGCCGTTTTGGAGAAGTACAACCTCAAGGTCTGGGCGATCTCCAACCACCTCAAGGGCCAAGCCGTCTGTGATGACCCGATCGACTTCCGCCATGAAGCAATCGTCGGTTCCAAAGTGTGGGGCGACGGCGACCCCGAAGGCGTCCGCCAGCGTGCCGCCGAGGAAATGAAGCACACTGCCCGCCTTGCGAAGGCGCTCGGCGTGGACACCGTTGTCGGATTCACCGGTTCCTCGATCTGGCAGTACGTGGCCATGTTCCCGCCGGTCCCCGAGAAGGTCATCGAAGCCGGCTACCAGGACTTCGCCGACCGCTGGAACCCCATCCTGGACGTCTTCGACGAATGCGGAGTCCGCTTCGCCCATGAAGTCCACCCGAGCGAGATTGCCTACGACTACTGGACCACCGTCCGCACGCTCGAGGCGATCGGCCACCGCGAAGCCTTCGGCCTCAACTGGGACCCGTCCCACATGATGTGGCAGGGCATCGATCCCGTCTCCTTCATTTGGGACTTCAAGGACCGGATCTACCACGTGGACTGCAAGGACACCAAGGTCCGCCAGACCGGCCGCAACACGGTCCTCGGTTCGCACTTGGCCTGGGGCGACCCCCGCCGCGGCTGGGACTTCGTCTCCGCCGGACGCGGCGACGTTCCCTGGGAAGCCTCCTTCCGCGCCCTGACCGCCATCGGCTACGACGGACCCATCAGCATCGAATGGGAAGACGCCGGCATGGACCGCCTCCACGGCGCTCCCGAAGCCCTCGCCGCCCTGAAGAAGTTCGACTTCCCGGCGTCGCAGACCAGCTTCGACGCCGCCTTCAGCAGCAAAGACTAAGGACACACACGTGATCCGCACCTTGCAAACGGGACAACGCTGTGAGGTGCGGATCGCGTCGGTCTCCAGCCGCAGCGAACTCCTTTACAGCACCGGGGATATCCTTCTTGAAGCCCCCAACTGGACCCTGGACGGTCAGTCCCTGATCCTGAATGGGGACGGAAAGCTCTGGAAGTTGGACGCGCATTCCGCCGAGTTGACGGAAATCCCGCTCACGGGCATCCCGGACCTCAACAATGACCACGTCCTCGATCCCGGTGGCGACGACATCTTCCTCTCCGCCAACGACGGCCAGATCTACCGCGCCCCTTTGGCCGGCGGCAGGGCGGAGCGCATCACCAAGGACGACGGCGCCTTCCACTTCCTCCACGGCGTAAGCCCGGACGGCAAAGAACTCGCCTACGTGGGCATCGAGGCCGGTGACTTTTCGCAGCCCGGTCGCCTCATGGTCATGGCGTCCGACGGCGGTGCTGGCGCCCCCATCGACGTCGGTCCCGGCCACTGCGACGGGCCGGAGTACTCTCCCGACGGTGCTTGGCTGTACCTGAACACTGAATCCTTCAGCACGGCCAAGGGCCACGCACAACTCGCCCGGATCCGCCCGGACGGCAGCGGTTTCGAGCAGCTGCTCCAGTCCGGGTCAGTTGACTGGTTCCCCCATCTTTCCCCCGACGGCCGCTATGCCAGTTACCTCCGGTTCCCCCGCGGGACCGTAGGCCACCCCGCTGACTTGCCTGTCGACGTCGTGCTTGTTTCGACCGAAAACTGGGCCGCCCCGCTCAGGACGTGGCCACTTTCCGGCGGTCAGGGTACCCTCAACGTCAACAGCTGGTCGCCGGATTCCGCGTGCTTTGCGTTTGTGGCGTACCCCGTTACCGATCCGGCAAAGGACCAACCACGTGACGCTTAGCAATGGGACATCCGAGGGCACCATCCGTTGGGGAATCCTCGGCACCGGATTCATCGCCGGACTGCAAACGCGGGACCTGAAGGACAACGGATTCACCGTGCAGGCCGTCGGTTCGCGTTCCTTGGACACCAGCCGGGCCTTCGCGGAAGAGTATGCGGTGGCAACGGCGCACGGCAGCTACGAAGAGCTGGTGGCGGATCCCCTGGTGGACGTGGTCTACGTCGCCACGCCTCACCCCATGCACCACGCCAATGCGCTCCTGGCGCTCAACGCGGGCAAACACGTGCTGGTGGAGAAGTCGTTCACGATGAACGCCCGCGAAGCACAGGAAATCGTTGACCTCGCCGCTTCCAAAGGGCTCGTCGCGTTGGAAGCCATGTGGACGCGTTTCCTTCCCCACATGGTCAGGATCCGCGAAATCATCGCCGCCGGAACCATCGGCGAGGTCCGGAAAGTCATCGCCAGCCACAACCAGAGCCTGCCCAAGGATCCTGCACACCGCCTCAACGATCCCGCCCTAGGCGGCGGCGCGCTGCTGGACCTTGGCATCTATCCCATCTCCTTCGCGTTCGACATCCTCGGCGCACCGTCCGCCATCCACGCCAGCGCGTCCATGACTGCTACCGGCGTCGACCGCCAAACGGCGGCGATTTTCGATTACGACGGCGGTGCGCAGGCTTTGGTGGATTGCGAACTGGACGCGGCCAGCGCCAACCGCGCCTTGGTGATCGGCACCGAGGGGTGGATCGACATCGAGCACACCTGGTACAACCCCGTTCCGTTCACGGTTCACGCGGTGGATGGGAGCGTTGTGGAGCGGTACGACCAGCCAGTGAACAGCAGGGGAATGCAATACCAAGCCTCGGAATTGGAACGACTGGTCCGTGAAGGTTCCACTGCCGGAACCATCTTGCCCCCGGACGAGAGCGTGGCCATCATGGCAGCCATGGATGAAATAAGGCGACAGATCGGGCTGCGCTACGAGGCGGACGCTGTCGCGGAAGACTCTGTCCGGTCGGGAGACATCAATGACTGAATCCCCGCGCCTCACCGAACTCCGCCGGCAGGAAGAAGAGCTGGTCTTCGCGTCGTTTGACCACCATGACGCTTGGCGCCTGGGTTCGTTGATCGCCAACCATGCCATCGCTTCGGAGTTTGGTGTGGCCATCGACATCCGCCGGCACAACATCGTGCTCTTCCGCTGCGTCCTGCCCGGCGCCACGTCCGACCAGGAAGAGTGGATCCGCCGGAAATCCGCTTCGGTGCTGCGTTTTGAGCACAGCACCGCTTTGCTTTCCGAGGAATTCGCTGCCCGGGGCCACAGCCCGGTGGGCGGAGGTTGGCTGGCGCACGAGGACTACACGTTGGCGGGTGGATCCTTCCCTCTCCGTGTGCGCGGTGCGGGGGTGATCGGGGCCGTGACGGTGTCCGGTCTGAGCTCCGACGAGGATCATCAGCTCGTGGTGGACGGGATCCGGAACTACCTGAAGACGGTTGGGGTTTAATGGCGCGGCACCAAATGCCGAGTGATCGCGGCCGCTGAATCCCGCAGTTCAATGGTGCCCGCGGCGACTCCCACCACAAGGTCAAAGCCCTTATCTGTGGGGAAGTCATGCCTGTATCCGTTGATCCAAAGCAATAGCACCATGAGCGTCCACGCAGTCCGCTTGTTGCCGTCGATGAGTGGGTGGCTACGCGTCCTCGAGCCGAATCAGAAGCTCAGCATCGTGGCTCATCACGAAATCGAGGCCTTCAGCGATTTCGCGTCGACTCGCATGTCGTTGCAGCACCAACTCCGCGCCCTGCAACAGGAGCGCGGACTTGGTCGTGTGTTTCTCAGCGGCCAACTTTTCCAGTCGCCGATCCAGGTCTTCAGGGACACGCAGATTGATAGCCACGGGACCACCGTACCAACCCGGTACCTCGCGGTGCCGTCACGAACGCCCGTCCGCGCACACTAAGGAGATAGGTGGGCGTCCTGACGGAGACCGGTCTGGAGTCGACCAGTACGCGCTGCGCGCAGAACTCGGTTCAGGAGAGACGGGACTTTGATGAACAGGACAAGCAGGTGGTGGGCTACCTCGGTGGCCTTGGCAGTTATAGCGGCCAGCGCGTGGCTGCCCCAGCCCGCCGCAGTGGCAAGCACCGCAGATTCCGTCCCGCGTGCTTACCAACATCTTGACGGCGCCATGGATGAATGGGCTCTCGCGCCGACGCTCCGCCTGCCGTCGAGCTACCACGCAGGGTATCTGGATTTCTGGGACAACTCGGTCCTTTATGACGACGCTTTGGTGATGATCGCCTATGCGAACCGACCTGCCACAGACCCACAGCGGTCTGCCTCGATCACGCGTGCAAAGAACATGGGAGACGCGTTCCTGAAAATGCAGGCCAACGATCCCAAGGGCGATGGTCGGCTTCGAAATGCCTACGGTCCCCAGAACCTCTTCAGCACTTCGGGTGTTCCGAATATCCAGACATCCGGATCGGCTCTCGGCAACATGGCGTGGTCCGGGTTGGCCCTCACACACCTCTACAACGTGACATCGGATGTCCGCTACCTCAACGGGGCCATCAAGCTGGGTGACTGGATCATCAACAACACGACGGACACAAGAGGTGCCGGTGGTTTCACGGGCGGCCTGAATTCCGACGGCACCAAGATCATGTGGAAGTCATCCGAGCACAACATCGACGCCGCGGGATTCTTCGGGGCTCTCTACCAGGCAACCAACAATTCCAAGTGGTTGACCCAGTCCAACCGGGCCAAGACATTTCTGGCATCCATGTGGAATTCCACTGCGGGGCGATTCGAAATAGGCACAACGAATGACGGGATCACCACCAATACCAACGAGTACATCCCGGAAGACGTTCAATCCTGGGCATACCTCTTGACGCTCAGTGCCACCTACGCGCCCGCCCTCCAGTGGAACATTGCGAATCTGGAAGTCACCGATTCAAGCGTGCCTGCAACACCCATCACCGGAGTGCGCTTCGCATTACAAACCAATCCTGCGAATCTTTCCCACAACGACAAAACTGTCTGGCTTGAAGGAACCGCCCACATGGCACTCGCCCTCAAATGCCAAGGCAGCACAGCAAACCAGGCGAAGTCGGCGACTTACATCCAAAACCTGCAGCGTGCACAGGACGCCGGTCCGAACCGGGACGGTAAAGGAATCCAGGCAAACTCCCGAGTTGGATACTCGGGAGGCGATGACACCGGTTACACGAGCCTGCATACGGGAGCGACTGCCTGGTACGTCATGGCCGCGCAGGGCATCAATCCCTTCAAGCTGGGGTCCGTTTGCTAGCGCCAGCGGGTCACCGCCCCTTGAGCACGTACCGCCTCTCAGGACGCCCGACGCCGTACTTGAGTCTCACGTCCAGCGCACCTTCATCATGGAGGTACTCAAGGTAGCGGCGGGCACTGACCCTGGAGGTACCCAACTGTTCGGCGACCTCCGCTGCGGAAAGGTCACCCGGCGCCGATTTCAACGCGGACTCAACAAGCTCCAGCGTCTCGACGCTGCAGCCTTTGGGCAGCGAACGCTCGGACACACTGAGCCCGAAGACCCTGTTCACGTCGGATTGTTCAGCCTCGACCTTGGAAGCATCCAGCCCCTGGTAGGCACTGAGGTAGTGCTCCAACCGTTCCTGGAGATCGGATTGAGAGAACGGCTTGATCAGGTAGTGGACAATGCCGCCGCGAAGGGCTTTGCGCACCGTCTCTACCTCGCGGGCAGCACTGATCACCAACACGTCCAGGTCCGGGGCGACGTCGCGCAGCTGATGCATGAGGTCCAGCCCGTTGACGTCCGGGAGATGGATATCCAGCAGCACAAGATCGGGCTGCAGCCGCTGTGTTTGCGCCAATGCCTGGGCACCTGTATGGGCAACGCCCACCACCCCGAACCCGGGGCTCCGCTGGATGAAGCCGGCATGAACCTTGGCCACCATGAAGTCGTCATCGACGATCAGGACCTTGATCACTGTTGTATTGCCCCTTTTCTCATTTCGGTGCTGTGCTTGCTGAATCGGGCGGTGAACACCGCACCCGGGTCGTTTGCCACTGTCAGGTCGCCACCGCTGCGCCGGCAGATAACCCGTGACAGCGCAAGGCCAAAGCCCCTGGCATCTCCAGGTCCCGGTTCCTTGGTGGAATAGCCCTGCTGGAAGATAGCCTCAGCAGATTCAGAAGGCACTCCGGGCCCGTTGTCCTGTACGGTCACCACCACGTCTTCGGGCGAGTCGACCACCAGCACGCGGACCGATGCCCCCGGAAGGCCGGTGACGGCGTCGAACGCGTTATCCACCAGGTTGCCGACCACTGTGGTGATGTCCCGGGAAAGTTCGTCCTTGACGCGCGGAAGCGCGGACTGCGGGTCCAGCTTCAGCTCGGCGCCGCGTTCAGTGGCCAGGCTGGCCTTCGCGATCAGCAGGGCGGCGAGCGCCGGGTCCTCGATCCGGCGGGTCACGTCGTCGTTGAGCCGGGTGCGCTCCACGGTGGCACCGTTGACGAACTGCACCACGGAATCGTATTCGCCGATCTGGATCAAGCCGGAAATGACGTGGAGTTGGTTGGCGAACTCGTGGGCCTGTGCACGCAAGGTGTCGGTGACTGTGCGGGTGGCACCGAGTTCGCTCTCCAGGGAGGACAACTCGGTGCGGTCCCTCAGGGTGGTCACCGAACCGATGTCCCGCCCGTGGGAATGGAGGGCCACGCGGTTCATCACCACCAGCCGTTCGCCGACCAGCACCAGCTGGTCAGGATCCGACTGTTCGCGGGTCAGCACCACCTTCAAGGCCGGGTCCACCGGCAGGGTGCGGAGCTTCTTACCCACGCAGTCATCGGGCAAACCAAGCAATTGGCGGGCACTCTGGTTGGCAACGGTGATCCGTTCGTGGGGATCCAATGCCACCACGCCTTCTTTCAGGCCCTGCAGCATGGCTTCCCGGTTTTCCACGAGCCCGGTGATTTCGCGTGGTTCCATGCCGAGGGTCTGCCGTTTCACCCTTCGGGACAGGAGCAGGGAACCCGCTACTCCCAGGATGCTGGCCACGCCGAGGTAGGTGAGGAGGTTGGGGACGGCGTCGCCCAGCCTTTCCAGGGTGGAGGGGTAGTTGCGGCTGATGGACGCAATGCCGATCACTTCTCCAGCGTCGTCAATCACCGGCACATGGGCGGAGAGGACTTCCCCGGTGCTTCCCTTGAGGACGCCCGTCCAGGCCCGTCCTTCCATCACCCTGCTTTCACCCAGCGGCAGGGGCCGGCCAATCAAGCCAGGGTCCGAGGCCGTGATGACGGTGCCGTCCAGTTTGGCGAGGGCCACGTGGGCTGAACCAGAGACCGTCCTGACGGATTCAGCGACGGCCGGGAGCGCCGAACCTCCGCGTGGTTCGGCGGTGGGGAGCAAAGCCCTCACGGCGGGGTTGTTGCCCAGGGCTTCGGCAGCGGACAGCGCCCTGCGGCCCTCGGTGCGTTCAAAAGCTGCGGCAGACTGCGCCAGGGAGATGGCCACGACCGCCACCAGGACGGCAAGGACAATCAGCAACTGCAGCACAAGGTACTGCCCGGCAAGGGACATGCCTCTTCTTCGAGCCAGTCGAGTCACTGAAAATTCCTTTGGTGGTGCCAGAGAGTGGAGCATGTTGGGGGCGCTCCGCGTGGCGTACCGGAACTATACCCCAGAGCCGCAGGGGACCTTCCACCACCGTGAACGCAATGAACTTAAAGATCACTGCGAACACAAGAGTGATCGCCGTCACGGCCGCCCCTAGCATCAATGCACGGGGCACAACGTTGATCGCCCTGCAAAGAATTCAACACTGAGAAGAGGAACACCATGCGCCAGATCCGCGCATTGCGAGTCGCCGCCGTCGCCGCCGGCCTCGCCCTGATGGCCACCGGTTGCGGTGCCACGGGCAAGAGCTCCACAAGTTCTGAAAGCTCCGGCGCTGCTGCCGGCCCCATCACCGGCATCCAGATCATGGTTCCCAACACTCCCGGTGGCGGCTACGACACCACCGCCCGGGCAGCGGCCAAGGTGCTGGACGACGAAAAAATCGCCAACAACACCGAGGTCTTCAACCTCGCAGGCGCAGGCGGCACTGTGGGCCTGGCACGCGTGGTGAATGAGAAGGGCAACGGCGATCTCGCCATGCTGATGGGCCTGGGCGTCGTCGGCGCCAGCTACACCAACAAGTCCCAATCGAAGCTGACGGACACCACCCCCTTGGCCAAGCTGATTGAAGAGCCGGGCGCCATCATGGTCAGCAAGGACTCCCCCTACAAGACCATCGACGACCTCGTGAAAGCCTGGAAGGCCAACCCGGCGTCCATCTCCGTAGGTGGCGGCTCCTCGCCCGGCGGACCGGACCACCTCCTGCCGATGCAGCTGGCTGGCGCCGTGGGCATCGACGCCACAAAGGTCAACTTCGTCTCCTACGACGGCGGCGGCGATCTCCTCCCCGCCATCCTCGGCAACAAGCTGGGGTTTGCCGCATCCGGTGCCGGTGAGTACCTGGAGCAGATCAAGTCCGGTGAAGTCCGCGTCCTGGCCACCAGTGGCGAAAAGCGGCTTGACGGCGTGGATGCCCCGACTCTCAAGGAATCAAACATTGACCTCGTGTTCAGCAACTGGCGTGGCATCGTGGCCCCTCCGGGCATCAGCGACGCCGACAAGAAGTCGCTGATCGCCGCACTCGAGAAGATGCACGCTTCTGAGGGCTGGAAGCAAGCGCTGAAGACCCACAGCTGGACTGACGCCTTTGTCACAGGTGACGAGTTCCAGAAGTTCCTGACTGACCAGGACAAGCGGGTGGCAGACGTACTCACCAAGCTTGGTTTGGCGTGAGCTCTCCAGCAACAGGCTTGAAAGGCCGCGCCGAGCTGGGGGTCGCCCTCCTGCTCGGCGTGGTCGGGGTCCTTGTCTTCCTGGACGCCAACGGCCTGGTGACCCCGTACTCGAAATCGGATCCGGTGGGTCCCAAAACGGTCCCCTTCATTGTGGCCGGAATTCTGCTCGTCTGCGCCGTGATGCTTGCCATCAACGTTATCCGCGGCGGTAAAGGCGAAGCCGAAGAAGGCGAAGATGTGGACCTGACCCACCCTGCGGACTGGAAGACCATCCTTCCGCTCGCTGGCGCATTTCTGCTGAACATCCTGCTCATCGACTGGGCCGGCTGGGTCATCTCCGGCACGATCCTGTTCTGGGGCA
Source organism: Paenarthrobacter sp. AB444 (assembly GCF_028736865.1). Classification (NCBI taxonomy): domain Bacteria; kingdom Bacillati; phylum Actinomycetota; class Actinomycetes; order Micrococcales; family Micrococcaceae; genus Paenarthrobacter; species Paenarthrobacter sp. AB444. The sequence continues at coordinate 92,427 of NZ_JAQZBY010000009.1, read as the reverse complement.
GCGTCCTTGCTCTCGGCAGCCGCCGGTACATCCGCGACGGAATCATCTCCGTGGCACTTTCCCTGCTCACCTTCTACGGCTTCTACCTCGGACTCGGCATTGCATTGCCGGCCGGGCTCCTGGAAGGAATCCTCTGATGGACGTCTGGTCCTCCTTGATGGACGGTTTCTCCACCGCCCTGACTCCCCTGAACCTGATGTACGCCATGATCGGCGTCATCCTGGGCACCGCCGTCGGCGTCCTCCCCGGGCTGGGCCCGGCCATGACCGTGGCACTGCTCCTCCCCGTCACTTATGCCCTCGAGCCCACCAGCGCGTTCATCATGTTCGCCGGTATCTACTACGGCGGCATGTATGGCGGTTCCACCACGTCCATCCTGCTCAACACCCCCGGTGAATCGTCGTCGGTGGTGACGGCCATCGAAGGCAACAAAATGGCCAAGGCGGGCCGCGCCGCCCAAGCGCTCGCGACGGCGGCCATCGGCTCGTTCGTGGCAGGCACCATCGGCACCACCCTCCTTGCCGTCTGCGCACCGATCGTCGTGAAGTTCGCCGTCAGCCTCGGCTCCCCCAGCTACTTCGCCATCATGATGCTCGCGCTCCTGGCCGTCACCGCAGTCCTCGGCAAGTCACGCCTGCGTGGCTTCGCCTCCTTGGGCCTTGGTTTGGCCATCGGCTTGGTGGGCCTTGATTCCGTGACCGGTCAGAGCCGCCTCACCTTCGGTATCCCGCTGTTGTCCGACGGATTGGACATTGTGGTGGTGGCAGTGGCCATCTTCGCGGTGGGCGAAGCCCTTTGGGTTGCTGCGCACCTGCGCCGCACACCCCTGCACGTCATCCCTGTTGGCCGTCCCTGGATGGGCAAGAAGGACTGGCAGCGCTCCTGGAAGCCTTGGCTTCGCGGTACGGTTTTCGGGTTCCCCTTCGGAGCCTTGCCCGCGGGCGGTGCCGAGATCCCCACCTTCCTGTCCTACGTCACTGAGAAGCGCCTCAGCAAGCATCCTGAAGAGTTCGGCCACGGGGCTATCGAAGGCGTGGCGGGTCCGGAAGCGGCGAACAACGCTGCTGCCGCCGGTACCCTCACCCCCATGCTGGCGCTCGGCCTCCCGACCAACGCCACGGCCGCGGTGATGCTCGCGGCGTTCACGTCCTACGGCATCCAGCCGGGTCCACAGCTCTTCTCGAGCCAGGGACCGCTGGTGTGGGCACTGATCGCGAGCCTCTTCATCGGCAACCTGCTGCTCCTGTTGATCAACCTGCCCCTGGCACCGCTCTGGGCCAAGCTGCTGCAGCTGCCCCGCCCGTACCTGTACGCGGGAATTCTCTTCTTCGCCACGTTGGGTGCCTACTCCGTGAACCTGCAGGCGTTCGACCTGGTGGTACTGCTGGTCCTGGGTGCCCTGGGGTTCATGATGCGACGGTTCGGGCTTCCTGTCCTGCCGCTCATCCTGGGCGTCATCCTGGGCCCGCGTTTGGAAGGCCAGCTCCGCAAGACCCTTCAGCTCAGCGCCGGCGACCCGGCAGGGCTCTTCAGCGAGCCGATCGCCGTCGGGATTTACGTCATCATCGGCATCATCCTGGCCTGGCCGCTGGTGTTCAAGCTCATCCGGCGGAACCGACCGGCGCCAGTGCTCACCGTACCGTCAGGTCCGGCCAGCCATGAAGAGCCCGAATCAATCCACCACGAGACCACCCCGGTCCAGCACAAACAGGAGAAACCATGACCATCGTGGTGGGATACGTCCCCACGCCAGAGGGCGAAGCTGCGCTGACGCAGGCGATCGCCGAGGCCAAGAAGAGCAACGACACACTGCTGGTCATCAACTCGTCCAAGGGCGATGCCTTGGTGGACAACCGTTTCGCCCAAGAGCCGGATATCCAAAGCATCGAGGACAGGCTCGCCGGACACGGCATCCAGCACGTCATCAAGCAGCCCGTCCGCGGCCACGACGCAGCGGCGGAGGTACTTGATGCAGCCGAGGAGCACGACGCCGGCCTGATCGTCATCGGTCTCCGGCGCCGCAGTCCGGTGGGCAAGCTCATCATGGGCAGCGTGTCCCAGCGCATCCTCCTGGAAGCGGATTGCCCGGTCCTCGCGGTCAAAGCAGACTAAGAGTTTTCGTACGACGGCGGCTGGTCACTTAGGTGACCAACCGCCGTCGTGGTTAATCACCGGCTACCACATCGCCTTGTTGAGCGGCGTGACAGTAAGGCTTTCGAGCCGGGCGGTCCCTCCTTCCGAGAAGAGGGACACGGAGTTGGCGCCCGCCGAAGGGAAGACCTGGTCCGTAAGGGTGGCCAGGCCGTCCTGGGCAAAGACCTCCACAGAGGCCTTATCAACATAGATCCGCAGGCTGAGCTTGCCATTGATGAGCTGGACAGGTGCGTCGTCCAGCGATGCGAAAGCGGGGTGAAAGCCCTCGTTGCCGGAGTTCGTCCTGTCGATGAAAATCCGCCCCGAGCCTGTGGCGTACCCAATCTTTGTGGCCTCCGTGCCATTTCCCAACACTTTCAGCCCGAACGCCGACGCCGTACCCGGTGAGAACTGAGCATCGATCTGCAGCACGTCCCCGGAAATGGGAAGACTGCTGGTTCCTGACGCGATGTCCTGCACGGGAGCCGTGTAGGCAGCCCCTGTGTTCTTCAGGCCATCAACCTGCTGGACAGCATTCTGGGTGAGCCGGGGACCTTGGCTGGTCTGCGTGAGTTGAACTTCGCGGGGCAAGGCCATTGAACCCCGCCAGGTGCTGGTGGGTGTGGACTGCCCGTAATCCCAGTTGTTCATCCAGCCGAGCATGATCCGCTTGCCGTTCGGGACGTTGTTGAACGAGACCGCCGCGTAGTAGTCCCTTCCCCAGTCCAGCCAGTCGTGCTGTTCCAAGCGGGTGATATCGGAAGCCACGAACTCGTCCGCCAGGATGTGTCCCCACCCGCCACGGTTGTTGTCCACGATCCGGATGGTCGCCTGGCTTCCTTTGTAGGCACTGACGTCCCAGGCCTTCCAGTCCAGGTGCTCGGAGTCGGAGCCCGTAGTGGTGCGGACGGCTTGCCCGTTGATCATCAGGTTGACCGTGGTCTCGCTGCTACGCGGTTGCGCCGGTTGTGAGCCCAGAACCATGTTGTCCAGTGTCAGGTGGCCCCAGGGTCCTGTGGCGTTGTCCACGATCCGGATTCGTGCGATCTGCCCGTAATACTGGGAGACATCCCAGTTCTTCCAGTTGAGATCGCCCGAATTGCTGCCTGTGGTGCTCCGCACCGGAACGCCGCCTACCAACAGTTCCACTTGGAGTGAGCCGTCCGTCCGGTTGCCGCCGCCAAGGAGGAACCCAATGTTCGTGTTGGTCAGATAGAACTCCGGTGAGGTGATGGTTCCAGTGTTGTTATCAGCGTTGGGTCCGCCCTCGAAGGTGTTGATGCGCTTTCCGATGGCGTATTCGCCGCCCGCTGTTGACGGGTTCCTGGCTGCCTCGAAGTCTCCTGTCAGCTGCCAACCGGCTGCGCTGAGTGTTCCCGGGTAGTCGAAGCCGTCGAACAAGAGGTAGCCCGGTGGTGGTGTGTTGCCTGGTTGCTCCCCCGGTTGCCGCGGGTGGTTTCCGCCGCCGGCCAGGAAGTTGATGTAGTCCTTGGTGATGGTGAACGGCGCCGACTCCAAGGTACCGGTGGGGACGTCTCCGCCGTTGAACCCGTTCACCAACCCGGAACCAATGGAACCTGTCACGGTTTGCTGGCCCGTCAGCGTTCCATTGGCCGGCGCACTTCCCCAAGGGCCTGCAGGGTTGGCCGGATCATTGCCAACGTTCCAGCCGCTGTAGCTCCCGCCGTTGAAGCCCGCGAGCAGGCTCCCCGGCGGAGCAACGTCGACCGGATCGGTGGTTTCGGACGTGAAGGTGGTGCCGTCAAAACTTCCAACGAAATACTGACCTCCACTGCCACCGGCCACTGATCCCGGGTTGATGTTCACCACCAGCACCCATTTTGTGTTGTTCGCGTTGCCGTCCACTGCCAAGGGGAAAAGATCCGGGCATTCCCACTGCCCGCCGGTGGCATTGGCCGGCTTGAAGTCGTCCAGGTAAGTCCAGCTCTTCAAGTCGCTGCTCTTGTAAAACAGCACCCTGTGCTCGTTGGCTTCCACGGCCGACATGACCCAGTAGGAACCGGCGGGGCCTTGGTACCAGAACACTTTCGGGTCGCGGAAGTCCGTAGTGTTCCTGGAGAGCACGGGATTTCCGGAGTACTTGATCCATGTCTGGCCGCTGTCCGTGCTGTACGCCAGCGATTGGGCCTGCTTTCCTGGGTACAAGGGGTGGTTGCCGGTGAAATTGCTGGTGTAAACGGCCACCATCGGAGGGTTTTGAAGTGTTCCAAAGCCACTGGTATTCTGCGAGTCCACCACGATGGAACCGGAGAAGATATCCTCCGTGGCCTGTCCGCTGCCGTTGACGGTCTGTGCGATGGCCAACGGCTGTTCGGTCCAGTGCAGCAGATCCGTGGAGGTCGCGTGGCCCCAGCTCATGTTGCCCCAGGTCGTCCCGTAAGGGTTGTACTGGTAGTACATGTGGTACGTCCCGTTGTTGTAGACCAGCCCGTTGGGATCGTTCATCCAGTTCTTCAACGGGGTGTAGTGCACAGAAGGACGGTACTGCTGGGTTGCGGGGTCGGGGTCAGTAGCGTGCGCCGGAGCTGTAGTCGCCACGAGGGACAGTGAAACCACGACGGCGGCCATCACCGAGGCGACCACCGGCGGTTTGGTGCGTCTTGTCATCATTGACAGACCTTCCTGCTCAGCCCGGCGCTAAGGGGTTGCCCGGAACGAGTAGGAGCTGGTGTAGTGCACAAATTCGCCGGCACCACCGCTGTCCAGCACCTTGGTGCCGGTGGTTGAACCGTCCAGCACCACCGTGTTCGCAGCCACCGAGGAGATGGTGTTGTTCGCGGCAATGTAGTTATTGGCGCCGGAGGCCACCAGGATGATGGTGGGCTTCTGGCCGGACGGGCTCACTGAACCCGCGGGGACGTCGTAGCTGAAGTGGTTGCCAGTAACCGTGTTCCCGCTGCCTGCCAGATGAACCAGGCCGAACAGGTCATCCAAGCCATTGTTGTAGGGCTTGAGGGGATCGAACGGTTCCATTTGCCGCAGGAAGTGGTTGGCTCCTACCAGGTTTTCCGTGCAACTTCCCTCGAAGTTGACCATCCCGGCGTAGAACGCATGGAACCGGTTGCTGGTGATGGTAGAGCGGGTGCAGTTCTTGAAGTGCACGCTGCTCTTGCCCCGGGGAAACACATTGTTGGCGCTTACCAGCAAGCCCATGTGGCCCTCCGCGAAGATGGAGAAACCCACGTACCCCGCCCCTATGAGATTGTCCGTGACTTTGGAAGCCTGCCCGGAACCTGTGAGTTCCACGCAGCTGCCGCACTCAGCCAGGAAGTTGCCACTCACGCTCAGGGCATCAGTATCCCGGACCACCAGGCCGTGTTCCAGGTAAACCATGCCCATGCCTTCCACCCGGCAGGAGTCATTTGCCGAATCGAAGCGGATGCCTGTTTTGCCGTTGAGGTAGGAGTTCTGGTTGGAGTTGAAGGACACCCCATCCAGGCAGAAGTTCTGGAACACGATGGAGCTGAGCCTCGGATCGCCTGTGCGGTAAACCCTGAAGGCATCGGTGTTTCCGTCCGTGTTTTCCACCCGGATCCGGCTGCCGCCGGGGTTGATCTCGTACCAGCTTGACGTGTTCCCGGCGTTGTACCGGATGCTGCTGGACGTGAAGCCGTGCCCGGATCCACGGATGGTCAGGAAGCTGATGTCGACGTTGACCCGGGTCTTGAGCGAGTAGTCTCCCGGCGGGATGTAGACAACGGCCCCCGGTTTGGATGCCTGGTTGGTCTGCTGGGACTTCACATCGGCAATGATGCTGTTGATGATGAGCCCGATGTCGTTGTAGGGCGTTGCGGACGGGTTTCCGGGGACAGACCAGGTGGTGACGTCGTAGACAGTGGTCACAGCGTGTTCTCCTCACATCGTTGGGGGTACTGCTTGAGTGGCCTAGCTTCGTGGTGGGTAGTGCATGCGTTGCGCTAGAGCATGCCGATGATTGCCCGGTGACCCGTGGCTGCCGGGGTCTGCGCGGCAACTGCCTGCTGGGCTGGTTCTTTTGCCAGAGCTTCCTTGGCGGACAGCACGACGGCGGTGGCCGCGACTGCCGCCGCGGGAATCAACCGGAGGATGCTCCTCCGGCTCAGGGGCAGAGATGGGTCCATGGTTCTCCTTCGAACTCGGTGACTGCTTTGGGTATTGCTTTGTCGGCCATGGTGGACGTGTCCAAGGACGGTGGAACGGGACGCACCCCTTCCCGCCCGGCGCACCCCTTCGTGGGATGGGACGCCCCCCTTCCCGCCCCACGCACCCCGGGGTACGGGTGCGTTCGGCTCAAACGGGCGCGGCCAGGTCACGCACCCCGGGTACGGGTGCGATCGGCGCAGACGGGCGCGGCCAGGCAACCGGGGCGGTGCCAAAAGCTTGCCAAATCAGCCAAAATGTGCCAAAACGATTTGTCGAGCGGCGCCGATCACTTTATGGTCATCCGATCCCGGCCGTCAAGAGCCCGAAAAGTTTCGTGGAAAACAGTTGACACACCCATTCGTCCAGCCCTAATGTCGTTGCCAAGTCGTTTTGGCAAAACGATTTTTCAAGCCAAAGACATGTCATCCCCATCTCTCTGCAATTTCCGTTCAAGAGAAAGTGAGTCGACAGCGATGTCCACTCGAAACACCATCTCCAAGCTCGTCACCCTCGGCGGGCTGTGCACCGCCGTCGCACTCGTTGCCACCGGTTGTGGCGCCGGCGGTCCCGCACCATCGTCGGGCGGCTCCGGCGGCTCCAGCTCCATCAACGTCCTGGTCGAAGCCGGTGGCCACGCAGAACTGGCCGGCGTGGCCGAGCAGTGCAAGAAGGACGCCGGCGTGGACGTGAACTTCGTCGAACTCCCCTACGACGGCATGTTCAACCGCCTCTCCAGCGAGTTCTCCTCCGGCAACGTCTCCTTCGACGTCGCGGCACTGGACTCCGTATGGCTTCCGAGCTTCAAGGACGCTGTGCAGCCCATCGACGAACTCTTCACCGACGAGGCAAAGAAGGACATCTTCCCGGCCCTGGTGAAGGAAGCCAACGTGGATGGCCACTTCATCGGCATGCCGGCATGGACCAACGCCGAGATCATCCTGTACCGCAAGGACCTGTTCGAGGACGCCAAGAACAAGGCTGATTTCCAGGCCAAGTACGGCTACGAGCTCGCTGCCCCCAAGACGTGGAAGCAGTACCAGGACATTTCCGAGTTCTTCACCAAGGACGGCATGTTCGGCACGGACGTCAAGGGCGCCGTGGAAACGGAATGGCTGGCCCACGTACTCCAGGCCGGCTCTCCGATGGTCCTGGACAAGGACAACAACGTGGTCATCGACAACGCCGCCCACAAGCAGGCCCTGGACTTCTACGTGAGCCTCACCAAGGACGCCCCCACCGGCGCGGCACAGGTTGACTGGGCTGCAGCGCAAAACCTGTTCAACCAGGGCAAGACCGCGATGACCCGCTTCTGGGCCCACGCCTACCGCCAGATTCCCGCCGATTCTCCGGTGGCCGGCAAAGTGGGAGCCGCAGCGATGATCGGCGGCAGCGCCGGCGTCGCGGGTGTCCCGGGACCGTGGTACCTGTCCGTTCCCAAGGCAACCAAAAACACGGACGCGGCCAAGAAGTTCGTCAAGTGCGCCTATGACTACAACGACAAGGGAATTGAATCCAAGCTTGGCTTGGCCTCACGCATCAGCGCCTTCCAGAAGTACCAGGACCAGCCTGGCTACGAGAGCTTCAAGCCGCTGATCGAGACCCTGAACGGCCAGGCCACAGCCACCCGCCCCGCAACGGCCAAGTGGCAGCAGATCGTTGACACCGTCCTGATCCCCTTGCTGCAAAAGGCCGTGGCCGGTGGCGACACCTCCGCCCTGCTGGCCGATGCCAAGAAGCAGATCCAGGACCTCCTGAAGTAAGACTCCGCGGCCGGCACCGGCACGCGCACCGCGCGAAAAACAGTGCCGGCCGCGGTCCCAACCAGCAGAAAAGAAAACCGTGCGTATCTCCGATCGCCGCTTCGCCCTCTACCTGATGACGCCCGCGGCACTGTTCCTGGCCGTATTCGTGGCCTACCCGCTCTTCCGCCTGGTGGCAGACAGCTTCTTCAAGATCTCTCCCATTGCCGGCGGCCCCCGCGACTTCGTGGGGTTCCAAAACTACGTCACCGCGTTCACCTCCGAGGCCTTCACCAGCGCCGGATGGCGTACGTTCGCCTACACCCTCGTGGTGGTGACCCTCGAATTCGCCCTCGGGCTCGGCATGGCATTGCTGTTCACCACACTGGGAAAGAAGTCCCAGATCTGGCGGACCGTCTTCCTCTACCCACTGATGATTGCCCCGATCGTTGCAGGCCTTTTGTGGAAGTTCCTGATGATCGACAACTTCGGCCTGATCGGAACGCTCCTCCACCAGGCAGGCATCCTGTCCGATCCCAACCAGATAGGTTGGCTCTCCGATCCGAACATCGTGTTGTTCTCCGTGGCCATCCCGGACATCTGGCTCACCACCTCGTTCATGTGCCTCGTCCTGTTCGCGGGCCTCCAGAACATCCCCGGCGACCTCCTCGAGGCGGCACGCCTGGACGGTGCACGGGCTCCGGCGCTCTTGTTCAGGATCATTCTTCCCCTGCTGCGTCCCGTGATCGCCGTGGCACTGGTGGTCCGCGGAATCGATGCGGCAAGGGCCTTCGACACCATCCTCATCCAGACCAATGGCGGCCCGCAGTCGGCCTCCGAAACCATGAGCCTGCTGATCTACCGGACCATGATCCGCTTCGGTGACCCCGGCCTGGCCAGTGCCATGGGCACGATCTACCTTCTGGCGATGCTTGCCATTGCCTTCGTTGCAGTGGGCACCATCTGGCGGCCAGGAAAGGACAACTGATGAGCACCACAAGCGTCGCCACCATGGCCAGCCAACCGCCGTCGAACATTTCGGAACCGCAACCGCTGCGCAAGCGGCGGGGAGTCAACCGCGAAGGGCTGGAGGCGGGCCGCCGCAGCACCCGGACCATCCTGTGGATCCTGTTGGCCGTGGCCATGGTGCTCTACGGGTTCCCGTTCCTGTACCTGCTGTTCACCTCGTTCAAAACGCCGATCGACACCATCGCTGTCCCACCAACCATCCTCCCCAAGGAATGGACGCTGGAGAATTACACCAACGCGCTGGGCCGCAGCGGCGTCGTGGCGTCCTTCATCAACAGCATCCAGACTGCCGTCATCAGCACCCTGCTGTCGCTGGTTCTTGCAGTCCCCGCAGCCTACGGAATCACGCGCTACAAGACGCCCAGCGGACGCGTCTTCATCATGGCTGCCCTGGTCACCCGCATGGTTCCGCCGGTGGCAATCGGCATTCCGCTGGCCTCCATGATGGCCTCCGTGGGCTTGTCGGATACACCGATTGCGCTGTCCATCGCGCACACCACCATCTCGCTGCCGCTCTCGATTTGGCTGATGTCCAGCTTCTTCGAGTCCGTGCCCCGGGACCTGGAGGAAGCGGCAACCGTGGACGGTTGCAGCCGGCTGGGCGCCCTGTGGCGGGTGGTGATCCCGGTGGTGTCCGGCGGCATTGCGGTCACAGCGATCTTTGCCTTCCTGGCTTCCTGGAACGAGTTCCTGTTCGCGCTGCTCATGACGGCCATCCGTTCGCAGACAACGCCCGTGGTGATCGCGAACTTCCAGACCCAGTTCGGCCTGGATTGGGGATCCATGACGGCCCTCGCCGCCGTGTACTCGATCCCGGTCATCCTGCTCACGCTCCTGCTGCAACGCAAGATCGTAGCGGGCATGACGCTGGGCGCGGTCAAGGGCTAGCGCCACCAAGGGCCCGCGCCACCAAGGTCCCGGCGCCACCATCAACGAGTAGCCTACAGATAGCCCCCAGGGGCATCACCAACCATAAGGACGTGGGAGTCAGATGAGCAGCAAGAACATCGGTATCAAGGACGTGGCCGTCGCCGCCGGTGTGTCCGTCACCACCGTTTCCCACGTTCTTAACGAGGTCTCGTACGCCCGGATCAGCGAGGAAACCCGGGACAAAGTCCGCTCAGCCGCCGAACAGCTCGGCTACGGCCCCAACCGCCTGGCGCAGGCCCTGCGCACGCAACGGACCGGCATGCTCGGTTTGGTGAGCGAGGAAATCGCCACCACGCCCCACGCCGGCCGGATCATTTTGGGCGCGGATGAGGCCGCGAAGGCCCGGGGCTACAACCTCATGATCATCAATACCCCGGGCTCGGCCAGTCTCGAATCACGGCAAGCGGATGTGCAGGCGCTGTTGGAGCGGCGGGTTGACGGCATCCTGTATGCCACGATGTACCACCGGAACGTCGAGCTTCCGGGCAACCTGGGCAGCGTACCGTCGGTCCTGGTGGACTCCGTTGCCACTGCCGGGAACATCACGGCCGTGGTCCCGGACGAGGACGGCGGCGCCCGCGCTGCTGTCGGGGCACTTCTCGACGCCGGCCACACCCGGGTTGGCTTCATCAACAACACCGATGATGTTCCCGCTACCCGCCAGCGGCTGCAGGCCTTCCGGGCCATGCTGACCGAAGCAGGGCTCGACGGCGGTGCGGCACCTGTTGAGTCCGAGGTCTCCGAAGTGCAAGGCGGCTATGAGGCAGCCAAACGAATCCTGTCCAGGGAAGACCGGCCTACCGGGCTGTTCTGCTACAACGACCGGATGGCCATGGGCGCCTACCGGGCTGCCGCCGAGTTGGGGCTCAGCATTCCGGGCGACCTTTCCGTGGTGGGCTTCGATGACCAGGAGCTCATCGCAGCCAACCTCTACCCCGGCCTCACCACCGTGGCCCTCCCCCACTACGAGATGGGGGCCTGGGCAACGGATCACCTCATCGATGCCATCGAGGGCAAAGAAGACCTTTCCTTGATGGCGCTCCACCCTACTGTCCTGGGCTGTCCCCTGGTCCGCCGTGACTCGGTCGCGGCCCCTCGATAGCCCCACCAAACCACTTCGAACGTCCCAAAAGGAACGCCTTTCATGTCCAGTAGCCTTGACGCCGCACGCCCGGAAACAGCCCCGGCCCCCACCCCCAGGTTCCGGCCTGCCATCCATTTCACGGCATGTGACACCTGGCTGAACGACCCCAACGGGCTGGTTTTCCACGACGGTTTGTACCACCTCTTCTTTCAGAACAATCCCTTCGGCAACGTCTGGGGCAACATGTCCTGGGGCCACGCCACGTCCCCCGACCTCCTGCGTTGGACGGAGCATCCGGTTGCCATTGCCGGGGATGAAACAGAGGACATCTTCTCCGGAAGCGTGGTGGTGGACCAGGGCAACACCTCCGGTTTCGGAACTTTGGAGTCGCCGGCCCTGGTGGCTGTGTACACCAGCGCCTTCAAGGCAGGGCCACACGGTGGCACGCAGGCCCAGTCCCTCGCCTACAGCAAAGACGGCGGGATGACATGGCGGAAATACGGGCGAAATCCTGTCCTGACCAGAAACTCTGCCCATTTCCGCGATCCCAAGGTCTTCCGCTACGAAAGCGCCCGCGGTTCCTTCTGGGTGATGGTCGCCGTCGAAGCGCAGCAGCAAAAGGTGGTCCTTTACCGCTCCGATGACCTCAAGACCTGGAAATTCCTCAGCGACTTCGGCCCGGCCAACGCCGACGCCGGCGAATGGGAATGCCCGGACCTCTTCCCCCTTCCCGTGGACGGGGAACCGGAGGACATCAAGTGGGTGCTGATAGTCAACGTCAATCCCGGCGCTGTCGCAGGGGGCTCGGGCGGACAGTACTTCGTGGGACAGTTCGACGGCGTCGCTTTCGTTCCGGACGCAGGCTCACTTGCGGCGCCTTCCGGAGTCACCTCCCTGCCGGAGGGTTCTGCCCGGACGGAAGCACTGCAGCAGAGCCTGTGGCTGGATTGGGGACGTGATTGCTACGCCTCCGTTTCCTTCAGCAACACCTCCGATGACCGGCGGATCATCATCGGCTGGATGAACAACTGGGACTACGCCAACCAGCTGCCCACTGCACCTTGGCGGTCCTCCATGACTCTCGCCCGCGAATTGCGCCTTGAAACGGTGAACGGGGCTGCCCGGCTGGTCCAGCGCCCGGTCCTCGGGAACCCGCAAGAAGAGCTGTTCCACGCGGTCAGCATCGACGTGGGAGCGTCAGCCCTCCGCTTGCCGGACGCCGTTCCAGGGGCAGCCCAGGTGATCGAGGCTGAAATCCTCCCGGGAACCGCAGAGCGTGTCGAGCTGCGCCTGTTCGCCAGCCCTGACGGACTCCAAAGCACTGTCCTGAGCTACGCCGCAGACAGCGGACGGCTCACCCTCGACCGCACCCGTTCAGGGGACACCGCGTTCCACGAAAAGTTCGCCTCCGCTGAGTCCTCCCCTGTTGCCCTGGAGGACGGCCTCCTCAAGCTGCTTGTTGTGGTGGACCAGTGCTCCGTGGAGGTCTTCGCCCAGGACGGCAAGGTGGTCCTGACGGATCTGGTGTTCCCGGATGCAACCAGCCAGGAGAACTGGCTTACCGCGGAGGTCGGCACCGCCACGGTTCTTAAGCTCGCTGTCTCGCAAACCGCCTAAGGAGTACGTCATGCAGATCATCCCAGAGCCGCTCATCGTTCAAGAACCGGCATCGAACCAGGCGACAGAAGTCGTAGTTGTCGGTGAAGCCTTGGTGGATATCGTCGTCTCCTCGCGGGGAACCGTGGAGCACCCCGGAGGCTCGCCCGCGAACGTTGCCTACGGCCTCGGACGCCTCGGCGTGCCCACCGCATTGTTGACCTCGATCGGAGACGACCCCCACGGGGCCGCCATCGAACGTCACCTGGCGAGTGCCGGCGTCGAACTCCTGGCCGGCACCCGCCCAGGCGTCAGAACCGCTACGGCAACCGCCACCCTGGCCTCGGACGGCTCGGCCCGCTATGACTTCGACATTCAGTGGGAGCTCCCCCGGGCGACCCCCACTACCCTGCCCAAGATCCTGCACACGGGCTCGATTGCCACGTTCCTGGAACCCGGCGCGGCCGCGGTGCGGGAGCTGCTTGCACAGGCACATCAGCGGTGCGTGGTCACCTACGATCCCAACATCCGGCCGGCCCTGGTTGGCAGCCATGCCCAAGCGAAAACCACTTTCGAGGAACTCATTCCCTTCACCGACGTGGTCAAACTCAGTGATGAGGATGCGCACTGGCTTTACCCCGGCCTGTCCCTCGAAGACACTTCACGGCGCATCCTGGACCTGGGGACCGGCCTTGTGGTGGTTACGCTTGGCTCCGAGGGATCGATGCTCTCGACCCCCGCAGCACAGGTCCTGGTCCCGTCCATCAAGTCCACCGTGGCGGACACCATCGGCGCGGGCGACTCGTACATGTCCGCCCTGATCTACGGGCTGCTCCACACCGGGGTTGACCGGCTCACGCGGGAGGCTTTGGAGTCGTTGGGCGGCAGGGCCACCAAGGCCGCAGCCATCACTGTGCGTCGCGCCGGAGCCAACCCGCCGACGTCGGACGAACTGCTGGCCGGACTGCCGGAACACCAGCCCGCCAACTGACCACCTCCAAAACCCAAGAGGATCAACACCATGTCCAGCAGCAACTACTACGACGTAACCACCTGGCCCATCGGCGACCCGTCCAAGGATGTCGGCGAGGTCATCAACAGCATCATCGCCGACATCAAGGAACGCCAGAACGCCACGGACGTGAACGACGGCGGCAAGCCGGGTGCCGTGATCTACTTGCCGCCGGGCGACTACCGCCTGCGAACGCAGGTGCTGATCGACATCAGTTTCCTCAGGATCCAGGGCTCAGGCCACGGCTTCACATCCTCGAGCATCAGGTTCAACGTTCCCGAGAACGAATGGCCCGATCTCCATGAGCTGTGGCCCGGTGGCAGCCGCGTGCTGGTTGATCTCCCCGCCGCCGACACCACGGACCCGGCAAGCGGAGCCGCCTTCCGTGTTGAGCGTGCCGGCAGTCCGCGGATCAGTTCGGTGGAGTTCGCCAACTTCTGCATCGACGGGCTGCATTTCACCGCGGACGGTTCGGAGCTGCCGGCGGAGAATACCTACGTCAATGGCAAGACCGGGATCCACGTTGCCACCGCCAACGACTCCTTCCGGGTCAACGAGATGGGCTTCATCTACCTCGAACACGCCCTGACCATCCACAACGCCGATGCCCTCTCCATCCACAACAACTTCATCGCCGAATGTGGAAGCTGCATCGAGCTGCGCGGCTGGGGCCAGGCATCCAAGATCACGGACAACCTGATCGGCGCAGGTTTCAAGGGCCACTCGATCTACGCGGAGAACCATGGCGGACTCCTGGTAACGGCGAACAACGTCTTCCCACGGGGTGCCAGCAGCGTCCATTTCAGCGGGGTGACGCGCTCCAGCATCACCAACAACCGGCTGCATTCCTTCTATCCCGGCATGGTGGTCCTGGAGCGGAACAGCTCCGAGAATCTTGTGGCCACCAACCATTTCCTCCGTGACCACGAGCCTTGGACGCCGTTCCTCGGGATCGACAATGGGCTGGATGATCTCCACGGGGTCCTCGCCATCAGCGGCAACAACAATTCGGTGATCGGCAACCACTTTTCACAGATCATCGATTCGGAGCACATCCGTCCGGAAGGCGCGACGCCGGTCACCATCCGGCTGCGTGAAGGCACGGGCAATTTCGTGTCGAACAACCACGTGGTGGCCATGAACGTCCAAGCCACCGCCAGCGACGACTGCTTCGAGGCCCAGGTGGATGCCCTGCTGACCACTGATGCCGCCAAGGAGCTGGCCGTGACAGCTGTCCTGGTGGACCCGGAATCAGCGCGGAACACTATCCTCGACTCCGGCCGGGACCCACAAATCATCGCAGACCGGGCCACAAACGCCATCCGCCCCACCCCCTAACGTGGAGTTTTCGTACAGCTAATGCCCTTAAGATGCGTTCTTAGGGGCATTACCTGTACAAAAACTCGCAAGGGGGGCCACGTGGCCGAGACCATCCGTACCGCAACAGCACACGACGCCGGGAAGCTGGCCGAGCTCGCGGCCGTCACCTTCCCGCTGGCGTGCCCTCCAGGCTCCTCACCGGCGGACATCCAGGCGCACCTTGAAAAGACGCTGAGCGAAGCCAACTTTTCGGAGTACCTCGCCGACGCGAACATCACCATCATGGTGCTCGACGACGACGGGCAGCTCAACGGATACACGATGCTGATCGCGAAGCCCACCGGGGACCCCGAC
Source organism: Paenarthrobacter sp. AB444 (assembly GCF_028736865.1). Lineage (NCBI taxonomy): Bacteria > Bacillati > Actinomycetota > Actinomycetes > Micrococcales > Micrococcaceae > Paenarthrobacter > Paenarthrobacter sp. AB444. Next base: position 77,087 of record NZ_JAQZBY010000009.1, on the reverse strand, counting down.
GTCGCCTCCGTGCTTTCGGCGCTGCCCTCGACGGAGCTGAGCAAGTGCTACGTCCACCCCGACCACCACGGCAAGGGCGCGGCGTCGAGGCTGATCCACGCTTCCCTGGCACTGGCCACGGACAAGGGTGCGGCGGGTGTGTGGCTCGGCGTGAACAGCCAGAACGCCAAGGCCATCCGCTTCTACGAGAAGAGCGGTTTCCAGCGCGTTGGTACCAAGTCGTTCACGCTCGGCAATACCGTGGAGCACGACTTCGTCATGGAGAATAGGCTCTAGCCAAACAGGTCCCCGGCCAGTGGCGGCCGCGGATCGTTGCGCAACTGGAGCCCCTCCGGCAGTCCTTCCACCGTCCCGGAAGTGCCCGCAGCCCGCACCGTGAGCCGTGAACTGCCCAGCAGCACGTTGTCTGCCGTGAACTCACCGAACGACTCCGGCAGGATCGGCGCCAGGTGCAGGACGTCCCTGGTGAAGTCGGGGTCGAAACGCAGCAGGATCCGGGCGAGTTGGACGGGAGCCGCAGCCGCCCACGCCTGCGGGGAACACGCCGTCGGATACGGGACCGGCTCCGAAAAGTCCCGCCGGTCAAAGCCGCAGAACAACTCAGGGAGCTGACCGCCAAAGTGCTCGGCGGCGTCGAACAGTCCGCTGGCCACCCGGCTGGCTTCGTCCGTGAAGCCGTAGCGCATGAGACCGGTGGCCGCGAGCGCGGTGTCGTGGGGCCAGACCGAGCCGTTGTGGTAGCTGACGGGGTTGTAGGCGCCCATGTCGGAGCCGAGGGTGCGGATGCCCCAGCCGGTAAACATCTCCGGAGACATGAGCCGCTCTGCGACCTGCGCTGCCTTGTCCTCATCCACGATGCCCACCCACAGGCAATGCCCCATGTTGGAAGTGCACGAATCCACCGGCTGCTTGTCCTTGTCCAACGCCAGCGCGAAGTAGCCTTTGTCCGGCAGCCAGAACGTCTTGTTGAAGGCCTCCTTGAGTTCTTCGGCGCGGTCCGCGCAACGGCGTTCGACGGCGGTGTCCCCCGCCGCGCGTGCCAACAGGGACCGGCCCACGTAGGCCGCATAGGCGTAGGCCTGGACTTCGCAGAGCGCGATCGGGGCCTCGGCCATCCGGCCGTCCGCGAAATTAATCCCGTCCCATGAGTCCTTCCAACCCTGGTTCACCAAGCCGTGCTCGTTGGGCCGCTTGTATTCGATGAAGCCGTCGCCGTCGCGGTCTCCGTACTTCTCCATCCATTCGATGGCCCGGTCGGCGTGGGGCAGCAGGGACTCAATGATGTCTTCGCCGAGTCCCCAGCGACTCAGTTCACCGAGGGTGGAGACGAACAGCGGGGTGGCATCGGCTGTTCCGTAATAGGCCGTGCCGCCCAAGGAGAGTCCTGCGGTGATTCCCAGCCTGACCTCGTGCGGCATGCGCCCGGGTTCTTCTTCGGAGTCATTGTCCACTTTGCTGCCCTGCAGCCCCGCCAAGGTTTGGAGGGTGCCCGCGGCCAGGCTCGGGTCCACCATGAGGGACATGTAGGAGGCCAGGAGCGAGTCCCGTCCGAACAGGGCCATGAACCAAGGCGCCCCGGCGGCGATGGCGGCACGGCCGGGGTGTTCGTCGTCGAAAATCCGCAGCGCGCCCAGGTCCCGTTGGCTTTGCTCCAGGACGTCGGTGACGTTCTGGTCAGTGACCGTGACGCGTGGAACGTGTTCCTCCCACTGCGTTTGGCGGCGGGCGCCTGTGCTGTGCTGCAGGGGCGTTCCCACGGTGAAGCGGTCTTCCGGCGCCTCACCGTTGACCAAGGGCAAGGCGATGATGGTGGTGGACCAGTCCTCGCGGGCGGGAATGGTGACGTTGAAGGTCAACCCTTCACTGGTGACTTTTGCCCCTTGGGCCTGGAACATTACCCCGCGACGCTGGCCGCTGGAGTGCAGGGCATCGATGTGCAGGCCGTCTTCCTGTGCAGCCCGAATGGTCTCCTCCGCGGTTCCCACCCTGCCGCCTTTGACGTCGAAGAGGTCTGCGAGGTCGGCGTCGAGGAGCAGTTCGATGGTGCAGGTTGATGGCGTGCCGGAGTAGTTGGTGATGGTGATGTCATCGCGCAGTCCAGAGCCGACACTGCGCTGGTGCCGGACAAGCAGCGGGCTCTCAAAGCGTCCGTCTTCGGTGCAGGCCCTGCCGACGTATTCGGCCTGGAAGGAAGCGGGGTTGCGGGCGACAAGCGGCTCCCGGGGTTCGCCGTTGATCCGCAGCACCCAGCGGGACACGATGCGCGTGTCCTGGTAGTAGGCACCCTGCGAGCCACCTCCGTGGATGTCCCCCGCGTGCGCGGAGATGCAGAAGGACGAGCCCTCGACGACCGTCACTGCCCCCAGTTCGGAGGCTCCGGCTTCTGTGTCTGCGTTCCATGCGGTCATGTGCCGAGGCTCCTTCAGGGTTGGGGTTCGGGGCCGGCAGCCTGACGGGCCTGCCTTTGATTCTCTTGCACGTAGGCGCCGCCGTGAACCCCTTTGCTGCCGAATTGTTCAAGGATTCGTGAATACAGGTCCAGATGGTCAGCTGCCATGCGTCCGGCGCTGAAGTAGTCATCGACGGAACGCCGGCAGTCCGCGCGGCTCAACCGGGCAGCCGCGTCCACGAAACCTGCCAGGTGGTGAATTTCCCCCAGGAAGCCTGTCACTCCGTGCTTCACGATTTCCGGGGCGGCCCCCATGGGAGTAGCCACTACTGGCGTGCCGGTGGCCAGCGATTCGATCATGACCAGGCCGAACGGTTCGGGCCACTGGATGGGGTTGATTAGTGCGATGGCCCCGCCCATCAGCTCGTATTTCTCGGGGTCGGAGAGTTCTCCCAAAAACTCCTCCTGCGGCCCCAGCGCAGGCTCGACGACATCGCGGAAGAATTCCCGTTCATCTTTGGCGTGCATCTTGGCGGCGATCTTCAGGGGAACTCCGGCTTCACGGGCAATCGCCACGGCTTCCATGAGGCCCTTGTCCGCGCACATCCGGCCCACAAAGCAAACGTAGCCGCCTTTGCCGCTTCCCACGGACACGGTGGACAGGTCCAGGCCGTGGTGGATAACGGCCGCTACGTTGAGGTTCGGGAGCATCGACCTCTGGTCATGGGAGATCGCAATAATGGACGTGTCCCTCTGCATGGCGCGGTACAGCTCCGCCGATTGGGCTGTCAGTTGTCCGTGGATGGTGGTGACCACCGGTATGCCGGGAGGCCGGTGTGCGTAGAGCGGCCCCGCCAGCGTGTGGTCGTGGATGATATCCACCCCGTCCATGCCGCGGTATGCCTTGATGACATGGCTCAGCTCGCTGAGACTGAGGCCAATTTCCTCCGGCTGGCTGGGACCGAAGCCGGGCACTTGGGGCACCGGGCACGTGCTGTCGGAGGCGGCGGCCAACAGGACTTCATGCCCCGCATCCACCAGCCCCCGGGCCAGGCAGTCGACTACGCGCTCCGTTCCGCCATAGCGTTCCGGCGGGACGGTAAACCAGGGTCCAACAATGAGTCCGATGCGCATGCGGGCCTCCGCGCATTACCCCCTCTATGGTGGGCTGGCTTCACAACCCTCCTCAAGGCTATTCGCGCCGTGAGCAAAATAACAGCTTGTGTTTGGAATGCCTCCGTGCGCTCCAAGGTTGACGAGACCATGAAGATTGAGATCTGGTCAGACGTCGCGTGCCCGTGGTGCTACATCGGCAAGCGCCGTTTTGAGACTGCCTTGGCACAGTTCCCGCACCGCGATTCAGTGGATGTTGAGTGGAAGAGCTACCAGCTGGATCCCTCCGTCCCCGAGCACTATGACGGCACGGAACTGGACTACCTGAGCAAACGCAAGGGCATGGCTCCGGAGCAGGTCAAGCAGATGTTCGCCCACGTGACCGACACTGCCAAGGGCGAAGGTTTGGATTACCACTTCGACAAGGTGGTGGTGGCCAACAGCTTCACCGCACACCGGCTCATCCACCTTGCTGCAACCCATGGGAAGCAGGACGCCGCGAAGGAACAGTTGCTCAGCGACCACTTTGAGCACGGCAAGGACATCGGCAACCAGGAGTACCTGACGGAGCTGGGTGCCGCCCTCGAGCTGCCCGACGGAGAGGTCGCTGAACTCTTCAGCACCGACAAGTTCACCGAAGAGGTGAACCAGGACATCAACGAGGCCCGCGCCATCGGGGTGACCGGCGTTCCGTTCTTCGTCATTGACCGCAAATACGGCATTTCGGGCGCCCAGCCGGCCGAGCTCTTCTCCCAGGCCCTGAATCAGGCGTGGCAGGAAGCCAACCCGCTGATCCCGGTGGGCGCCTCCGACGCCGAGGCCTGCGGCCCTGACGGCTGCGCAGTATAGCCAGCCGGCCGCCGTCGTACTTTAACCCAAGTAGGGGACAGATAACGTCGCTATGAGCGTTCATAGCGACGTTATCTGTCCCCAGTTGGGTGCCACGCGGTTGGGTGCGGGGCTAGGCTTTCGCGACCTCAAGCTCGACGACGGCCCACGACAATGCGGGCAGCGTCAGGCGCAGCTCCGAGCCAGTGGCCTTGACGTTCTCCAAAGGCTTCAAACCCACCCGCTCCTGCTGCTCCTGGCTGTTGATGGTGAAGCGGTCGCCGTCCTCGGGAATTTCCAGGACTTCGGCGCGCACAACCTGCCGGGCGTCGAAACCGCGCAAGGCGGTCTCGACGTCGGCCGCCTCCTCCAGGCCGCGGTTCGCGAAGAACAAGGCAACCCGGCCCGTTTCCTCGTTCCACGTGGCACTGACATCCACCAGGTCGGTGTCCCCGAAACGGGCATTGGAGTACTTGTCCGAATCCACGGAGAGCCGCAGGATCTGGCCCTTGGCGAGCTCCGCCATCCGGGCGAACGGGTGGAAAATGGTCTGCTTCCACGCCGGGCCGTTTTCCTCCGAAAGGATCGGCGCGATCACGTTCACCAGCTGCGCCTGGTTGGCAATCTTCACCCGGTCGCCGTGCCGGAGCAGCGAGTTGAGCAAGGTCCCCACCACCACGGCGTCCGTCACGTTGTAGTGATCCTCGATAACCCGCGGGTGCTCGCGCCACGGCCCCTTGACGATGTTGCGCAGCTGGTCCTCGGTATCCCGGCCGCGCTGGTACCAGACGTTCCACTCGTCGAAGGACAGGTTGATGTGCTTCTTGTGCTTGCCCTTGGCCCGGACAGCGTCCGCTGTGGCAATGACCGACTCGATGAAGAAATCGGTGTCGACGGCGGAAGCCAGGAAGCTGCCGACGTCGCCTTCTTCTTCAAAGTAGTAGGCGTGGAGGGAAACGTAGTCGACCTCGTCGAAGGTGTGCGTGAGGACAGTCTGCTCCCACTCGCCGAACGTGGGCATCGCGGATTTTGAGCTTCCGCAGGCCACGAGTTCAATGGACGGATCCACGTAGCGCATGGCCTTGGCGGCTTCCTGGGCGAGGCGGCCGTATTCGTCGGCCGTCTTGTGCCCGATCTGCCACGGTCCGTCCATCTCGTTGCCGAGGCACCAGAGTTTGATGTCGAACGGGTCTTTATGGCCGTTCTTGGCGCGCAGATCCGACCAGTAGGTGCCTGAAGGATGGTTGGAGTACTCCACGATGGCGCGGGCCTCTTCCACTCCCTTGGTGCCCAGGTTGATGGCTTCCATGATTTCGGTGCCGGCCTGCCTGGACCAGTCCACGAATTCATGCAGGCCAAAGGCGTTGGTCTCGACCGTGTGCCAGGCGCCGTCCAGGCGGCGGGGCCTGTTTTCGCGCGGGCCGATTCCGTCTTCCCAGTTGTAGCCCGAGACGAAGTTGCCGCCGGGGTACCGGATGACGGTGGCACCGAGTTCCTTGACCAGCTTGAGGACATCCTGGCGGAAGCCGTGCTCGTCCGCTTCGGGGTGCCCGGGCTCGTAGATTCCGGTGTAGACGCAGCGGCCCATGTGCTCCACGAAGGAGCCGAAGAGGCGGCGGGGTACTTCTCCAACCGTGAAGTCGCGGTCGAGGGTGATGCGTGCGCGGGACATGAATCTCCTTGGTTGTGTTCTGAAACTGTTTGTAGGCGGTTGGTATCGGTCAGGTTCCGGCGAGGCCGGTGGTGGAGATGCCCTTGATGATCTGGCGCTGGAAGAACAGGAAGACGACGATCAGGGGCAGCGCGGCCAGCAGTGCCGACGCCATGTTCTGCGCATACTGCACGCCGTAGGCGCTCTTGATGGTTTGCAGACCCACGGGAAGGGTCAGCAGACCGTCGTCGTTGGTGGAGATGAACGGCCACAGGAAGTTGTTCCACGCGCCGATGAACACAAAGATCGCGACGGCGGCCAGGATCGGCCGGGACAACGGCAGGATGATCTGGAGGAAAATCCTGAGCCGGCTCGCCCCGTCCATGACTGCCGCTTCCTCGAGCTCATGCGGAATCTGGTCGAAGAACCTCTTGAGGACAAACACCATGGCAGGATGGATGACCTGCGGCAGCACGATGGCCCACGGCGTATCGATCATCTTGAACGCAAGCATCTGGTAGAAGAGCGGGATCATGAGCACCGGTGGCGGCACGATGATGCTGGCGATGATGGCCATCATCAGCACCTTCTTGCCCTTGAACTCGATCCTGGACAGTGCGTAGGCAACCAAGGCGGAGATCACCAGGGTGATGAAGGTGATGGCCGCCGAGGTGTACAGCGAATTCCACGTCCACAGCGGGATGTTGCCGGCTTGGAACACGCTTGCGAAAGCATCGAACGTAAAGCCCGACGGCGGGATCCAGCTGACTTTCGACGCCGAGGCATCCGCTTCGGATTTGAAGGCGGTGACAGTCGCCCAGGCGAAGGGAACCAACCAGAGGACTGCGAGGACGGCAGCCACCACCACCGCTGCGATCTTGCCTACGGTCAGCTTCTTGCGTGGCTGACGCATGACCTGGCCGGGACCGGTACGTGGGAGGGAACGGGTGAGGGTTGTATTTGCCATGGCTATGCGCTCCTGCGACGGGTGACGACGAACTGCAAGGCGGAAACCAGCACGATCAGTCCGAAGAAGATGTAGGAGATGGCTGCGGAGTACCCCAGCCGGTACCCGGTGAACCCGGTTTCGAAGATGTACTGGACCACCGGACGGGTGGATCCACCCGGGCCGCCGGAGGTCATCTGGTAGATCTGGTCAAAGACCTTCAGCGAAGCAAGGATCTGCAGAAGCACGATCATCACGGTGGTGGGCGTGAGCTGCGGCAGCGTGATGGAGAAGAACTGCCTCCACGCGCCGGCACCGTCCAGCGAGGCCGCTTCGTAGTGCTGGGCAGGGATGTTCTGCATGGCCGCCAGGTAGAGAAGGAAGTTGAACCCCACCGTCCACCAAAGCGTTGCGATCACGATGGACCACATGGCCACGTTGGGGTCGTTGAGCCAGCCGACCTTGGGGATGCCGAACTTGGACAGGAAATCGTTGATCAGGCCAAGCTGCGGGTTGTACATCCAGACGAAGAACAGGGACACAACCGTGGACGCCAGGAGGAACGGGGCAAAGTAGGAAAGCCGCCAGAGCCACTGGGCCGGGAGGCCGATGTTCAACAGCGCGGCCATGACCAGCGCAACCAGCACCAACGGCACTGTGCTGATCACCGTGAAGTAGAGCGTGTTGCCCAGGGAACGCCACATCCCGGCATCGGCAAAGGCCTCGGAGTAGTTGGAAAAACCAATGAGGGCGTCGTTGGCGCCGGTAAGGGACTTGCCCGTAAGGCTCATGTAGAACCCGTAGAAAATGGGCCAGACGAGGAACACCAGGAAGAAGACGAGGAACGGGGCTGCGAAGGCCCATCCGCTCACGTTGTCCCTGCTCCTGCGCAGGGAGGGGCCGGTCTTGCTACCGGGTGCAGTTGTTGTCCGTGCTTGGCTGGTCTGCCGGGACACAGTAGAGGAACTCATGAATGACTCCTTTGTCGCTCGGTGTGCGGGTGTGCCGGTCAGACCGGGTTGGGCCGTGATAGAAGGTCGTTGGTGCGGCCTACGAAGCCGTCCCATCCGTCCTGTGCCTTGCTGCGTCCCAGCAGCACGTTCTGGATGAACTCGGCGAAGTAGTTCTGCCAGTCCGAGCCCGATCCACTGAACCAGGCCTCGGGGTCGTAGGAAATGATCTCTGCGGCGTTGGCGTAATGGACCTGCGGGGTGAGTTCCTTGTAGGCCTGTGACTGCACCACGGGCTGGTACGCCGGGATATGACCTGCCTCGGCCCACGACAACGAGCCTTTGAGGATGTCGCTGACGAACTTGTAAGCATCCCTGCGCTTTTCCTCGTCAACAGCGAGCTGCCGCGGAAGGACGAACGAGTGCGAATCGGCGTAGGAAGCCGGCGTCCCGTACAGGGTGGGAATGGTGAGCGCGTCAACGGGCAGCTTTGCCTTTTTCATGGTGGGCAGTTCCCAGCCACCGCTGAAGAGCATGCCCGAGTCGCCACGGACGAACTCGGCGATGCCGGTGTTGATGTCGTTGCCTTTGGCCGCGATGGTGTCGTCGAAGAGCGACGCCATGAACTCCAGTGACTCTACGGCTGCGTCCCGGTTTGCCTGCATGGGTTGGCCCGGAGTCAGGACAATCTCGGCACCGTGCTGCTTGTAGAGCGTGTAGAACAGGCGCCACATCTGTGAGCCAAGGTTCAGGTAGCCGAAGGACAAACCATGGGATTTGGTGACCTTCTGCATCTCCAGGGCCACGGCCTTGAACTCCGCCGGCGAGCTCACGTCGCGCAGCTGGCCATTGCTTTCCAGCAATCCTGCCTTGCCCGCGATATCGGTGTTGTAGAACATGATGAAAGGGTGGGAATCCAGTGCCAGGGAGAACACTTTTCCGTTTTGTTGGCTCTTTTCCCAGATGCGCGGCGCAAAGTTCTCCGGGGTGATGCCGTTCTCCGCCAGCAGGCCCAGATCCCAGGGCTCAATGAGGCCACCGGGAGCATATCCGGGTACTCGGCTTGCGTGCATGATGGCCACTTCCGGCGGACGGCCGCCCGCCGATGCCATGGCGAGCTTGGTGTAGTACGGCGCACCCCAGGCCAACACCGTGGGGTGGACCTTGAAGCCCGGATTCCCGTTGTTGGCGTTGGCGATCATGGCCTGCATCTTGGTGCCGTCTCCTCCGGAGAGGAGATGCCAGAAATTGATGGTCGGCGTGGATGCGGCTCCTGCTGCGCCGCCACAGCCTGTGAGGCCGGTGGCCAAGAGCCCGCCGCCAAGCAGCGCCGAGCCCGTCAAGAGCTGTCTCCGGGACATACTTCTCCCGGTCAATGATTCAAACTGCTTCACCCGTCACTCCTTTGGAAGGGTCCGCTGAAAGGAAACACACTGCTGCACTGAAGTCCGGCTCCGGTACGTCTCCTCGCGTGGGTAAAAGGTGGCCCCGGGGTGACGCAGCTCTCACATTACATCGTTGTAATAGGCAGGGCAAGAGAAATTGTTAGCGCGAACAATTTTACTTATTGAGCAATCTCAGTGACTGCTGGCGCAACGTCAGCGGCTGCTGTCCCGCTCTTCGATGGTGTAGGGAACAGACACAACGCGCTGCGGGTGATCCCTGTCGGCCATGCGCTCAGTGAGCAGGCGGAGTGCCTCGGCGGCAATCGCCCTCTTGTCCACGGACACCGTACTGAGGGGCGGCACGGCGAAGCGGCCGTCAGCGATGTCGTCAAAACCCGCCACGGCAATGTCCTCCGGAACGCGGACTCCCCGCTTCCACAGGGCATTCAGGGCGCCCAGGGCCATCGAGTCGGTGAAGCAGAAGATCGCCTCCGGCAGCGGGTTGCTGTCGAGGTACCGCATCAGTGACTCCGCTGCTGAGGCCGGGGTCCATTCTTCACAGGCGATCATCAGCGACTCATCCCGCGGGATGCCCAGGGACTGCAGGGCTGCCTCATATCCTTGCGTGCGCTGAATGGCAGTGGCGGATTTCCTTCCCCGGTTAATGCCCAGGACCGCGATGCGGCGGCGGCCGGGCCGGGCGAGCGCCAGGGTCATGTCACGGGCCGCGGCAAAGCTGTCCACGAAAACGCGGTCGGCCAGCTCCTGGGAGACTTCACCCAGCAAGACCACCGGAGGCAGTGCCACCCCCACCCGCACGGCACTCTCATCAAGCACCACCGGGTTGAGAATCAGGCCGTCGATCAAATTGGCGCGAGCGCGGGTCATCAGCTCGTGCTCACGATGCGGATCGGAACCCGTCTCCTCGATCTGCACGCTCCAACCTTGCGCGTGGGCCAGCTCGACGACACTTTGGGCGAGCTCCGCGGAGAACGGTGTGCCCAGGTTCGGCAGGGCCAAGCCGATGACGCCTGAGCGGCCGTTTCGGAGTCCCCGCGCCGAAAGATTCGGGACGTAGTCCAGCTCCTGCATGGCCCGTTCAACCCTGAGCCGCGTAGGTCCGCTCACCGGGACGATTCCATTCATGACATTCGAGACCGTTTTGGGTGAGACCCCCGCGCGGCGCGCCACGTCCTTGACCGTTGCGCGCAAGACGCCCCCTTGCTGCAAGTTTTCCGGTTCTCCGGTTTCCCGGTTTTCCACGATGTTACCGCCCGGTTGGGCAGCTTTCGCGCCGTGACCCGGTTTGCTGACAGATCGCTGTAAAGTGTCTATATGCCCAGGATCACGGCCGCCACGAACGCTGCCCAACGCGCCGAGACCCAACGTCGGATTCTCACCGCCTTTGGCGAGCTCCTCTTCACCCATGGCCTGCCCGGACTGACCATGACCGATGTTGCCCGCCACGCGGGCGTGGGCCGGACCGCGGTCTACAACTACTACGCGGACATGGAGCAGCTCCTCATCGCCTATGCCCTGGATGAGACCGAGAGATTCCTCGTGGACCTCCGCGACTCACTGGCCGCGCTCCACAACCCGGTGGATCGCCTGGCACTCTACGTCCGGGCGCAGGTGGAGGACCTCAGCCGCCGCCACCTGCCTCCAGGGCCGGCAATGGCCGCCGTCCTCTCCCCCGGTTCCTTCGCCAAGCTCGCAGACCACGTGGGTGAGCTCAATGCCCTGCTCCAGGACATCCTCCAGGATGGGGTGCAGCAGGGTTACCTTCCGGACACCGATGTCGCCCAGCTCGCGCGCCTCATCCACGGAACGCTGTCGGCCAGCGCCGCGCGACGCAACCGGACGCCCGACGGCGACACTTCCGCGCCGTCCGCAACCTCCGACGTCGGGCTTCTTGCCGCGCAAGAGGCGCAAACCGCCCAAACCGTGCGCTTTATCCAGCTCGGAGCCGGTGCACGCTTCGATGAAGCGGGCAGGCCGATCCTGCTGGCCAGCGCAACAGCAACGGCCTGAAACCACCATCGCCCGCCACTTTGAGTGGCGGTAAGCGCCCGGTGTGTCAGCCGGCGGGCCTCGTTGGAATGATGGGCCACTTGGAGTTGTCGGCGATCCGCAGTTCCTCGCGCGGGCACATGAGCTTGCCGGGAGTCTGGTCCACCAATTGTGGCTCCACCAGGCCCTCATAGCCCGGTGTAATGATCACATCCACCGACTCGTCTTCCCTGTTGTCCTGGAAGTAGTCAGTGCCGGCAAGGTTGCGCTGGATGTTGAAGGCAGCCGCTTGGCCCTTGACGCCGGAAACCACCACGCCAATACCGGAGTAGGCGGTGTCACTGTTCCCGATGGAAGCTACTTTGTAGCCACGTGCGGTGAACTGGTCAGCCACCGTCGCCGCGAGCCCGCTGCGCGAGGTGGCATTTAGGACGTTGAGCTGGACGGTCTCGTTGGGCACGTAGTCAAACGTCGCGGAAGGGCAGAGGCTTGAGGGCGCTTTGCTGGCAATCGCCGTCGGCACCTTGATGACGCCGTTCATGATGGCCCAGGCACCCACGGCACCGGCCGCTATCACGCCCAGTAGCAAGACCAGGACAATTCCGTGGAACAAGCGGCGCCCGAAGCTGCCGCGTCGGACCGGTGCGTCATCGGCAAACGTTGCCCTGAGCTCCGGCCCTGTCACCACGTGATGGCCGTGCAACTGCGTCACATCCTTGGGACGCTTACGTTTTTTTGCCCGGGACTCGATCTGGTCCGGCCCGGACACCCTAGCCATCGATCACCAATACACGTGCGTGGATTGCGGTCCTCTGGTGCAGCGCCGTGCGGACCGCGCGATGGAGGCCATCCTCGAGGTACATCACGCCCTGGTACTGGACCACGTGCGGGAACAAATCTCCAAAGAAGGTGGAGTCTTCAGCCAGCAACGCTTCCAGGTCCAAGGTCCGTTTGGTGGTGACCAGGTCATCCAACCGCACAGGGCGCGGTGGCAGTGCCGCCCAGTCCCTGGGCGCGGTGTATCCATGGTCGGGGTACGGGCGTCCCTCGCCCACAGCTTTGAAGATCACCCTGCAAGCCTATGGAAGATGCCGCCCTAACGGAACTTGTGACCCGCGGCACAGGCAGGTTGTAGCCAAAAGGTGACTAATCGTCGTCGAACGTCACAGCTGTGTGGGGACTCTGCGGGACTGACAGAATAGGGGCATGACCCAACCGCTCCAAGGTACCGACCGGACCGCTGCCCGCACTGAGCCCGAACTGGCTTTGCTGCTGGATGTCGATGGCCCCATCGCCAGCCCCGTGACGCGCGATGTCAAGCCGGACATCATCGCTGATCTGGTGGCCCTCGCCTCGGCCGGCATTCCGGTCATCTTCAACACCGGCCGTTCCGACGCCTTCATAGCCCAGCAGGTCATGGAACCCATGATTGCCGCGGGTATGCCCGCCAATACAGTGATCCACGCGATTTGCGAGAAGGGCGCCGTCTGGTTCAGCTACACCGCTGAAGGGGCCGGCCCCATCCACGTGGACCACGAACTCGCCGTCCCCAAGGCCTACGGTGACGACATCCGCAGGCTCGTGGCGGAGGATTACTCGGCGCACATGTTCTTCGACGAGACAAAGCGCGCCATGGTCTCCGTGGAGCAACACCTGGATGTGGCCAGCGCAGATTACCTGGCTGAGCAGAAGCTGTTCGACGCCGACGCGCTGGGCATCATGGAACAGCACGGGCTCAACGCCGCCATCCTGGACCACCATGCTCCCGGCTCCGACGACACCGCCGACTACCGCCTGGATCCCACCATCATCTCCACGGACATCGAGTCCGTCCGGCTCGGCAAGGACCTCGGAGCAAGCCGCGCAGTGGAGCTGCTGGCCGCCCAGGGCATTACGCCGCGCTCCTGGCGCACCGTCGGAGATTCCCGCACGGACTACGCCATGGCAGACTGGCTGCACCACAACGACCACGACGTGAAGCACGTGGATGTCCGGCCTGCGGACGGCGTGCCGGTGAAGCCGTACGCCATCCTGACCGCCGCGGACCTGGATCTTGCCGACGACGTGATCCACGACGACGCCGGCGGAGCCTTTCTCCGCAGCTGGCGCGGGGCCCTGGCCATCTAGAGCTTCACCACCACTGACACACGCACCACCGACGATCCCGGAGAAACAGCCATCACACAAGCACAGGTCGATCCGATTTACCACGGCAGCCCATCTGTCGAAGAGGACACGATTGCGGAGGCGGTCTCGCCTGCCGTCGTCGCGCATCTCAGGCACAGGTCCGACGTCGTCCGTCACCGCGGGCGGTACGCCCTGGTCAACGCCGACCTCACACCGCAACAGGCCATGGTTTCCGATCTCCTGGCGGTTCGGGCAGCCCTGGATGCCGCAGGCATCGATTTCATCCTGGTGCGCGGCAATGATGAGCGGCCCGTGATCGCCGTCGATTGGGAGGCCCGCAAGGACGTCAGGGACGCCCTTGTTGACGCGTTCCGAAATGAACCCTTCTACGCCATGACAGTGGATGCCAGGAAGAAGACGTCCGTGCTGGTAGCCGACGGCGAGCTCTCGGCCAACCGGAAGGCCCGGATCTTCCGCCTCTACCGGCCCCGGGTCGAAGTCGGCGGCGGTCTCTGGTACGGCCCGGCGCTGGGTGTCCAGCTCGAGCTGTGGAGGTTCGAGGGCGACCACCTGGAACTCCCGGTGGAGAACTCGTTGACGCGCCGGACACTCCTGCGGCAGGACGCCGTCCGTGGAACCGTGCAGCGGCATGGCCTCACCTGGCCCACCATCGAGAACATGTTCGCCGACCACGCCAGCGACATTGCCTTCGACATCGACATCGTCTTTTCGTGGGTTGATGGCAGCGACCCGGAGTACATTGCACGCCGCCGCGCCCAGCAGGCCGGCGCCGTCCTTGGCGAAGGCGACGACCACGAGGCACGGTTCCGGCAGATCAACGAGCTGAAATATGCCCTTCGTTCGGTGCACATGTTCGCGCCATGGATCCGTCGGATCTTTATCGCCACGGACTCTCCCGCTCCGGAATGGCTGGCCGACCACCCGTCCGTGACGATCGTGCGGAGCGAGGAATTCTTCGCCGATCCCTCCGTCCTGCCCACCCACAATTCGCAGGCTGTGGAATGCCAGCTGCACCACATCGAGGGCCTGTCCGAGCACTTCCTGTACTCCAACGACGACATGTTCTTCGGCCGTCCCGTAGGACCGGACATGTTCTTCACTCCCGGCGGCATTACCAAGTTCATCGAAGCGGACACCCGCATCGGCCTGGGCGAGAACGATGCCGAGCGCAGTGGCTTCGAGAACGCGGCCCGGGTCAACCGCAAGCTCCTCTGGGAACGCTTCGGCCGCATCACCACCCGGCACCTGGAGCACACCGCTGCTCCGTTGCGGCGCAGCGTAGTGGCCCAGATGGAGGAGGAATTCCCGGCCGAGTTCGCCAAGACCGCAGCCAGCCGCTTCCGCGCCGCGGACAACATCTCGGTCACGAACTCGTTCTACCACTACTACGCCCTGCTCACGGGCCGCGCAGTCACCCAGACGGCCGCCAAGGTCCGCTATGTGGATTCGACCATGTGGGCCGGACTGCACTACCTGCCCAAGCTACTGGCCAAGCGCCACATGGACTTCTTCTGCCTGAACGATGGCAGCTTCCCGGAGGTCGAGGCGGATGAACGCGCCGAACTGGTAACCGACTTCCTGGAGAAGTACTTCCCCGTCAAGGCACCCTGGGAGAAATAAGAGGCAGCGACGACGTCAAGGTACCGGGTGAGGTGTGCGCGCCCACCCGGGACTCGCGTGGGATGCGGATACCTGCGGCTGCCAGTCGACGCTGTACTTCCTCCGCGTCCACCGGCTCGCCCACGGTGACGCCGCCGGACAAGGGGACCACCGAGTGGACGATGGTGTGTTCGTACACGTGGATCATGTTGTAGGACTGGGCGCCGTCGCGTCCCCGCTGCCCTCCTGCGCGTACCCCGAGATCCTGCGTGTAACAGGTGGCCGAGGCGACCGAGACCGGGATGCCGGCGAAGCTCGCCGTCGTCGAATAGTGCAGGTGGCCACCCAGGATGGTGCGGACATCCGTATTACGGACGACGGCGGCCAGTGCGGCTTGGCCGCGCAGCTCCACCAGGACCGCGAGGTCCTGCACGCAGGGAACCGGCGGGTGGTGCAGTGCGAGGATGGTTCCGTCGGGCGCCGGTGTGGCCAGTTCAGCTGCCAGCCAGTCCAGCTGCGACTCCGACAATTGACCATAGTGGTAGCCCGGAACCGTGGTGTCCAGGGTGATGATCCGAAGCCCGTTGATAAAGTAGCTGCGGTCTACCGGGTCTTCGGGCTTGCTGGCCTCTGAGGCATCGGCGAAGGCGGAGCGGAAGTTCGCCCGGTCGTCGTGGTTACCCATGGCCCAGATGGCCTTGGCTCCCAGCGAATCGCACACCGGTTCGATCATGTCCCGGAGACGCTTGTAAGCTTCCAGCTCGCCCCGGTCCGCGAGGTCTCCGGTAAAAATGATGGCTTCGGGCTTGAGCCTGGAAGCGACAATCTGGTCGCAGATCTCCTGCAGCCTGGCAGAGCTGTCCACAGAGCCATAGAGCGTGCCCGGACCACCCACCAGGTGAAGATCGCTCAAGTGCAGCAGCACATGACCTGGTTTGGGATATTCGGCCTCGATGAACTCCATAGCTGCCTTAGCGTTTGGTGGGAGACGGCGCCTCCCGTGTCAACCCCAGTAGGTCCAATCCAACCAGACAGAAAGCCAACAACCGGCTAACTCCCGGCGGAATGTTGGAAAATTACTTTCTCCCTTTCAGCTCTGCCGGCTTACGCCAACGCTTCTTCCACTGCTTTCAACAGGTCTTCGGAGTCAGGCTCCACTGCGGATGGGAACCGTCCTACGAGTTCGCCTGAACGGTTAATGACGAACGCCTCGAAGTTCCATTTCACCTTGACCGGCTGGCCGTCGTCGTCCCGGGTCAGCTCGGCGAACAGGGGGTGCTGCTCCTTGCCGAGGACGTTCGCTTTGCTGGTCAACGGGAAGGTGACGCCGAAATTCCGTTCGCAGAATTCGGCGATTTCCTCATCGGCGCCCGGTTCCTGGCCGCCGAATTGGTTGCAGGGCACGCCGAGGATTTCCAGCCCCTGCCCGCGGTATTTGCCGTACAGCTCTTCCAGGCCAGCGTATTGGCGGGTGTAGCCACACTTGGAAGCGACGTTGACCACCATCACCGCTTTGCCTTCGAACCGGCCGAAGTCGCCTTCGGAGCCGTCGTTGAAGGTGATGGGAATGCTGTAGAGGCTGGTCATCGGATTCGCTTCCTGACGTCGTCGGCTGGCGGGATCGCCGCCATCGAGCTTACGGGAGCTGGCTTGGGGCCGCGAGAACGCCCGGCTTTTTGGCGTTTTAGGGCGCAGGAAGGATGAGCGTGGACAGCGGTACGATCACGCCGTCCGGCCTCTGGACCAGGTCCGGAGCGATGAGGATATAGCCGGGCGGGAGCGTCACAACCGGAAGGGCCGACGGCAGGACCGCCACGGGTGTCGGCGCGGGTGCCGGGGCTACGGGGGCCGGGGCTGGCGCAACAGGCTGCGTCACCGTTGGCGCCACTACTGGCGCGGGTTCGACCACCACTGGCGCCGGAGCGACCGGTGCGGGCGGTTCGACGACGGCGGCCGGCGGCGGCGCGACGGCGGACTGGACGGTTGGTGCCTGGACGGCAGGAGCCTCGACCGTCGGCGCCTGGACAGGCGGGGTCTGCACGGGTGGCGCCACCGGAACCGTGGTCGCAGGAGCCGTGGTCCCGGGAGCCGTGGTAGGCACCGGAGTGACGCTCGGCGTTGGGGTGACTGTCGGCGTCGGAGTGACTGTCGGCGTCGGGGTGGGCGTGACGCTCGGGGTGGGCGTGACCGTCGGCGTCGGGGTGACCGTCACGGACGGTGAGGGCACCGGCGTCGTGGTTTGAGGTGGTGTCGTGACAACCGGGCCGGGCGTGTCCACCGAAGTGACGGGCGGTACCACGACCGGCGGTGCGACTTCTTCTTCGTGCTCGCCGCCGATGACGGCGCGGTTGGTGCCGTCGGCCACGGGCACTGCCCACTGCGGCGCGGAGCTGCCCGTGCCGACTCCCGGCTGGTAGTTCACGAAAGTCATGGTTTGCAGCGGATCAACCTGCTTGATGGGCAGATACGTCCAGCCGTTCGGGTTGGTGTGGAGGCCGTTGACGATGGTCTCAAAGTGAAGGTGGCAACCCGTGGACCAGCCAGTGGTGCCGACTTCGGCGATGACTTCGCCAACGCGGACCGACTGCCCCTGTGTGACACCGATGTCCTGCAGGTGGTTGTAGGTGGTGACCAGGCCGTTGCCGTGCTCAATTTCCACACGGTTGCCGCCGCCCCAGATGTGCCAACCAACGGCGCGGACGACACCGGCGTCGGCTGCGTAGACCCGTGTTCCGCAGGGGGCCGCGTAGTCCTGGCCCCAGTGGAACTCGCCGGCGAGGCCCGTCAGCGGGCTGTAGCGGTAGCCGTAGGGCGAGCTTGGGTTGAGTACTTCAAGGGGCGCGTACAGGCTGCCCGCAGGGGGACGGGACATCCCGGCCGAGGCAACCGTCAAGCCAGTAGAACCATCTTTGCTGACTGTCCGGACCATCGCCCGGTCAAAGAAGACCATGGGCGTTCCGGGCAGTTGCTCAGGGGGTGCCTGGGTGGGGTCGATGACCATTGTTTCGGCTTCCGGCGGGGTCAGGCTCCCCAACGCCGTGGGTCCGACGACACCTTGGGCTGTCACCGGATTCACTGATCCTGCCGGAAGGGCCGTCAGCGGTTGGAAGCCGAAAGCGAAGAAAGCCAAGACCGCAAGGCATCCGGCGATAAGAACGCGACGGAATTTTTCGGTGCGGATCAGGTCAATCGCCCGGTCTGTTTCATGATGCTTGCCCACAAACACTCCCCAAAGCCAGCGGCACCAAACCCCAGCCTGGCGTGCAAGCACCATTCTTGCGGGAATTGAAGCAGAAATAAAGGCTTCCCGGGGGCTGCACAGCGAAAGGTTGGATCAGTTTTTGCTCAAGATGTCTTGAGGTTTGTCAGGTGCCCGTCAGCCCAGGTTTTGCTTCAGCAGCGCGCGGTGTTCGACGGCGGCCGTTGAGTGAAGCTCGCGGCCGGCCTCGGTCAGTTCCAAGAACAGCGAACGACGGTCTTCGGCACAGGTCTGCCGGGTCACCAAGCCCGCTTTTTCGAGGCGGTCCACCACTTTGGACACGGCGCTCTGGGTCATGGGTGTCCGCTCCCCCAACGACTTCATGCGGCACGACGACTCTTCGCTTTCGGCCACGAGGTCCAGGATCTCGAACTCGTTCAGCCCGATATCGAACTTGGCCTCAAGGGCGCGGTCGATTGCTCCGGCGGTACGGAAGTAGGAGCTCTGGATGTCGCGCCACTGCTCAACCAATTCCCGGTCTTCCAGCTGGCGGTCACGCGTCGTTGCCATGCCCCTATCCTAGGCCATAAGGGCATTAAAATCCACGTCATAAGATTCCGCGTCATATTCCTTGTCATTGAATGACGCGTCATATAGATTGATCGCATGACCTCACCCACCACCCTCAAAACCTCTGTCGAGCAACCCTTGGCAACAGCGTCAACAGTGGTCCGCTGGACGCGGGCCCAGTGGCTTCTTCTGATGGTTGTCTGCACCGTCCTTGCCCTCGATGGGCTGGATGTCTCCATGGTCGGCGTGGCTTTGCCCTCCATCGGACAGGAACTCCACCTCGGAACCGATTCCCTGCAGTGGATCGTCTCCGCCTACGTCCTGGGTTATGGAAGCCTCCTGCTCCTTGGTGGACGGCTCGCGGACCTGTTGGGCCGCCGTCGTATCTTCCTCATTGCCTTGACCGTGTTCGCAGCCGCGTCGCTCCTCGGCGGCCTGGTGGACGACCCCGCAATCCTGATCGCCACCCGCTTTGTCAAGGGCCTGGCAGCCGCCTTCACCGCACCCACCGGCTTCTCCATCATCACCACGAACTTTGCCGAGGGCCGCGAGCGCAACAAGGCACTCTCCATCTTCACTACGTTCGGCGCCAGCGGGTTCTCCCTGGGCCTGGTGGTCGGCGGCCTGATGACCAGCCTGAGCTGGCGCTGGACGTTCCTGGTATCCGTGCCGATCGCCGTGATCGTGGTCCTGCTGGGCATGAAATTCATCCCCAAGGACAAGCCGTCCGCGGAAAACAGCGGGCACGACATCTGGGGCGCCGTGACGCTCGCCTTGGGCATGCTTGGCCTGGTGTACACCTTGGTTTCAGCACCTGAGCAGGGCTGGGGATCTGTGGCAACAATCGCCGGATTCGCAGTTTCTGCTGCAGTGCTGGCAGCCTTCGCGATCATCGAAAACAAGGTCAAGCACCCGCTCATCCGCTTCGGCATCCTCAAGGAAGGCTGGGTTGCGCGGGCCAACTTGAGCGCAGTGGGGCTCTTCGGTTCCTACCTGAGCTTCCAGTTCATCGTCACCATGTTCCTGCAGTCCGTGCTCGGCTGGACTCCTCTTGGAATGGCGTTGGCCTTGCTGCCCGCCGGCCTGCTGGTGGCCACCAGCGCACCGTTCGCTGACCGGCTCATTGAGAAATTCGGAGCCACGCAGCTGATCCTCACTGGCCTCACCGCACTTGGATTGGGCTACGTCCTCTTCCTCAGGGTGGGCACCAGCCCGAACTACGCGCTGGACGTCCTGCCCTCGGTGGTCCTTCTAGGCATCGGTTTCGCCCTGGCCTTCCCGTCCATCAACGTGCAGGCGACGGCAGGCATCAAGGATTCCGAGCAAGGCCTGGCCGCAGGGCTCATCCAGACCAGCACGCAGGTTGGTGCCGCTTTGGTCCTCGCCGTCACCACGGCCTTGGTCGCTGGCCACGGCCAAGCGGCCGGTACCGTCAGCGCCCAAGCCATGCTGGAACAGTACCGTCCGGGACTCATCCTGAGTGCCGCCGTCGCAATCGCCGCCCTGCTGGTGGCGGCCGCGCCTTCGCGACGGCGCGCCACCAGCTAACCCCCTCTGTACGGTGTGGCGGATGTGCGGTCTCATAGGATGCATGAGGAACTACCTCACCGAGTACCGCCACGAACTCCAGCGCACGTTCACCGGGACATCGGGGACGCCGCCTGAGTGGGTGCCGCGCTTGGCGGAAGGGAACGACGCCGGATACCACCTTCCGGGGTCGGCCGTCTGGGCGGTGCATGGTCACGTTGCCACCATCGTGGCGGGGATCAGGGTGCTGCTGATGCAGGCCCTCCACCCCGGCGCGCTGGCCGGCGTCTATGAGCACTCCGGTTTCCAGAAGGATCCTTTGGGCCGCCTGGCCAACACGGTGCGGTGGATTTTCACGGTGACCTATGGATCAACCGAAGCGGCCGAGTCTGCCACCGCCGTCGTACGCAGGATCCACGAACGCGTCCGCGGCACCTACGTAGATGGGAACGGCGCGGTTCATGAGTACGCCGCCAACGATCCCGAGCTCCTCCGCTGGGTCCACGTGACCTATGCAGACTCGTTCCTGACGGCCAACCGGATCTGGGGCGTTTCGATCCCCGGCGGAGCTGATGCCTACGTCCGCGAATGGGCAGCGGCCGGGCAGCTGATGGGAGTGCAGGACCCGCCCCTCACCGAAGCAGAGGTCCGGGAGGAGTTGGAAGGCTGGTACGCCTCCGGGATTCTGCGGGCTGATGAACGGCTGGCCGAGACAGTCTCGTTCATTCAACATCCGCCCCTGAGCCCCCTCCTCAAGCCCGGCTACAGCATCCTTTTCGGGGCAGCCATCGCCAGTCTTGAGCCAAAATACAGGGACTTGCTGGGCCTTCAACGTCCGCGGTTCGGCCCTGTCCCCTTGCCGGTGATCACGGCCGCGAGGGTTGTGCTGGCCATGGTCCGGCTCGCCCTCGGATCCCATGGACCCAGCGAACAAGCGGCACGACGCAGGTTGCAACGGCTGGGCTACGCGGACGCCTGACTGGAATGCAGAAAGCCAACCCCTCGGCGCGGACCCAAATAGTGAGGGTTGCGCCGAAGGGCTGGCTTTCAGTCGTTGAAGCGGGACGCTAGATCAGCTGGTCCGAGAGGTGGTTCGGAGTGCCGAAGCGGTGGGCCGTGATGGACACTGCCTGCTCGCGAAGGAACGGGAGCATCTCGATCCGGCCGGCCTGGGTCACGGCGCCGTGGTAGACCGCGACGTCGGGACGCCCACCCATCGCTGCGCTCAGCGCGGCGAAGTCGCCACCGATCAGGCGGATGCGGCCGCCGTCGAACGATGCCGCCCGGGCCAGCCACGCGGCGTCGTCCTCGATCCGCACGTTGATGCCAAGACCGGCGAACGCGGTCACCACAGCGTCAGGAAGGACGACGGCGGAGCTCACTGAGAGCTTCGAGCCGGCCACAGCACCGGCTGCCACAACGCGCAGCAGCTCGGCGAGCCGCTCGCCTTCGGAGAGACGGACAGTCACGGGCAAGGGGCGGTAGCGGAAGACGTTGCGCTCGGCGGTCAGGGCCGAGACGTCCTTGCGGGTTCCGAACTCGGTTGCCCAAGCCTCGGCATCGCTGAAGAGCGACTGCTGAAGGGTCCCGTATTCCTCGGCGGTGACGTCTGCGGACTTGGCCGCGGCGAGGATCTGCGAGGCTGCACCTTCAAGGACGGTACCCCGCTTGGCCTTGGCTTCAGCAGGAACCCAGCTGCCCAGGCCGATCAGGTAGTTCGGTCCACCAGCCTTGGTTCCGGCACCGACAGCCGATTTCTTCCACCCACCGAACGGCTGGCGCTGCACGATCGCACCGGTGATCCCGCGGTTGACGTACAGGTTTCCGGCCTGGATCTTGTCCAGCCAGACACCCATTTCTGCGGAGTCCAGGGAGTGCAGGCCGGCGGTCAGGCCGTACTCGATCTCATTCTGGATGGCGATTGCTTCCTCAAGGGTCTCCGCGGTCATGACGCCGAGGACCGGGCCGAAGAACTCGGTGAGGTGGAAGTAGGAACCGCGCTTGACGCCCGAACGGATGCCCGGGGACCACAGACGGCCGGTCTCGTCGAGGCGCTCGGGCTTGATGGCCCACGTTTCGCCGTCGCCCAGGGTGGTGAGGGCGTTGAGGAGTTTGCCGTTGGCGGGCTCAATGATCGGGCCCATCTGCGTGGTGGCGTTTTCCGGGTAGCCCACGGTCAGGGAGCGGGCGGCGTCGATGAGCTGGTTGTGGAAGCGGGCGGACTTGGCCACCGAACCGACCAGGATCACCAGGGACGCAGCGGAGCACTTCTGTCCTGCATGTCCAAACGCGGAGTACACAACGTCCTTCGCGGCGAGGTCAAGGTCGGCGCTCGGGGTCACGATGATCGCGTTCTTACCGGAAGTCTCCGCGAGCAGAGGCAGATCCTGGCGGAAGGAACGGAACAGCTCTGCCGTTTCGTAGCCACCGGTCAGGATGACGCGGTCAACGCTGGGGTGCGAGACCAGCTGGGTACCGAGGTCACGCTCTTCGAGCTGGACGAGTGCCAGCACGTCCTTCGGCACGCCGGCTTCCCAGAGGGCATCCACCATGACGGAACCGGAGCGACGGGCCTGCTTGGCAGGCTTGATGACGACGGCGGAACCTGAGGCCAGTGCCGCGAGGGTCGAACCAGCGGGGATCGCCACCGGGAAGTTCCACGGGGGTGTCACGACGGTGAGGTTGGCCGGGACGAACGTGGCGCCGTCGACCGTTTCCAGGTCCTTGGCGCGCTCGGCGTAGTAGTGCGCGAAGTCGATTGCTTCACTGACTTCGGGGTCACCCTGGTCGATGGTCTTGCCGGTTTCGGAAGCCATGACCTCCAGGAGCTCGGCGCGGCGGGCCTCAAGGACTTCACCGGCGCGGTGCAGGATGGCTGCACGCTCCGCGGCGGGGCGGGCGCCCCATGCCTTGCCGGCTTCGACCGCCGTCGTGATGATCTGCTCAAGCGTGGCGGCGTCGGAGACCTTGGTGGACTCCACGATCTTGTTGCCCGCAGTGGAACCGGGGATGCGCCCCAGGATGTCACGGCCCCAAGCACGGTTTGCCGGCAGGGCGGGGTCGGTGTCCGGGGTGTTGCGGAAGCCCTCGGTCGGCGCGGGCTCAGCCGGGAGGCGGCGGTCCTGCTGGCGGTTGGGGGCCGGAACCTCGTCCTTCATGTTGGCCAGGGAGTTCAGGAAGCGCTGCTGCTCGCGCTTGAACAGGGCTTCGTTTTCGCTCAGCTCGAAGACCGCGGACATGAAGTTTTCCTGGCTTGCGCCCTCTTCCAGGCGGCGGATCAGGTAGGCGATGGCGACGTCGAACTCGCCCGGGTGGACCACCGGCGTGTAGAGCAGGAGGCTGCCGACGTCCTTGCGGACAGCCGTTGCCTGGCCGGTTGCCATGCCCAGGAGCATCTCGAATTCGATCGCTTTCTGTCCCTGACCGGCAATCCCGCGCTGCTTGGCAAGGAGCCAGGCGAACGCGACGTCGAAGAGGTTGTGGCCGGCGACGCCGATCCGGACAGCGTCAACGTGCTCCGGGGTGAGGGCGTAGTTGATGACGTTCTTGTAGCTGGTATCCGAGTCCTGCTTGGTGCCCCACGTTGCCAGCGGCCAATCGTGCAGCGAGGCCTCAACCTGCTCCATGGGAAGGTTGGCACCCTTGACCACGCGGACCTTGATGGGTGCGCCACCCTGGGCGCGGCGGGCCGTGGCCCACTCCTGCAGTTCCTGCATGGCGCCGAGGGCGTCGGGGAGGTAGGCCTGGAGGACGATGCCGGCCTCGAGGTTCTTGAATTCGGGCATGTCCAGGATGCGCTTGAATACCGCGATGGTCATGCTGAGGTCCTTGTATTCCTCCATGTCCAGGTTGATGAACTTGGGCTTGGGGAAGGATGCTGCGAGGCGGTAGAGCGGGGTGAGCTTTTCCACAACGTGGTCGACGGCTTCGTCGAAGGCCCACGGCGAGTGTGGTGCGACGGTGGAGGACTCCTTGATGGAGACATAGTCGACGTCGTCGCGGGCCAGGAGCTTCAGCGTGCCTTCCAGGCGGCGCTGTGCTTCGTGCTCCCCCAGGACGGCTTCGCCGAGGAGGTTCACGTTCAGGTGCACGCCGTCCTGCTTGATCTTCGCGATCGCCGGGCCAAGCTTGGCGTCCGTGGCATCAACAATCAGGTGGCCCACCATTTCGCGGAGAACGCGCCGGGCGATCGGGATGACCACCTGCGGGAGGATTGGAGCCATGACTCCGCCTACGCGGACAGCGCTGCGCATGTACCAAGGCAGGAACTTGGGCACCTTGGGGGCGAGCTCAGCGAGCTTACGGCCGGCAACCGACAGATCCTCGGGGCGGATGACGCCGTCGACGAATCCAACCGTGAATTCCAGGCCGTTCGGGTCCTTCAGGACGCCGGCGAGGCGCTGGGCGGACACGTCGACGGGAATCTTGCTGGCTTCGGTCAACCAGTGGCGGACCAAGGCAATGG
This sequence comes from Paenarthrobacter sp. AB444, assembly GCF_028736865.1. Taxonomy (NCBI): domain Bacteria; kingdom Bacillati; phylum Actinomycetota; class Actinomycetes; order Micrococcales; family Micrococcaceae; genus Paenarthrobacter; species Paenarthrobacter sp. AB444. The sequence continues at coordinate 52,307 of NZ_JAQZBY010000009.1, read as the reverse complement.
CTTCGTGGGCCAAAGCATCGAACTGCCCGGAATCCTGGGTGCGCGGGGCTGTGGCATCCGGGAGGGTGCTGGTCATGGGGGCTCCTTCTAAGACGGAGAAGTTTGTTTGTTTCCATCAGTATGGATCTACAATCTCATTAGGAAAAGCGATCTTTTCTGACGAATATTCATTACCCATCCCGAACCTTTGGAGGCCATCGTGCTGGACGTCCGCAGGCTGCGTTTGCTGCACGAATTGAAGATCCGCGGCACCCTCGCCGAAGTGGCCGACGCGATGCAGTACAGCCCCTCGTCCGTGTCCCAGCAATTGACGCTCCTGGAGAAGGAAGCCGGGGTGGAACTGCTGCGCAAGGCCGGACGCCGGGTGCAGCTCACGCCGCAGGCAGAGATCCTGGTCGCCCACACCGCGGCGCTGCTGGAGACCCTGGAGCGGGCCGAAACCGAACTCGCCGCTTCCTTGTCCATGGTGACGGGAACAGTCAGGCTGGCCGTCTTCCAATCAGCCGCACTGGCGCTTCTGCCCGGCTTCCTCAGCATCATGCGCCAGGAGTACCCGGAAGTGCGGGTGGAAATGACCCAGCGTGAACCGGAGACAGCCCTCTACGAAACGTGGGCGCGGGACTTCGATCTGGTGGTGGCCGAGCAGTACCCCGGACATGCTGCGCCGCACCACAGCGGGTTGGACCGCGTCACGCTGACCAGCGATGCCATTCGCCTGGCCACTCCCCCGGTCGGGTTGGGCGGGGAGACTGTTTCCTCACTCGCGGACACCGCGTCCATGCCGTGGGTCATGGAGCCGAGGGGTGCTGCTTCCCGCCACTGGGCCGAGCAGGCATGCCGATCGGCCGGCTTCGAACCGGACGTGCGCTACGAAACCGCCGACCTCCAAGCGCAAATCCGACTCATCGAATCGGGCAATGCCGTGGCCCTCATGCCGGACCTCGTCTGGACGGGCCGGAGCCGGACAGTCCAACTGCTGGATCTTCCGGGTCTGCCCAAGCGAACCGTCTTCACTTCCACCAGGACCGCGGGCAGGATCCACCCGGCAACCGCAGCGTGCCGCGAGGTCTTGGAGCGGGTGGCCGAAGCGCAGCAGCAGGATGCGGAGCAGCAAGCGGACGCCGAGGTAGCTTCCTAGGAACGCAAAAGGCCCCAGTCCGAAGACTGGGACCAAACGCGGAGAATGGGGGATTTGAACCCCCGAGGGCGTTAACCCAACACGCGTTCCAGGCGTGCGCCATAGGCCGCTAGGCGAATTCTCCTTGCTTTCGATTCGAAAGCAGATACTACTGTACCCGAGAATTTCGGCATCGTGTAATCGAGGGAAATCGGCACTGCCTGGCACGCGCGAAGAAGGTCCCCTTAACGGAAAAATGGACGCCCCCAACGCGCCCATTCTTGCGGCACTACCGTTGAGCTACCGGGTCCGGCCCCTCGCCCCCAGGCCCCGCAGCTCACAACCTTGAGATTGCCCCAATCGGTGTACATAAACATGGTCCGCCGCTGTTCCTTCTTTTGCAATGGTTGAGACCGCTTTGTAGCCAAATTTGGTGACAAGATGTCTGCATGACGCAGCTTCATGCACTGGTGGTTTACGTCCCGGAGACGCATATCGAAGAAGTTCTGTTGGCCATGGGAGACGCAGGCGCGGGTCGGATCGGCGACTACTCCCACTGTTTTTACACTTCCCCAGGCACTGGCCGGTTCACTCCCCAGCCCGGCGCCCAGCCGTTCATAGGAGAGGTGGGGATAGAGGAGCAGGTGCCGGAAATCCGCGCTGAGTGCGTGGTTGGGGAAGCAGCGCTCGACGGCGTAGTGCTGGCCCTGCGGGCGGCGCACCCCTACGAGGAACCGGCTTTCATGACGTGGCCGGTTAGTGGGTGGCGGTGAGACCCACAGCCCTCAAGCGAATACGGGCGTTCGACCGGCCGCCAACTCCCCATTAACAACAGCAATCTCGTCAGCCGACAAAAGTGAGACATCCTCTTCGTCGGCGAGGTGTTTCGAGGCCCGGGCCCAGTCAACAACGTCCGACCAGCACCATAGTGAGATGCCGGCCTGAATGGCGGGAAGCGGAAACGGGAATTCCGCCTGGCGCTGCCCGGAGACCCAATGCGACACAGCCTGCCGGGACGCACCCAGCCGTTCAGCAATCTCGGTCCGGGTTACAAAGTCCGGATCTACGGAAACGACCTCACATCCGAAATCCTTAACTCGCCCCAAAAGGCGGTGGGCAGCCTCCAAGCCGCTAGTGGCGTCCTGAAAAATCGTCACGTAAGGAACCCCGGAAAACCGCGACACAAGGGCGCCCAGATACTCCACCAGCGAGTCCTCAACCTCTTCTGAGAGCGCCTTGAGGCGGAGGCGTACCTCAAACGTCCGGTCCATTGTCATAGCCTCACACTATCGAACCTGTTGACAAGTGACAACAGTTATCGTCGACTCCTTAGAAGATCGTGCTGCCCCGGGCATCGGCGAGCGTCCCGCAATAGAACCTTGGCGCGTAGCGTTGCGTTCTTCGGCGTACCGTCAACCCTCAGCTGGGCTCCGGTCGGCCCACAAGGGCAGTACAAATAGAACTTGTGACCCTGGCGTCTCAACCGCCACCCCGACTCAGCCAACAGTCGAACAACGGCGAGTACATCTTTGTGTATCTCCCCGGAGACACTGCGAGGGTCCAACCAATCACCGCTACCCATGACACTTCACAGTTGCAGACCTCTCCGACGAATGTGGCAAGTATCAATGTGTCTACCAGCAGGCCCCGACATAAAAGCCGGCACAACCACCCGCCGTCGAGCGTTTTCCACACCGGCTGAGTCCGATTCGAACGGCGAACCAAGTTCGGGTAAGCTTGTCGACGGCCCCTCATGTGGCGTCATCCTGTTGAACTCCCCCAGGACCGGAAGGTAGCAAGGGTAGATGGGCTCTGGCGGGTGCATGAGGGGTCTCTTATTTAAATGTCAGTCCCTATAGGTAGGTTTCACTTGTGACTGTTACAACTGCCCTGTATCGAAGGTACCGCCCGGACTCTTTCGCGGACGTTATCGGGCAGGAACACGTCACGGAGCCGCTGATGACGGCGCTCCGGAAGAACCGCGTGAACCACGCCTACCTCTTCTCCGGCCCGCGCGGCTGCGGCAAGACCACCTCCGCCCGCATCCTTGCACGCTGCCTGAATTGCGCCGAGGGCCCCACTGACACCCCCTGCGGCACGTGCCCCAGCTGCGTCGAACTGGCCCGCGGCGGTTCGGGTTCGCTGGACGTGATCGAGATCGACGCCGCCAGCCACGGTGGTGTGGACGATGCCCGCGACCTCCGCGAGCGTGCTACGTTCGCCCCGGTCCGCGACCGCTACAAGATCTTCATCATCGACGAGGCCCACATGGTCACGTCGGCCGGCTTCAATGCGCTCCTCAAGATCGTCGAAGAGCCGCCGGAACACATCAAGTTCATCTTCGCCACCACGGAGCCGGACAAGGTCATCGGCACCATCCGCTCCCGCACGCACCACTACCCCTTCCGGTTGGTGCCGCCGGAGCCGCTCATGCAGTACCTTGAGCTGCTCTGCAGGCAGGAAAACGTTCCTGTCGCCCCGGGTGTGCTCTCCCTGGTGATCCGCGCCGGCGGCGGCTCTGTCCGTGACACCCTTTCGGTGCTCGACCAGCTCATGGCGGGCGCCGGCCCCAACGGTTTGGACTACGAACTCGCGGTGGCGCTGCTCGGCTACACCCACGCGTCCCTGCTCGATGACATCGTCGACGCCGTTGCGGCCGCCGATGCCGCCACGGTCTTCCGGGCAGTTGACCGGGTCATACAAACCGGCCACGATCCCCGACGCTTCGTCGAAGACCTCCTGGAGCGGTTCCGCGATCTCATCATCGTCCAGGCCATGCCCGAAAGTGCCCAGGCGATCCTCCGCGGAATGCCCGAGGACCAGATCGCCCGGATGCGCAACCAAGCCACCAACCTGGGTGCTGCTGAACTCTCACGCGCTGCCGACGTCACCAACACCGCCCTTACGGAGATGACCGGTGCCACGTCACCGCGGCTGCACCTTGAGCTGCTGTGCGCCCGCATTCTGCTGCCGAGCTCCGAGCAAACGGAGCGCGGAATTGCAGCGCGGATTGACCGCGTGGAACGTCGCCTGAATTACGCGGGCGACGCCGGTACACCGATCGCTGCTGCAACGGCGCCTGCTGCTGCGGTCCCGACGGCGGCAGCTCCTTCTGCTGCTGCGCCGGCACAGGCGGCGCCCGCTGCAGCTCCCGCCCAAGCAGCAGCATCGGTTCCGGAGGTTGCGGGCACTCGTACCGAAGCAAGCCCGGCTTCTGCTGGTGCTGCCCCATCGGCCGCTCCTGCCCAGGCGCCGTCTACCGATGCCGCAGCACGCGAAGGGCTGACAGCCCCGCGCGTTTCGACCAACGACTGGCCAGTCGAGGATCGCCCTGCCGCCGACCGCACGGCCCAAGTAGCCGCTCCCCAACAGGCTCCGGCACAGCAGGCACCCGCCAAGCAGGACGCCGTTCAGCAGCGGGCCACCCAACCGACAGAGCACGCGGCTCCGCAGGCAACCCCTGCCGCGGCACCGGCAGCTGCGGCTCCGGGCCCCGCTCCCGCAGGTGGCGGCGACGTCGAGGCCCTTCGCCGGGCGTGGCCGGACGTGTTGCAGACACTGACCAAGATCAAGCGCAGTACGTGGGCACTCGTTGAGCCCAACGCACAGGTCGCCCAGTTCGACGGACAGGTGCTTACCCTCGCGTTCACTACCGGCGGCCTTGCCGGTGCTTTTGGACGCGCAGACCATTCCGAGAACCTACGCCAAGCAATCCACAAGACCATCGGCATTGACTGCCAGATCGTCGCAGTGGCTGGCGGCAACAGCTCAGCGAGCTCTGAGCCAAACCCAAAAGCGCCTACTAGCCGGGAAACCCCGGCTGCCCCATCCACACCGGGCACTCCTGTTGACTCGTCGGCGGCTGAGTCATCGGCCCCGGTGCAGGTATCAGCCCCGGCACAGGTGTCGGCGGTTGACTCCGCATGGGGTTTGGCGCCTGCGGCACCAGTGGCCCCAGCGCCAGCGGAACCGAGCCACGCAGAGGTCCAGGCCTCTTCCACTGCAGCGTCCCCGACAATCCGGGGTGCCGCACGTCCCCTGCCCGCCAACCAGGCAACGCCCGCAGCGCCTTCTGCCCCAGCACCCGCAGCAGCAGCTCCCGCAGCGGCCGCACCCGCCGCTTCGGCCGCTTCGGCCGCTTCCGATGGCGACTATTCCTACCCCGATGACGACTGGGGACCGCCATTGGACGAGGACGCCCCGCCGTTGGATGAAGAACCACCGGCTGATTGGGAGCCACCGACCGGCTATGGCCGGGGAACTGCGTCTCACGGGTACCCCCAGGCTTCCCCTGCAACCGGTCCGGCTGCGTCATCAGCACGGGCGCAGGCACCCGGCACAGCTGGAGCACCCGTCACACCTACAGCCCCCGCCGTGCCCATACCGTCCGACGACCCGTGGTCCCGCGCAGTAGAGCAGGCCCCAGGCACGTGGGTGGTCGGAAGCGAATCCAACGTGGGCAAGGCAAGGTCAACCCCCGAGGAAGCCCCCACACCGTCAGTGGCCGCCCCCGAGTACGAGCCCGCCGCAGCCCAGGTCCCGGAGACGGCAACCGCATCCTACGGTCACCCAACCAACGCCGAGCAGAACCCAAGCTCCAGCTGGGACGTCGCACCGGCGTCGAGCTGGCCAGGTACCCAAGCCGCCGCCGAAAGCAGCGCCCCGGCACCCGTAACCGGCCAGCCCAGCCCCATCCCCACCTGGCCTTCCTTGGCGACGCAACCCGACGAAGCGCACGGTTCCGTTGCCACGCTCGAGGAGGACGCGCCGTCGGGCAATTCCAACGGCCGTCAGAGCCTGTACCAACGGCTGACCAACAGCCCCGAAGCCCAGGCAGGGCGCGTCCAGGCACCCGTCCGGACGCAAGCGGCCCCGGTTGCCGCGCCGGAAGATATTCCAAGCCCGGAGGACGAAACCATCGAGGAATCGAGGGTCTTTGGGCGGGCTGCCGTCGAGCGTATTCTGGGCGGGAAGCTGATCGAAGAGCGCGCCTTGGACGGTTCTCCACTGCAAACCCGCTGACTCCAGCATTGATTTCAAACAAACGAGGACATTGTGTACGAAGGTGCAGTTCAGGAGCTGATTGACGAGCTCGGCCGCCTCCCCGGCGTGGGCCCGAAATCAGCGCAGCGCCTGGCGTTCCACATTCTGGAGGCCGACCCCGAGGACATGAAACGCCTGGTCACGGCGATCACCACCGTCAAGGAACGCGTGAAGTTCTGCTCCGTCTGCTTCAACGTCACCGAGCAGGAAACGTGCAATATCTGCCGCGATCCGCGTCGTGATCCGTCGGTGATTTGCGTGGTGGAGGAGTCCAAGGACGTACTGGCCGTGGAACGGACGCGGTCGTTCCGTGGCCGGTACCACGTGCTCGGTGGGGCCATCAACCCCATCGCCGGCATCGGCCCCGAGCAGCTGCGTATCCGCGAACTCCTTACCCGCCTCAATGACGGCGCCATCCAGGAAATCATTATCGCCACGGACCCCAACCTTGAAGGCGAAGCGACGGCCACGTACCTGGCCCGGATGCTCAAGTCGATCGGTGTCGCCGTGACGCGGCTGGCTTCGGGGCTGCCCGTCGGCGGAGACCTGGAGTACGCCGACGAGGTCACCTTGGGCCGCGCCTTCGAAGGCCGACGGAACGCCCTGCTTTAGCCTTCAAGCCCCGGAGGCGGCGGCCGCCCTACGGGACGCCAGCCAACGTCCCAGGAGCGCAACCAGGACAGCGACGCCGGCCTGCATCGCAAACCCCATCAGGGCCACGGGCATGGCCGGCGGCAGCCCGTCACTCGCCACACCGTTGAGGCAAGGGACCTCCGCGGAGGGCCCGTCGACCGCGAACTGCAACCCGGACAGCACCCAAGCGGCGTCGTCGTCAGGCGGAACGAATCCTGCCCCGACGCTGCCCAGCAACAACGCCGGATTGGAAGCAGCCAGCCAGGCAACCCTGTCTGTGTGTGCCACCTCCACCGGGTGGAGATCGCCAACGCACTCATAGGAAGTTACCCTCCCGGCGTCATCGCGCTGCATGTTCACAGGAACTGAGGCGGCGGCCACATCCGACGTCCCAGGCAGCAACAGGACGGTGAGCACCACATTTCCCACGCAGAAGAAGGCCACCAGCACTGCAGCCAGGGCAACGCCGGGGGCCTTCGCCGCGAAGCAGGCGCGCGTACCGGCCCCAAGGAGCCCGAACAGCGCCACTTCGAGGACAATCACGACGACGGCGGCACCCGCCAGCGCGATCGGCCCACCGAAACTGCTGCCCACGACTATCAGGACCAGCGCGGCCGGTGCAGCCAAGGCGCATCCCCGCATGGCCCCCGTCAGTAGCGTGATTGGGAGGCTTCCAGGACTCTGGCGGAATCCCCAGCTGACTCCCAGCACCGCGGCCGCGAAAGCCAAGAGGAGCGCGGTGACGATGAACGTGGCCAAGGGCAGCTCGTCCCGGACCCAGCCATTCAGCTGCGCCGAAGCGTACAGGAGCGCCGCCCCTCCCCACGAAAGCGCAACGCCCATGCAGCACGAGAACCAAAACAACCACGATGTGAAGGACTTTTCAGCTTCCCGCCAGGCAGCCCGGACTGCCTCCGCGAATGGAGTGTCCAGCATCGGATCGGAGTCGTCGTCCCGGGAGGCCACACGCGGCTGATCGTCTACCAGCCCACCTCCGATGACCTCGTATCCGGTTTCATCCCAGCCGGCATCCGGGTCCCGATGTTCAGGAACGCGGACCATCGCCACTCGCAGACCTCATGAGGTGGATGGTACGCCGGGAAGGCCAGTACCAACATCCGTTTCCGGAAGAAGGTGGCACCATGGTCACATGGCCCCTTTCCCCGGGTTCCCCGGTACCAAGCGCCCCCGGCCCATAAAGCCCAAACCCGGGCAGGAATCCGTGTGGGATTACCCCCGCCCGCCGCGGGTTGAACCAAGTTCGGAAAGGATTGTGGTCCGGCTCGGCGGCCAGGTGATCGTTGATACAACCGACTCCGTACGCGTTCTGGAGACAAGCCACCCGCCCGTGTACTACCTGCCCATGGAAGCCTTCCCGGCGGACGTGCTGCTCCCCACCGAGGGCACCACTTTCTGCGAATTCAAGGGCGAGGCAAGCTACTTCGACGTCGTGAGCGGCGTCGTCGTTCCGCGAGGAGGCTGGACCTACCCGCATCCGGCCCGCGGGTATGAGGCCCTGAGTGGCCGGGTAGCGCTTTACCCCGCGCACATGGATTCCTGCGAAGTCGACGGCGAGCAGGTGACTTTCCAGGAAGGCGGCTTCTACGGCGGGTGGATCACGGGGCGGATTGTGGGACCGTTCAAGGGTGGACCAGCCACCTCTGGTTGGTGACGGCTCCGGGGCCGTGGACGGGATGCTCCGGCCGGTATGTGGTCACAATTCCTGCCAGCACTGCGCCCGGCGATAAACTGGGCAAATAAGCTACGCAGGCGTGCTCCAATTTGGAATTCAGCATGCCGCGTTCGAACCCTATTGATGCAGTGAGGGTGCGCGCATGACTATGCCCACTACCGAAGTGAAGATCGACGAGCTCGCAGGCGGGGCAGCCATTACCAAGCAGCTGATCGTCCAAAAGTTCGGCGGCTCCTCGGTTGCCGATGCTGACGGCATCAAGCGGGTCGCACAGCGCGTCGTGGATGCGCAGAAGGCCGGCAACGAGGTTGTGGTGGTTGTCTCAGCAATGGGCGACACAACTGATGAACTTCTGGACCTGGCCGGACAGGTCACGGACTCCGCGCCCGCCCGTGAGATGGACATGTTGCTGTCCGCCGGTGAGCGCATTTCCATGGCATTGCTCGCCATGGCGATCAACAAGTTCGGCGCCTCGGCGCAGTCCTTCACGGGCTCCCAGGCCGGCATGATTACCGACGGTATCCACGGCAAGGCGCGGATTATCGACGTCGATCCCCACCGCATCCGCACGGCCCTGGACAAGGGGCACATCGCCATCGTCGCGGGTTTCCAGGGCATGAGCCGCAGCACCAACGAAATCACCACCCTCGGCCGCGGCGGTTCAGACACCACCGCCGTCGCGTTGGCTGCAGCCTTGGAAGCGGACGTTTGCGAAATCTACACGGACGTTGACGGCATCTACACCGCCGACCCCCGCGTGGTGTCCTCGGCCCAAAAGATCGACCGCATTTCCAGCGAGGAAATGCTGGAACTGGCCGCTTCCGGCGCCAAGATCCTCCACCTCCGGTGCGTGGAGTACGCGCGCCGCTTCGGTGTGCCCCTGCACGTCCGTTCTTCATTCAGCCACAAGGAAGGCACCTGGGTCATCCCGGGCGCCGACGAAAAGTTCACGATTCAAGAGGGAGTTGCCTTGGAGCAGCCAATCATCTCCGGCGTTGCGCACGACCGGTCCGAAGCCAAGGTCACCGTTGTGGGCGTCCCGGATATTCCCGGCAAGGCTGCCGCAATCTTCCAGGTGATCGCCGATGCCCACTCGAACATCGACATGATCGTCCAGAACGTGTCCACCCACGGCACCGGCCGCACGGACATTTCGTTCACCCTCCCCATCGTCGAAGGCGCCGACGCACTGGCCGCCCTGCGTGCCGCTGAGGGGCAGATCGGTTTCGAGAGCATCGAGTACAACGAACACGTGGGCAAGCTCTCCCTCATCGGCGCAGGAATGCGTTCGCACCCGGGCGTCTCGGCCACCTTCTTCAAGGCACTCTCCGACGCCGGCATCAACATCGACATGATCTCCACCTCGGAGATCCGTATCTCCGTCGTCACGAGCGCTGACGCCCTGGATGATGCCGTACGCGCCATCCACAATGCGTTCGAGCTCGACGGCGAAGCCGAGGCGACCGTCTACGGCGGCACCGGCCGCTAAGGCACTTTGGCGACGGTCACCGCCGTCGAGGTTTACCTTCCCGGAAGTCCCCGTCCCGCCTTGGGACGGGGACTTCCGCGGTGGAGTCCACTGCGCTCCTTCGCGGGTCCTTCCGCCCTCGGTGAACGAATTACAGTCTTAGGACGTTGATCTGCGTTAATACAGGGGTGAAATGGCGCGGTTGACGGCTTTTTGGGGCGTCACCGACGTGGTTTTCGCCACAAGCTGTAGAACTGGGGTATGGTATGGAATTTTCATGGCATGCTGTACGTTGCATACCCGGTAACCCCCTAACACGAAGAGGCATTTAAAAAGTGGCAGCCGATTACGACGAACTCCGTACCGATGTAAAAGAGAACCAGGAGCAGTCCCTCCAGGCTCTTCAATCTGCCAGCGCCCCCACGGCCAAGAGCGTCGTGCTGGAACTGGACGAAACCGACGGCCTTGACGCCAACGGCCCCGGCGGCGAAATTGTCGCCGAGGAACTGGTTATTCAGGTCATCCCGCAGGCAAACGACGAGTTCACCTGTAACTCGTGCTTCCTGGTCCGTCACCGCTCGCAGATTGCGCGCGAAAAAGATGGCGTCGCCTACTGCACCGACTGCGAAGGCTAAGACGACCCACCACCCCGGCGGACTGAACGTCGTCAGGGAGTGCCGCTGTCCGGATTAAATTGCGGAAGGACCGGAGCCACGCTCCGGTCCTTCCGCAGTTAATCTAAGGTGCTGCTCCTGGCCCGCCGGGAATCTTCCGGCGCCGATGGTCGGCGATCCTCAACTGGAGGATCCTCGCGCCGCCGGCAAGGGCTACCAGGACTCCCCCACCCACCGCTGCGATAAACAGCGTGGTGCCCAGAGCCAGTGTCCCCTCCAGCCCGAAGAAGCGGACGGTGGTCATGTCTTGGTTCTGGACAAAGAAAATGATCAGCATCACCAAGACCACCAGGCCTACGGCAACCGCCACCCACAGCGCCGCGGTCCGCGTCGGCCTGGTGCTTGAGGCAAGCGGCGGCGGCGGCGCTGCGCGCTCCTCGCGGTCCGGCCCGACCGGCATTCTTGCGGCATCATCGTGAAAACTCATGTGACTGCCCCCTTAAGCTGCGGCTTTCGCGTGCATGGTGCATTCATATAATAAGCATGCTGATTATTACCGCAACAGGGTCTCTCACAGGGAGTAGTCAGTGGATGTCGCGCCGGGATCATTGTTCCGCACAGCGTAGTGATGGCCTTCAGAGTCGGTCTCGATATCGAAATTCTTGAGATCTTCCTCAGAAGCGGTTTCGAAATCGTCATGCTTATGCACCACCGGAGCATCCGTATCGCCGCGGGTTGCCGGCCCAAAGACGTATTGCAACCGCTCGGTCACATGCTGGAAGCTATCCAATTTGCGTCCCATGTTCTTCCACCTCCTCCCGTGCTGGAGACAGAAGGAGCGCGCGCCCTTCAGTGAGGCAATTTTACGCCGGGAGGCCCAAAAAGGCTCCAAACAAGGCACCGCCGAGTTGGCATTTAATGACAGTCCGGGCCCGCAGGACTGTCATCAAATGCCAACTCGACGGCGGGGGCCGGATCAATCCCGACGGCGGGGGCCGGGTTTAGCGCAGGGACTTGTCCTCGGGGTTCCGGGGAACCACGTAGGTGCTGCCATCGGGGCGGCGGATGGTTTCCCACTGCTGGGTTTCAGCCTGGCGCTGGGCGAGCAGCTTCCGGTTCGCCTCGGTCATCTCGTGGTCGAGGGAGCTGCTGTGCGCCGGTCCAAAAATGACACGGAACTTCCCCGTTGCGCGCATGAATTTCCGGGTGAAGGATTCCTTTGCCACGCTGATCGACTCCTCGGTGTTCGACGGTTCAATACCTTCATAGTACGCTAATAATTAGTGCACTAACTAATCCACCCACTCAAAGGTGTAACCTCGTCAGTGCAGCGAGCAGGAGGAAGCAAATGACAAGCGTCAGCGAAACCACGCAGGAAACCGACGACCTCCTGTTGGAACGCCAGCTGTGCTTCGCCCTGACAGTCGCCTCGCGGAGCGTCGTGGGCGTCTACAAGCCGGTCCTCGAAAAGCTGGGACTGACGCATCCCCAGTACCTCGTCATGTTGGCCTTGTGGGAGCGCAGCCCCCGGACGTTGAAGGACATCAGCGACAGCCTTCTCCACGATCCCGCCACGCTCTCGCCCCTGCTGAAGCGGCTGGAAGAGGCACAGCTCATTACCCGCGAGCGCGTCGCGGGCAACGAGCGCGCACTTGCCATCACACTCACTGACAAGGGAGCGGCACTCCGCGCCAAGGCCACCGAGGTACCCGGCGAAATCCGTGATCGCCTGCAGCTCACGCGCGAAGAAGTCGCCGAACTCCACCAGGCAATGACCGGCCTTATTGCTGCCACTCAGCGCACCTCCGCCAGAGCCACGTAAAATGGGAGCAACCTAGGAGATTCCATGCGCCTGCGATTTGTCCGACCCCTACTGGCAGTTCTTGCTGTCGCCGGCCTCGCCGCATGCTCAAGCACCTCCGCCCCAGGCACTTCGGGCAGCACCAGCCAATCGCCGTCGTCGTCCGCCTCCAGCAGCCCGAGCAGCAGCCCGGCCCCCAGCAGCACGTCCGCCGCAGCCGGTCCAGGCGACGCCCAACTGTCCATCACGCTCTTGGAAACCCCCGAGGCATCGCCCCAAAACTTCACGCTGGTCTGCTCCGGAGGCGACCCCACTGCGGAGAGCAAGCATCCGTCCCCTGCCGAGGCCTGTGCCGCGATCAAGAGCAACCCAGCCATGCTGAGCCCCGCTCCCCCGCGGGCCGACCGCGCCTGCACCATGCAATACGGCGGCCCCGCAACTGCCAAGGTGACCGGCTCGGTGGACGGCAAGGAAGTCAACGCTGCCTTCAGCCGCACTGATGGCTGCCAGATCGGCATGTGGGACGCCGCCAAGAGTGTTCTCGGATCCGATGGCGGGCTCTAGGCTGCGGCACCTCCCCCCAGAGCAATGGCTTGGGCTGGAGGCCGCCCATCATGCCCGGGTCGCGCAGTACTCGGACCCGTACCTTGTCCGGCGTTCGGCAGGCAAGAAGCACCCTGTGGAGGACTTCCTCTTCACGTACTACACGCAGAAGCCAGGGCAGTTGCTGCGCTGGCACCCTGGGGATGGTGTGGTCCTCAGTGGCCCACAGGCCATGGAACGCAGTGGCTGGAAGTTTTACCACACGCTCGACGACGGCGAGCTCGCCTCCATCGGGCTGCCTGCGGGCACGCCTGCGGTCACCTTCGACCGGGCCGGCTTCCTGGCCGACCGCGCCGAAGCAGTCCGCTTCGCTGGGATCATCCTGTCCGGCACGGCAAAGCGCCCTGCGCAGTTCGGATGCTTCGGGCTGCATGAGTGGGCCATGGTGTACCGGCAGGAGAAGTTCGAGCTGCGCCACGAATACCTGAAGCTGCGGCTCGGCGGCGAGGGCACCGACACCGTGGTGGAAGAGAACCGCATCCGTTGCTCGCACTTCGACGCTTTCCGCTTTTACACTCCCGACGCCGTTCCCCTGAACGAGCTCACGCCCACCCGCGAAAACCAACGGACCATGGAACAGCCAGGATGCCTGCACGCCAACATGGACCTTTACAAGTGGGCCTACAAGCTAGCTCCGGCGTTGCCCAGTGAGCTGGTGATGGATTGCTTCGAACTGTCATGGCGGATCCGTGCCATGGACATGCAGGCGTCGCCCTACGACCTCGAAGAATGGGGCTACCCGCCCATCAGGATCGAGACACCGCAGGGCAAAGCCGAGTACGTTGAATACCAGCGGGCTTTCGCAGCCGAATCCCAGGAGCTGCGGGCCCGCGTGCTCCAGGCAGTAGGCCCGCTCTTGGACGAGCTGAGCGGCCTGGCTGCCTGAGCACCCGACGCCACCAGCGAAAGGTCACCATGGTCTCCCCGAACCCCACCGAGTACGACGTCGACCTCACCGTCACACTGACGGAGTCGCCTGACGCTGAAAGCAGGGTCTTCCACCTTCGGTCCACCGGGGGCGTCCTCTCGCCGGACCCGGACTCAGTGGACTCAAACCTGCCGGACGCGCCTGCGGCGCTTGCCGCCGTCGAGCAGTTCGGGGAGGAGATCTTCTTCCCGGAACCACGGCTGGACCGGATCTGCACCCAGCAGTACGGCGGCCCTCAGGTGGCCGAAGTGACAGGTTGGTTCCGTGGCCGCAAGGTGCACAGCCACTTCAGCAGGACCGACGGCTGCGAGATTGCGCGCTGGAAGGCCGCGTCGGCGCTGCTGGGCAACACCGGAGGCTCGACGGGCGCCGTTTAAACGCAACGCGGGGTCACTTATGGCCCATAACGGATGCCCGAACTGGCCATAAGTGACCCCGCGTTCTTAGTGCGGGAAGGACTTAGCCGGCGTTGTTGCTCTGCGTCGGCTCGTCAGCGCGGATCTTGCCCTTCGGTTTCTTGTCCTTCTTGTCCTTCTTGGGGTCTTCCTCGTCCGGGACCACTACCGCCCCGCCGGGGTTGACCAGGACCGTGACGAAGCTCGGCTCGCTGGTTCCCGCGAAGGTCAGGCGGCCAATGTAGGAACCGGGTTCAAGGTTCTTCCAGTTCAGCGAGATCTGGCCCGTCTTGCCGTTGGGCAGGCGGATCGGATTCGGCGTCACACTGGCGTTGCCCTGGTTGGCACCCAGAACGGCAGCATCGACAGTGGCCTTGGTGGCCTGGTTGTTGGGGCTGGCGTAGAGGTTGGCAAAGACGTAGTAATCGCCGGGTGCCGGGTTGGGCACGGACAGGGTTTCGCTGGCCGATGCTGTTGCGGCCGGAAGCTGCTGGCCTGAGGGCGTGAGGACCAACATGTCGAAGTCAGCAGCCTCATCGGAGGAGATCACCGAGAATTTTGCAAGGGCGCTGCCCTCGCCCACGGTTACCTTCTTCACGTAGTTGGACGCGTTCGTCTCACCGGCGAATGGGCCCGGGACCAGTTCGATGGCTGACGAATCAGCCTTGGACAGCCCGTCAATGGTCACGCCCACCGGCAGGTTGGTGCCGGAGGTGATGTTGATGGTGCCCGAGCCGTTGGGACCGGTTCCAGTGAACGCCAGCGCCTTGTCCGCGATCACGGACTGGGGACGGACGGCGATCGGGGAGGTGACGGTCTTGTTGGCACCCTGCCAGCTCAACGAGCCCATGGCGAACTTGCCGAGTTCGGCGTTCTTGTTCTCGAACTGGACCTTGAAGGTCTTCTTCTCACCGGGAGCACCAAAGGTCAGCACGGACGGCGTCACCTTGACGTTGACACCGGGAACGTCGACGGAGGCCCTGTACGTGCCGGCGGTCAGTGCCGTCAGGGTACGGGTTACCTCGATCTTTCCGGCCAGGTTGCCCAGTGCGAAGGAAGGAACGTTCATGTCGCGCGCGGCTGTGGTGCCGAGCCCTTCCATGCCCAGGTCCATTCCGGTGCCCTGGATGAACTTCAGGTAGTCCTCGGTGCTGGCGTCGTAGACCAGGCCCGGGTTCAGGACCTTTGCAGGATCAACCTGTCCGGCGCCGGTAGCGAAGACATCCTTGTTGACGGCTCCGTTGGCCAGCTTGACCGGGCCGGAGGTGGTCATCATCGCGGACTTGACCGTGGCCGGGGACCACTGCGGGTTCTTGGACAGGATGAGTGCGCCGAAGCCGGCCACGTGCGGTGAAGCCATGGAGGTTCCGGAGAGGAAGCCGAAGTTGTCTCCACCGGTTCCGATCGGGGAAACACCTGCGAGGATGGCGACGCCGGGTGCGGAGACATCCGGCTTCAACAGGTCGGAGTCGGTGGCAAGCAGCGGCCCGCGCGAGGAGAACCCGGCGATCTGCGGCTGTGCTTCCAGCGGCAAACCGGTGGTGTCGCGGTTGACCAGGGAAACGGTGATGGCCGGGTTTGCCGTGACCTTGTCCTTGATGGTCTGGGTCGCGGGCGGGTTCACGTGGACGGTGGGAACGGCGTGCTTGTCCGTGTCCAGCGACGACTCCGTCAGGTTTACCAGGATCATGCCGACGCCACCGCCGCGCAGGACTTCGGCGCTCTTGGCAGTGCGGTCAACGACTCCGCGGTCACACACCACAACCTTGCCGGCCACCTTGGCCGGGTCCAGGGAACCGGGGGCGCAGAGGGCTGCGTTGCCGGTGCCGCTGGCGGCATTGGTGGACAGCACGACGCCGGCCCCGCTCACCTCGCGGTTCATGATGGACGCTCCGCGGAATTTACTGCCATCGGAGAATTCCACCGTGCCTTGGAGTTCCTGGGAGAACGACGTCGCGGCAACAGTGGTCAGCCAGGGAGCGCCGTGGTTGACGGTGCTGGCGGTGGGACCGGAGTTGCCGGCCGAGGTGGCCACGAAGATCCCCGCGGAAGCCGCGGACAGGAACGCCAGGGACACGGGGTCGGTGGTGGAGGTGGTGGAGCCGGAGATGGAGTAGTTCAGCACGTCCACGCCGTCCAGGATGGCCTGCTCAATCGCATCCACCGAGGCGGAGCCGTAGCAACCACCTGTTGAAGGATCGGTGTCTTCCCAGCAAACCTTGTAGATGGAGAGCTTCGCGGCCGGTGCGATGCCGCTGGTGGTTCCGAAGCTCCGGCCGTCCACAACGGCGTCGACGTTGCCGTTGCCGGCCGCCGTGCTGGCGGTGTGCGTTCCGTGGCTGTCCACGTCTACGGGGGAAATGACTTCCTCCGGGGCACGGTTTGCCGGCGGGACAGTCTCCAGGAAGGCATCGGCAAAGTAGTGCGTGCTCAGGACCTTGGAGTTGCAGGCACTGCCGTCGTAGTCGGCGCCTGTTCCGGTGCCCGGCTGGCATTCGCCGACGAAAGTGTCGCCGTCGGCCTTAAGCATGGCAATCTTGCCATCAGCGGTGCGGTAAGGGACGCCCACCTGGGGGTTGCCCACGAGCGGGCCGACGGGCTCGCCGGCGAAGAACGGGTTCGAGGGCGTGTAGCCGGTGTCGATGACGCCTACGACGGTGCCCTTACCTGCGTTTTCCTGGCCACCATACTGTGTGGCCCAGGTGCCGTTGGGGCCGCTGAGCTTCAAGAAGTCGGTGGTGGAGTAGTCCGGCGCGTACTGGGTGTCGGGCGCGACCATCAGGACCTTGGGATCCTTGGCCAGGTTGATGGCCTGGTCTGCTGTGAGGTTGGCACTGAAACCGTTGACGGCGGTGGTGAACTCGCGCTTGATGGTGACGTTTTCCTGCTGCGCGACTTCCTGCTGCTTCTTTTGCAGGTGCTGCTGGTACTGCTTCACCTCGGCGCTGTCGGCGTCGAGCTTTTTGCCTTCTTCCGGTTTGGTGGGCGCAAGACCCGCCGTGCCGCCGTCGTAGGTTGCCGCAGGCTTTTCGGCGAGGACCACCATGTAGCGGCCGTCCTTGTAGGAGCCGGGGTCAAGGTTCTTCTTGGCCACGCCTGCAACGTTTCCAGGCGCCGCCGGGGCTGGGGCTGCCTGGGCCGGCGTCGCCATGGACGAGAGAAGCAACGGCAAGCCGACGGCGAGCGCCGCGGCCTTCCGGAGTCCCCCGCTTCTGACGAAGCTCTTTCCTTGTGATTTCACGAGTGGTTGCACCTTTCACTGAGGAGGCCCGGGCTCCATCGCCAAGGCCTGTCAACTTTCAGATGGTTGAACCTTTGACAGTTCTTGTCAAAACCGCGCAACCAGCCGAGTCATAGAGTATCTAGTGAGAGCCGAATATGACATAAAGCACATTTTGATTAATTTGTCTTGTCACGCCCCAGCGTGCCGTCACAAAAAGCAGCAACGGACCGCAGAGATCAACCCTGCGGCCCATTGCCGTTCCCGCACGCCAGAATCAGCCCTTGGGCGTCACCTGCAAGCGGTCAAAGGAAACCTGCTTGCCGTCCTTATCGAGCACCACAACATCATCCCGGCCATTCTTCACGTCCGAGGGAAGAATGAATTCCACGGTGTTGTCCGTCGTGGGGAAAATCCAGCCCAAACGGTAACTGTTCTTGTTGAGGTACACGTAATACCACTGTCCGTACTCCAGGCCCTCAAGAGCCACCTTTTGTCCGTTGCGGTATTTGTCCGCGGTCCCCAGGTCGAACGGAGCCGTCTGGCCATCGAAGTCCTGCACCGTCAGCTGCGGTTCCTCCGACGGCCGGGCAGGCTGGACCTTCAATTCCAGGGCATCGGCCTCGGCCGCAGCTGCAACCTCCTTGGAACCATTGTTCCCACTCGCTTCGAAAGCCACCGCAGCGAGTGACCCGGCAGCGACGTCGCCGGCCGTCAGCACATGCTCGCGCGTCGTGGTCACACTTTCACCGGCAGCAAGGGAAGCAAGCGAGATCCCGGCCGCGGGAGCTTCAACCCCATTCACGTCCACGTTGCCCGCATTTCCCACGGTGTAGGTGTACGTCACGGGGTCGCCGACACTGGCGAAGCGGTCGCCGTCCGCGTCCTTCCACTCGGCGGAGACTGCTGCAGAAAGCGCGGCATCCCGGACCTTGAGGTCCACCTCGCCCCCGTTGAGCTGGTACGTTTTGGTGCTCTGACCCGGGGCACTGACCTCCCACGTCGTGTCCGGAACAAAGAAGCCCTGCGCGGCCTCCTGGGTTGTGACGGTATGGCGTGGTGTCGTGCACTGGTAGCCCTGCCCGGCCGCCAGGGAGAGGTAGCGGCAGTTGCCCGGGCCTTCAGGCAGGAACGGGCTGAAGTTGCCGGCCGTAGGAACTACTTTCTCCGTGAGTGGGCTCGTGTTCTTGACGGTGAACGTGTACGGGACAAGGTCGCCTGCCGCATAGGGCTGGGTTGCGAGGTCACGTCCGACGTCGGCCCTCGCCCCGCTGATGTCGGCCGTTACCAACCCGTCGCGCAAGGCGACCGCAGCGCCTGTGAACGGCACTGTTTTGGTGAGTGACGGCGTCGTGCTTGAGGTGATGCTGAAGCTCGCCTCCGGGACGAAGTAGCCACGCTCGAGGTCCGCTGCCGTGATCACGTGCTTGGCGGTGGTGCAGTTGTAGCTGGCACCGGCGGCAAGGTTGTTGTACCGGCAGTTGGGGGCCGACGGCGGCAGGAAGCCGGAGTCGAACGTCCCGGAAAGTGGCACCGAGTTGGCTGTGACGTTGGAGGTGCTCTTGACGTTCAGCGAATAGCTGAGCTGCTCGCCCACCTGGTACGGGTTGGCGACAACATCGCGGGTGGGTGCCGTCCCTGTAATGGTCAGGCCTACCTGCGGCGCCACCGGCACCGTGGCGGTGAAGGTGTACTGCGAAACCCGGCCGTCCGTCGTCGTGAATGCTGCGTTGAGGTTCTGCGGGCCGCTGGCATTTGCAGGCGCCGTCAGGGCCACATTGACGGTGACCGAGGCGCCTGGAGCCAGGGAAGGAACAGGCACCGTGGTGGCTGACCAACCTGTTGGCGTGTGGATAGTCGCGTTGGCACCGCTGAGCGTGGTGGTTTCCTGGTTGGTCACGGTGACGGCAACCTGCTGGGTAGCCCCCGGCGCAGTGGTGACCGCGGCGACGGACAGCGGCGCGCAGGCGTAGTTCAGCCAGGCGTCGTCGAATTTAGCGAAGGGCATGTTGTCCGTGTAGTTGCCCTCGTAAAGAACGCCGAACTTGCCGTCCTCCAGACGGGTAACAGTGGAGTAGGCAGAGAAGCCGGAGCGGATGGTCCGCACACCGGGCCACGTTGCACCGTCATCGCATGACACGCGCGCCGAGACGTTCTCCCGGCCGGTCTTGGAATTGGCGTTGGTGAAAATGAGCTTCTTCGCATCCGCCGAACCCTGCGCCGCATTCGGGAACATCCGCGCGATGGAGCCGTTGTTGGCGGGATCCGGAAGCTCCGTGTCCTGCGTGACCGGGCCATAGGTGGCTCCGCCGTCGGTGGAAACGGCCACCTTGCGGTAACCCTGGTTGGCGTTGTCGCGGGAGTTCAGGAGCACCCGCCCATCGGAGAGCTCGACGGTCTTGTTCTCATCCATCCGGTCGCCGACGTTGGCACCCTTCTTCCACGTCACGCCGTGGTCATCCGAGTAGACGCTGTACGCCTGGATCTTGTTGGTGCCATCGGCCTGGCGGACGTCACCGGCGTACTGCTGGATCAGTCGTCCTTTGTAGGGGCCGTACTTGAGCTGGATACCTTCGCCGGAGGAAGCGAAGTTGGAACGGACATCCCCCGCAACCGGGCTGCTCTTGCTGGTGCCGGGCTTGGTGACGTTGGTAATGAGCCGGGGCTGACTCCAGGTGAGTCCGCCATCGGAGGACTCGATGACCGCGGAAGAGATCACCGTCCGGTCGGCGTCGTCGTTGCCGAACTGGCTGCCGCCGAAGCCCTGGTCCTTGGAGTAGACGAAGAATGCGAAGACCTTGTTCGCCTCGGCGTCGTAAATGTAGGAGGGGTCGCTGTAGCCATACTTTGGCCCGCTGGCATCTCCCACATGACCGGCGGCAATGACCTGCACGGGTCCCCACGTCCGGCCGCCGTCGGTGCTGCGCCGCTGGACGATCGAGTTCGGGTTGGGCGCGTCGGCGGCCGAGCCGGGACGTCCGTCCCAGGCGGCAAGAACCACGTTGTTGCCCAGGTAAGTCAGGGCGGGGATCCGGTAGAAGAAGTTGGCAGCGGTGCGGTCCGCTGCGATGTTGGCCTCGGTGAAAGACCCAGGTGCGGCCGAGGGGTCGGTGGGCGGAAGGGGGGCGGCGGTTGCAGGCAGTCCCAGCCCGGCCAGCAGGCCAACGCCAAGGGCTCCGGCCACTACCAAGCGGGCTAGCGGTGCGGGGGATGAGGATCTCAAATCCAGGGTCCTTTCTCGGATACAAGCAGGACGTTCGTGTTACGTGCTACGTCGAACGTCCTACAACCATAGGGTGCTCGGCGTCACATTGCTAGGGATGAAGCGCGGGAAAGCTCAGGCGCCGGCAAAGCTGTAGCCTCGGGAAAGAGCCAAAACCGCCTCGAACCCATGGAGCCGCAGTGAAAATCCTCGTCCCGGACACCATCGACCTCGACCTCGCCAGCCTCGACGCTTCAGGAGAGGACATCGTGGTGTACCAGGTGGACCAGCCCATCCCCAGCGCGCACCGTGACGCGGAAGTCCTGGTGGTCTGGCGCAACACCACGGAGAACCTCGCCGGCGCCGCCAAGGAGATGCCCTCCCTGCGGTTGGTCCAAACTCTCGCGGCAGGACCGGACTCCGTCTTGGCCGCCGGGTTCGCCGACTCCGTGGCCATTACCTCGGGCCGCTCGCTTCACGACGGACCCGTGGCGGAACACGCCCTCGCCCTGGTTTTGGCAGCTGTCCGGCGCCTGGACGTCCTCCTGGAATCCCAAAAAGCCGCCACGTGGAACCAGCCGTACAACACCGCCCAGTCCGATCCCGCCACCGAGCAGCTCTACACGCTCGACGGCGCCAAGGTCACCATCTGGGGCTTCGGTTCCATCGCAGGGCGGCTGGCTCCCCTGCTGGCCGCACTGGGGGCGAAGGTCACCGGCGTCGCAAGTTCCAAGGGCGAACGCTACGGTTTCCCGGTGGTGGCGGCAGATGAGTTCCACGAAGTCCTGGGATCCACGGATGTGCTGATTTCGATCCTGCCCGCAACCCCGGAAACCGCCGACGCCCTCAATGAAGAGGTTCTGCGTCAGCTCCCGGCGAGCGCGGTGTTCGTCAATGTGGGCCGCGGTGCCACTGTGGACGAGGACGCGCTGCTCGCGGCTTTGCGGGAGGGACGGTTGCGCGCTGCCGCCCTGGACGTGACCAAGGTGGAGCCACTGCCCGCCGATTCGGAGCTGTGGACCGCTCCGAACCTGATCATCACACCCCACGTTGCGGGCAACCGGCCCAAGGGTGCAGGTCCGTTGGTCACGGCCAACGTCAATGCACTGAAGGAAGGAAAGCCACTGACGAACCAGGTGGCCGGGTAGCGACCGGGAGGTGCACCCGCACCAAAAAGCGGGCCCGTCCTCCTCAGGAGGGCGGGCCCGCGTTCGGGTTGTCGGAAGAATCAGGCGTGCTCGTAGGTCAGGCAGTCGGCGGCTTCACGGCCCGGCCCAACCCTGACATCGTGGGCCTCGCACAGGAGGTTGTTGTTGTGGACGCACTCGGACCGCTGGCAGGCGCCAACGTGGGCCAAGACCTTGGGAAGTCCGCCCATGGCATTGGTGTCAATGAACGTTGCGCAGGAAGCGTGGTCCTGGGTACCGCCAATGGTGATCCCAAAAGCCGTGCAGCCGTCGTGGTTGAATCCGCAGCTGCCAACGCTGCAGGCGGATACTTCTGCAATGTGATCGGTCATCGTTCCTCCTGGTTGTCTTTGTCTTACCAGGGGGGGTGAACCCCCGCATGTAACTCCAAAATACGCCGGATTCACGGTGTTCAACCGGTTGGAATAGCGCATTTGTACGTGCGCTATTCCCAGGCTGCCGCAGTGCTTATCGGGGCCCGCGCAGGGCCTCGCTGATTTTTGCCCGCGTCTCGGCATCCAAAGGGGCGGTGACCCGATGATCCCGGGCAGCCAGGTCAGCCTTGATCTTCTGGATGACCATGCGGCCCAAGCCCGCAAAAACGGCAGCGGCCACGACGCCCAGCACCATCGATTTCGGTTTCTCAGCCATGGGCCAATCCTAGTGACGCCAGCCCGGCGCGGCCAGCGCCGACAGCCGCCCCCAAGGGCCGCCGTCGAGCCTTCAAATGGCTCAATTTCCGCCGTAACGGCGGGGTGTCCTCGCAGAATCATGCTGAATAGGGTATGAGCGCCGCTCCCGGTAGAATGGTTGTGCAAGCTCGCGGAGCGCCCTCATGCCGTTCAAACAATGCTGTTCACAACCGCGGTCAACCCTGTGTTGACCACGATGTTTGAACGCGGCTGAACGGCGTGAGACGGCACCTCCGCGGCAGCCTTATTTAAGGTTCACCCAACTCACGCACAGGAGTTACCGGATGCCCCGGATCGTCGTTGACGTCATGCCCAAGCCCGAGATTCTGGACCCCCAGGGGAAGGCCATCGTGGGTGCACTGCCCCGCCTCGGCTTCAACAGCTTCAGCGCAGTCCGCCAGGGCAAGCGCTTCGAACTGACGGTCGACGGCGAGGTGACCGACGCTATTCTGGCCCAGGCCCGCGAAGCAGCCGAGACCCTCCTGTCAAACCCGGTGATCGAGGATGTCGTCAACGTCGAGGTCGTCGAGGCCTGATATGACTTCCATCCCCCTGATTGGCGAGGCCGTGGCCGTCGCCGCGGAGCCCCGGCTGGCAGGCGCCAAGATCGGCGTCGTCACCTTCCCCGGCACCCTTGACGACCGCGACGCCGCACGTGCAGTGCGTCTTGCCGGTGGCACGGCGGTGTCGCTCTGGCACGCGGACGAAAACCTCGGCGACGTTGACGCTGTCATCATCCCCGGTGGTTTCTCCTACGGCGACTACCTCCGCGCCGGCGCCATCTCGCGTTTCGCGCCGCTGATGTCCAAGATCATCGACGCCGCCAACTCCGACGCCAAGCTGCCTGTCCTGGGCATCTGCAACGGCTTCCAGATCCTGACCGAGTCGCACCTGCTGCCCGGTTCCATGATCAAGAACGACCACCTGAAGTTCATCTGCCGCGACCAGACGCTGCGCGTGGAAAACGCCAACACCGCCTGGACCGTGGACTACGCCGATGGCCAGGAAATCATCGTGCCGCTGAAGAACCAGGACGGCCAGTACATCGCTGACGAGAAGACCCTGGATGCCCTTGAGGCTGAGGGCCGCGTGGTGTTCCGCTACGTGGGCTTCAACCCGAACGGCTCCCGCCGCGACATCGCCGGTATCTCCAATGCCGCCGGCAACGTCGTGGGCCTCATGCCGCACCCCGAGCACGCTGTTGAAGCCGGCTTCGGTCCCGAGTCGCTCGATGGTGCTCCCCGCGACACCGACGGCCTCGGTTTCTTCACCTCCGTTTTGACCAAGATTGTGGGAGGCGACAAGTGACCACGGAAACCACCAAGAAGTTCAACATCGACACCGTTGAGCACGCTGCCAAGACCCCGGACACGGAACTTCCCTGGGCCGAGCTGGGCTTGAAGCAGAACGAATTCGACGAGATCGTCAAGGTCCTTGGCCGCCGCCCCACCGGCGCCGAACTGGCCATGTACTCCGTCATGTGGAGCGAGCACTGCTCCTACAAGTCCTCCAAGAACCACCTCCGCCAGTTCGGCGAGAAGGTCACCGAGGAAATGAAGAAGGACATGCTGGTGGGCATCGGCGAAAACGCCGGCGTGACCAACTTGGGCGACGGCTGGGCCGTGACGTTCAAGATCGAGTCCCACAACTCGCCGTCGTTCGTTGAGCCTTACCAGGGTGCCGCGACCGGCATCGGCGGCATCGTCCGGGACATCATCTCCATGGGCGCCCGTCCGGTTGCCGTGATGGACCCGCTGCGCTTCGGCGCCATCGACCACCCGGACACCGCACGCGTCATGCACGGTGCCGTTGCCGGCATCGGTGGCTACGGCAACTGCCTCGGCCTGCCGAACATCGGCGGCGAAATGGTCTTCGATTCCGTCTACCAGGGCAACCCGCTGGTGAACGCGCTGGCCGTGGGCGTCATGCGCCATGAGGACATCCGCCTGGCCAACGCCTCCGGCAAGGGCAACAAGGTGGTCCTCTTCGGTGCACGCACCGGCGGCGATGGCATCGGCGGCGCTTCGGTGCTGGCTTCGGAGTCCTTCGACGACACCAAGCCCTCCAAGCGCCCCGCAGTCCAGGTGGGCGACCCCTTCGCTGAGAAGGTCCTCATCGAATGCTGCCTGGAGCTCTTCAAGGGCTCTTTGGTCGAAGGCATCCAGGACCTCGGCGCGGCAGGCATCTCCTGCGCCACGTCCGAGCTCGCTTCCAACGGCGACGGCGGCATGCAGGTTGAGCTGACCTCCGTGCTCCTGCGCGACCCCACGCTGACCCCGGGCGAAATCCTCATGTCCGAGTCGCAGGAACGCATGATGGCCGTGGTCACCCCGGAGAACATCGAAGCCTTCGAAGCCGTCATGGACAAGTGGGCCGTTGAGTACTCCTGGTTGGGTGAAGTCACCGACACCGGCCGCCTCATCATCACCTGGGAAGGCGAAGTAATTGTCGACGTCGACCCCCGCACCGTAGCGCACGACGGCCCGGTCTACGACCGTCCGTTCGCCCGCCCGGAGTGGCAGGACTCGGTCCAGTCGAACTCCTTCACCGGTTCCGTCGAGGACGCAGGCCGCCCGTCGGCTCCGTCCGAACTGGCAGCAGCCGTGACCGAACTCGTTGCATCGCCGAACATGTGCAGCAAGTCCTGGATCACCAAGCAGTACGACCGCTACGTTGGCGGCAACACTGCCATGGCGTTCCCGGACGACGCCGGCGTGGTGCGCGTTGACGAAGAAACCGGCCTGGGTGTTGCCCTGGCCACCGACGCCAACGGCCGCTACACCTACCTCGAGCCCTACCAGGGTGCACAGCTTGCCCTGGCCGAGGCCTACCGCAACGTCGCCACCTCCGGCGCTGTGCCGATGGCCGTCAGCGACTGCCTGAACTTCGGCTCCCCCGAGGACCCGGATGTCATGTGGCAGCTGGCCGAGGCCATCCGTGGCCTCTCGGACGCCTGCATGGAACTCGGCATCCCGGTCACGGGCGGCAACGTTTCCCTGTACAACCAGACCGGCACCACGCCGATCCACCCCTCCCCTGTCGTGGCAGTCCTGGGCAAGCTTGACGACGTCGCCCGCCGTACGCCGTCGGGCTGGCGCGAAGATGGCCAGGCCATCTACCTGCTCGGTACCACGGCAGCTGAGCTGGACGGCTCGGAGTGGTCCAACCTGCGCGGACACCTCGGCGGCCTGCCGCCGAAGGTCGACCTCGCAGCGGAGCGTGAACTGGGCCAGATCCTGATCAACGCTTCCCGCGACGGCATGGTTGACGCAGCGCACGACCTCTCCGAAGGTGGCCTCGCGGCTGCCCTGGTCGAGTCCTCGCTCCGTTACGGCGTCGGCGCCCGCATCGCCCTTGAGGAACTCATGGAGCGCGACGGCGTGGACCTGTTCACGGCGCTGTTCTCCGAGTCCCAGGCCCGGGCGATCGTGTCCGTGCCGCGCTCCGAGGAAGTCCGCTTCAAGGACATGTGCACGGCCCGCGGCTTCGCCCACCTCCGGATCGGCGTTGTGGACGCTGCCGGTGGAAAGCTGGAGATCAACGGCGTGGACGAGCTCTCGCTGGATGCCCTCCGCGAAGCCCACGAAGCAACCCTGCCGAAGTACTTCGGCTAGCTCCTGAAGCAACGCGGGGTCACTTATGGCCGGTAAATCCCTCCGGGATGGGCCATAAGTGACCCCGCGTTGTTTGTTTAAGAGGGCCAGCTACGGTTGGTTTCCAGCAGCCCAGTGAACTCCGGCCCCGGCACGGGCTTGCCGAAGTAATAGCCTTGTCCGCTGGTGCAGCCGATGCTCCTGAGCAACTCTGCCTCCCGGGCGGTCTCGATCCCTTCCCAAACACCCTCAAGCCCGCACGAACGAATGACCTGCTGTATCGCTGCCACGAACTCCAGTTGGGAAGGGTCATTCGCCAGGTCCTTCACGAACTGGCGGTCCACCTTCACCCGGTCCACCGGCAGTTTCCGCAGGTAGCCCATCGAGGAATACCCTGCGCCGAAGTCGTCGATCTCAAGGCCTACCCCCAGCCTGTGCAGGCTCATCAGGGTGTAACGGTCAAGCTCGTTGTTCCGGATGATGGCGCTTTCAGTAAGCTCCAGCACCAGGGAATCCGGGGACAGTCCTTCTTCCATCAGCACATCGCGCACGTCGTCCACGAACTCGAGGCTTTGAAGGTCCGCGGCTGAGACGTTAATGCGCATGGAAAAAGCCGGCTGCAGCGTTGCCGGGTTGTTCCGCCACTGACGGAGCTGGCGCATGGCTGTGCGCAGGACCCACCGGCCCAGTTCTGCGATCAACCCGGTAGCCTCGGCAACGGGAATGAACTGATCCGGCATGATCAGGCCATGGATTGGGTGATTCCATCGGACCAGGGCTTCGCAACCTTCAAGCTTGCCCGTGCCAAGGTCCACGATGGGCTGGTAGTAAAGGACCAACTGGTCCGACCGGATCCCTTCCCGGAGGTCGCCCACAATCTGGCGCTGGAGCTGCCGGAAGTGGAGGGTCACCGGATCAAACAGTTTGAGCTTGTTCCTGCCCTCGGCCTTGGATTCCTCCAGGGCGAAGCCGGCCTCCTGGAGCAAGTCCTCCAGGGTGTGGTGCGGTTCCGCGACGCGCAAACCCATGCTGGCGGCGCACTGGACGCTGTTGTTGCCGAGGTCGATGTTCGGTTCCAGCGCGGCCATGATGCGGTTCCCGACGGCGGTGGCCCGGGCTTGCGGGGTGGCGGGCATCAAAACAGCGAAATCGTCGCCACCCAGGCGGGTGACGACGTCGTTCTCCCGGACTGCCGACCGGATGCGCATGGCGACGGTGACCAGAACCTGGTCCGCCGCCGCGTGGCCTGCCGAGTTCTTCAGGGACGTGAAGCCGTCCAGGTTCAGGAGGATCAATGCGGGCGGGGCGCCGCCTTTGGCTGCGGCCTCTGTGGCCTCCCTAAAGGCGCGTGCCAAGGCGAGCCGGTTACCCACGCCCGTCAGGGAGTCGGTGAGGGCATCGTGGCGTTGTTCTTTCCTGACGTGGTGCAGTTCCTCCATGAGCGCCCGGACCTGCCGTTCCAGGCGCCGTATTCGTGGATCGTCATCGGTGGAAACCAGCCCGGGCGGCACGGTGCTGGTCACGATTCATCCAGGCTGCGCAGCGACATGTCGGCTACGGACTGGGGCTTGGGAACGGGGTTTCGGTGCTCGTCCAGGAACAAGCGGTAGGAGGCGATGTCCAGCCGGCCGTCGGGCTTGGCCATGGTCCCCATACGGTACACATGGCTGATCCACGATCCGCCGAAGATCGCCTCGATCCAGGCATCGCATTCAGCCAGAGGAAGGTGGACGCGTGTGCCGGTGTTGCGCCGGTGGCCGGCAATGGAAAGCGTGATGCAGCTGCCCAGGAGACCCTTGTCCGCCGTGAACCAGGCCAGCCCTTCGACGTCGGCCACGATGGTCAGGTTGGCGTTTCCATCCTCCACGGACTGGACCGGCCCCATCCGCACCGAGCGCCGGTCCGCATTCAAGGAAGTGGCCGTTCCGGCTTTGTAGGGGGCACTGGTGATGTCCCGCCTGAACACGGACAATTCCTGGTTGTGCTGGACCTGGATCCTGGTGGTCAGTTGGTTAACGGTCATGATCGTGCCTCATCCGCGATAGTGGCCGCCTCGAGGCGGTCGGCTCCTACAATCCTGTTTCGTCCTTGTGCCTTGGCACTGTAAAGCGCTGCGTCAGCTACCTCGATCATGAAGTTCAGATCGGCGCCTGTTGAGATGCTGGACGTCACTCCGTAACTGATGGTGGGGAACCGGACACCCTCTGGCGTGCGCATGCCCGCGATCCGGCGGCTGATTTCGACGGCGATGCTCTCGGCACGGTCCTGGGTGGCTCCCGGCAGGAAAAGGATGAATTCCTCTCCGCCGTACCGTCCAATGAGATCCGTGGCCCTGACCGATTCGGCGCAGGCTCCGGCGAAGGCTTTCAACGCTTCGTCCCCTGCACCATGCCCGTATTCGTCGTTGACCGCCTTGAAGTGGTCAAGATCAGCCAGCACCACGGCGGCGCCCGATCCTGTGGAGTGCAGCCGGTTGAGTTCCGTGGTGGCCAGCTCCAGGAAGGTGCCCCGGTTGAGCAGGCCTGTCAGGTGGTCCCGGTCAGCCCGTTCCTTCAAACCCTTGATGAGCTGGTCACTGGTCAGGGCGGTCATGCTGAACGACACCGTCACCAGCAGCACCAGGGAAACCAAGCCCGAGGGTCCGGGACCAAAGTAGCTCCGAAAGGTCCCGCTGTCCGGCCCTTCCACCGCATAGACGGCCCAGCGGCCCAGGTAATAGACGGCGAGCAGACCCGCAGCGAGTGACAACGCCTTGTGGACTTGTGAGTGCGAAGCCTTGATCAGCCATAGGTCCCGCGCAGCCAGGGCAATGCCCGTGGTCATCATCGCCAGGTACACGAAACCGCCGGACCAGACATTGGTGGCGGGGTTCTCGAGGACAGAAGCAACTGCCGTAAGGGCCGGAGCGGCAGCCAACTGCCAACGCGCTGTCTTGAGGTCCCGCAAGGAACGGGCTCCGGCCCAGACACTGAAGGCTCCGGCCACCACCAGGACGTTTCCGGCAGGGTTGGCCCATTGCTGGTGGGGAGTCCCGTTGAGCAGGAAGGCGGCGTTGCCGGCCATGAACTCCAGAAGAGCCAGGCTCCACCATCCGGCATACGGCGAGCGGGTGCGGCGGAAGGAGGTGCAGAACAACACCAGGAGAGTCACAGTGACCACGCCCAGGGCGACTCTTACCGAAAACGAATCGAGCACCGTGTCCAACCCCCTCAGCTGGTCATCCGTCGGCTTTGGATTCAGTGTGGCGCTGCTTACTCAACCTCTGTGCGGCATTTGCTCAAGATTTGCTCAAGATCAGGTGCGTTGATTACGCCACCCAGTGGCCGTCGTCGTGGAATTCCGCGTCCAGCCCATGCGGGGTCTTCTCCCATTTGTGGGGGCTCGTAAGCATCTGCCACGCTGCGCGCCACGCCGCCACCGAGTGGAGCACCCAGTAAAACGGGTTCAGCAAAGCGAAGATGGCGATGCGCCAGCCGTGCCTGTGCAGGGTAGTCACCCCGGAAACGATGATCATCATGGCGTTGCCGAACAGCATGGACACCACGCCTCCGGCCAGCAACCACTCCGGCAGCACCAGCCCTACGATGTCGTACCCGATGTAGGTCACCACCGTAAAACCGACCACCAAGGGATAGGCAAGGAAGGCCAGGGGTGTGCCGAGGATCAGCCCCAGGAAGCCGATAGTTCCGGCCACGCCCGTGCTCTTCATGTACCTCAGGGAGTTCCTGGTGTTCACGGCAGACGTGATCATGTAGCCCTTGATCCAACGGGTGCGTTGCTTGATCCAGGCAGGAACCTGGGAACAGGCTTCCTCCCAGGTGGTGGAGTTGATGACGCCAACGCGGTAACCGTCCACGGCCGCCCTGAGCCCAAGGTCCGCGTCTTCGGTCACGTTCCACGGATCCCACGCGCCGACTTCCTTGAGGAGTGCGGTGACGAAGTGGTTGGAAGTGCCGCCCAAGGGCAGCGGAATCCCGGAGTTGTCCAGGCCCGGCAGCATCGAATCGAACCAGTGGGTGTACTCGATGGTGAACATTCTGGTGAGGACGTTCTGGTCCGCGTTGAAGTAGTTCAGAGCGGCCTGGACGCAGATCAGGGGTTTGCGGTTGGGGTTCAGGTGCTGCCGCTCGAACTCGTCCTGTTTGAAGGCCGCAATGGACGCCCGCAGCTGCCCCGGGTCCGGCCGGTCCTCGGCGTCGTAGATCACCACGTACTCACCCCTGGCGAAGGTCAATCCGTAGTTGCACGCCCGGGGCTTCGTCTGTGGCTCGCCCCTGGGAACAATGAGGATGCGTACGTACTCCGGCGGCCTGGATGCCTTGGCTGCGGCGATGGTCTCGGCGTCGTCTTCTTCCAGCAGGACCAGGACGTCCAGCTTTGACCGGGGGTAGTCCAGCTGCCCGAGGTTCGTCAGGAGTTTGTCGATGATGTTCGCTTCACGGAACACGGGAACCAGGATGGTGTAGACGGGCAGCTCGGAATCGGGAATCCGTTCGGCTGCCACGGGCGGAAGCCCTCGCCGCGCACGCTCCCTGTTCCGGGCCCGGACCACGGCTGCCTCGTGAAGTTTGTCGAAAGGCCTCCGAAGACTGGCCAAGGATTTGAACGCGATGCTGATCAGGAAAACCACGTTCGCGCCCGTGAGAAGCACAATGACCGCCGTCAGCGGGGAGATCACGAAGCCCACCATGATCGCTGCAACAAGGACCACCGGAAGGTACCGCTGCCATGGCGTCAGCGCGATACGGGCCGACTCCCCCGGCCTTTCCTCGGCCAGGCGCTCGGCGGATTCGTACAGAAGGTGCCGCCGGAAGGAACGCTGGATGGACTGGTTGATGTCCCAGTCCGTGGTGGTGCGGAATTCGACGTCGGTCGCCCCGAACTTCGCGGCCGCTTCCGTGGCGATGCGCTCGGACGGGGCGACGGCCGTGGCCACGGTGAGGACGCCGTCGTCGAACCGCCATGGCAACCACTGCGGTTCGCCAAGTTCGCTGAAGTTGAGCTGTTCCATCAAACCGTCATCGGTCGGCTCGGCAACCAGGTCGACCAGCGGCGCGTCCCACTGCCGCGCCAGGACTTCATAAATTCGACGGCGGTCCAAACCGGCTTCCAGGATCAGGTGCCGTCCCAGCAGCCCACCTTCGCTCGCGGCACGGTCCAGTGCCCGCTGCAGTTGCTCAGGCGTCACCAGGCCGGCGGCCAGCAGTGTCTGGCCGATGGACTGCCGGTTGAGTTGCCCGTTGGCTTGGGAAAGGGGCGTCATGAATCGAAGGACCTTTCATAGATCCGGTGCGTGGGCGTGGAAAACGCCACGGAATAGCGCACGCCGAAAGACGGGTTCTTGAGGATGGCCTGGTAGACGAGGTCGGTGGGTCCGGAGTCCCTTGCCCCCGTACCGGCCTCAACGTTGACGAAGACCCACTTGGCATACTTGGCCGGATCCTCCAGCGCCGGAGCGAAGTAATCCCCCGAGGCCCTGTTGTAGATCTCCTTCAGCGGGATGCCCATGACGGGAAGCACCGCGTTCCCCCGCGCACTCTCGTCCATCAGGATGCCTCCCGATTCGTAGTGTTCGTTCAGCCAGCGGGCGGCGGCGGTGGAATTGGTGGTCGATTCAGCGGACATCCGGCCTTCGGCAAGGACCGCGAGCCGGACTGTGGGATTGTCGCTCCACCACACGTTCTGTGCCACCAATGCGGCCAGCAAACCCCCGATCAGCCACGGCCGGAGCCTGATGGGCCGCGCCAGTTCATGCACGAACACAGCCACCAGGATGGCCACCAGGGGCAGCGCCGTCAGTGCGAAGCGGTTGTTCCACCACGTGGTCGGCAGAGAATGGTCGTTGTTGATGGCGGTTTGGCCCAGGAACAGGCTCAACAAGGCAAAAGCGTAGGCGCTGCCGGTCACCGCCACCAGGAGGGTGCTGTTGGCGAAGCCCCGCCTCAGGACCAGGACGACGGCGCCGCACACCGCCAGCGCGAGGACCACCACACCGGCGGTCTCCACCAACGACCAGTGGAAAGTAGTCAGCGTCAGTCCCAGGTTTCCCTTGGTAGGCAACAGACCGCCGTCGGTGATGTTTTTCTGCTGCGCGTAAGCGGAGTACTGCCCGAACATGAACTCCAGCGGGTTGCCGTAAATGGCCCAGTTGTAGGAAAGCCACCAAAGCACCGCCGCAGCAGGAATCATCACGTAGCCGCCGGCCATGGTGAGGGCCTCACGCCATTGTCCGGTGCGTCGCTTGGAGACGATCAGCACGAACAGCGTCCCCGTCATCACCAGCGCCCATCCCTCGTAACGGGACAACACGGCCGCCGCCGACGGGATACCCGCGAAAACCGCCAGCTCACCGGCACTCATCCGACGACGACTGGTGGCCCAGTGTGCCAGCCCTGCCATGCCGCCCACAATGCACATGATCAGCACGGGCTCTGTCAGCGCCGTCGTGTAAACGTAGAGGACCGCAGGATTGGCCAGGACCACCAGTGTGGTTGCCATGCGCCCGGCCCTGCCCAGGCCGAGGCGGGCTGCGATCAAGTACAACCCGGTGGCCGTGCCGGAGAGGGCCAGAATGCCCAACAGCCCGGCGGCCCAGCCTGAGCTGAACAACCACATGTTCAGCACGAACGGCGCCAGGAGAAGGTGGGGCATAGGCAGCCACACCGTGCCAAGCTGCTCAAAGCCGGGCGCTTTGCTGTCGAAGATGCGCCGGGCAATGGTCAGGTGGCTCTGGGCATCGGAGTAATCCAGGTTGGTCCCGTGGCCAATGGTGTACAGGCAGGCAAGGTACCCAACGACTGCGGACACCACCGCCACGATCCGGGTACCAGGCACCTTCCGGCCGTTTACCGGGGCACCCAGCCTGTCCCAGCCCCACGTGAGCCGCGTTGTCAGGGACTGCAGCGCGGGCTTCCGATGGGCAGCCCGGCGGCTCGTGGCAAGGTCAGTTGCCATGGCCCGGCTCGGTTGCTTTCACCTCGGCGTCCACGTAGGCGTGGGCTTCCTTGGCACGACGCCGCAGGAGAACGGTCCGCACGGCGAACGCGAGGCCCAGAACCAGCACGGCGGCACCGATCCACCAGGCGTAGGGGCGGTAGTCGTCCGTTACCGCCTTTTGTGGGACCACCACGTTGCTTTCCAAAAGGACCGGTGTGCCCGAGGGCTGCGTGACCAGCAGGTTGCGCGACAACGACGCCCAACCACCTTCAACACCGCTGATGTGCGAGGTCAGCGAGGCCTGCAAAGCAGCTGCCGCAGGGTTTCCGTCCGGAGCCCAGGCACCGAGAAGCAACAGGTCGCGGCCGCCCTGTTCGAACGCTTCCAACACGCCAAACGGGGCCGAGGTGCCCACGCCGTATTCGACGTCGTCCGGTGCGATGGTGCGGAACTCAGCCAGCCGCAGCGGTGCGGAGAGCTTGTTGGCCACTTCACCCGTGGCACCCACCACCAGCCCGGACTCACTGGAGCCGGCAAGGGCATCCAGACCCACCACCCGGGTATCCAGAAGTGTGGCGCTCTCCTTCTGCATCGATGCGATCAGCGTGGCCGCATTGACGGTGTTTGCCTGTGCGTTCCCGTCACCGAAGGCCACGGGAACGCTCTGCCCCAGTGCCTGGGGGAAGCGGGCGAACCCGGCCTTCAGGGAACCACCCCGGACGGCGGTCAGCGTGCTGCCGGCGGTGTCCAGGGTGACCTCCATGGGCATCACACCGGCAGGTCCTGTGCAATCGCCTCCCGCAGGCAGTGCCGCGAGCCGGATCCGGAGGCCGTTGTTCGCCTGAAGCTGCCCGGCAGGTACTTCGGCTTCCAGCGAGAAGCTGTCACCGCCGTCGAGGTTCTTGGAACTGAGCAGGTAATCGTTCCAGAAGACCGAAAGCTGGGCCTGGCCATTCGCGGGGACAGCCGTGTGGGTCCCTTTGAGCTGCACTTTCACCGACTGGACCGGCCCGCCGAACTGCGACTGGCTAACGCCGACGTAGGACTCCGGGGTGCCGTAACCGGCCAGCTTCAGCGTGGTACTTCCGAGGTCTTTGAGGCTTCGATTCAGTCCCGGCGTCGCAGGCAAGGCGGATGTCAGACCGCTCACGGACGAGGTCACCGCGAGCGCCGTCTTGTCGCTGGCCAGCGCACGTGCGGCGGTGCGGAGTTCGTCGTCATGGCCGCTGAGGATGAGCTGCGGGAGGCCTGCCACAGTGGCCAACGTGGTGCTCGTTCCACCTTGGTCGCCCACCACGCTCAGCACCCGGCTTCCTGCTGGAAGACCCGCGGCACGGGCGGCAAGTCCGATTTCCGGGACCACGCTGATGGAGGCATCCGGGTAGCGGTGCGCCATAGCGGCAGAGGCCGTCATGACCGCCGCGGAAACGTCCGCACCCGGATCCGCCGGGACGGGAAGCACGACGGCGGGCACGGACGCCGGGAAGAACTCGCCCACCGTGGTGGGAACCTTCGCGGTTCCGGAGAAGTCGACGGCAAGGTTGTTTAGAGTGGCCGTCGCATTGGAGACGACACACATGGTCTGCGTGGCGGGAATGAACTGAAGGCCCACGGTCAGTTGCTGGTTAACGACATCTGCATTGCTGACTGCCTGGTCCAAGGCAACAGTGGCTGCAGCGTTGGCTTCCAAGATGACCCTGCCGTTGACGGTTGCGCGGACCGTCCCTTCCGGCTTCCCGGACACCAAGATGCTGCCCTTGATCCGTGTGGGTTCCAGTCCCGCGGTCACCGGCACCACAACAGTTTGCTCCACCTGTCCTGCCATCGCCGAGACGCTGGATGACGGCTTGATCACGGCTCCTTGCCCGGTGTCGGCTGCAGCCATCGGGGCGGTCACGGCGGAAACGGCGAGGGTTGCGACGCACGCCAGCAGGACGGTGGCGGTGCGCGATCGGGCACGGGTTCTGGCAGGGCTTTGGGTCACGATGTCAGTCCTGGGTAACTAGCAGCGGATGAGTCAGTGGCCTGTTTGGGCCAACCTCATAGACACTGCCGGGCAGAACTCAAGACGCCTTGCTGCATTTGATCAAGATTCCGTCAAGACGCAACGCGGGGTCACTTATGGCCCATAAAAGCCCCTGACATGGGCCTTAAGTGACCCCGCGTTGCTGTTGAATGGGGTTTATGTGGATCGGGTGGATCGAATTCGACGTGCTGCTGGGCGACGTTCACAGCCTCAAGGAGAAGCGCTCACTGGTGCGCCCATTGGTGGCCGAACTGAAGCGGCGGTTCGAGGTCTCTGTGGCCGAGACCGGGCTGCAGGACCAGCATCGCCGGGCCATGATCGGCGTCGCGCTGGTGGCTCCCGATCACGCCCACCTTCAGCGAATGCTCGACGCCGTTGAACGGTTCGTGGCTGCCCGGCCTGAGTTTGAGCTGCTCAGCGCGCGTCAGCGGGAGCTGCACAGCGAGGACTAGTACCCGATGACCGCCCATCGCGTGGAGTCCAGGTGGGCGTCGATAGCCTGGTGCGCGGCCTCAATGCTGCGGCTGCGGAGGGCATCCACGATCAACTGATGCTCCCTGAGCACATCACCGGCGCGGTCAGTCTCCTGTGTTACCGCCCGTACGCCGATCCTGAGTTGGCGCTGCCGCAACGAGGCGTAGAAGTCGGCGAGGATGGGGTTTGCCCCGGCGCGGACCATGAGCGTGTGGAACTCTGTATCCAGTTCGATGAACCGGGCAGGATCGTCTTTGGCTTCCCGCTGCTGGTCGATGATGCGTTGGAAAGCGTCGAGCTGGCCCTCCGGCATGGACTCCAAGGCCAGGACGGCCCACTTCTCCACCACTGATCGCGCTTGCAGGATGGCCCGCACGTCGGGATCCGAGATGGGCGGAACGTAGGCGCCCTTGTGCGGAATGCGCTTGACGAAACCTTCAGCCTCGAGCCGCAGCAGCGCCTCTCGGACAGGGGTTCTCGAGGTTCCGGTGGACTTGGCGAGGACTGCCTCATTGAGGAAGGTTTCCTCGTCCCGCGGGATCGCGGAGATATAGCTTTTCATCCACTGGTAGGCCACCTCGGGCTGCGACTGTGCAGTGGGAGTCGTCTGGATCATGGAGAGCCTTTCTCGCGATGCCCAGTATACGAGTCGCATTCACGCACATTGGGTATAGACAGGTTGTATACAACTAGTCTACAGTCATATTCCAGTGATCCCCCTCACTGATTTGGAACCCCTCATCTCCGTGGGAGACCGGCCGAGCCATTCCCCCAGCGCCAGGTCCCCACCCGCAAAAGGATCCCCACATGACCGATTTGAAGAAGGCAGAACTGAGGCAGCAAAAACACTCAAGCCTGCCGGTAGTGGCAGCTTCGAGCCTGGCCGGGACGGCCGTCGAATGGTACGACTTCTTTCTCTATGGCACTGCCGCAGCGTTGGTTTTCAACAAGCTCTACTTCCCCACGGATGATCCCCTGGTAGGCACCATGCTCGCCTTGGGCACATTCGCCGCGGGCTTCCTGGCCCGCCCGCTCGGTGCAATCGTGCTGGGCCACCTGGGTGACAAGCACGGTCGCCGCGCAACGCTCGTGGCAAGCCTCATGCTCATGGGCATCGCCACTGCCCTCATCGCCTTTATCCCGGCCTACGCGGCGATCGGCCTGGCAGCGCCGCTGCTGCTCCTGCTGCTTCGCCTGGTCCAGGGTTTCGCACTCGGCGGTGAATGGGGCGGCGCGGTGCTCCTTGTCTCCGAGCACAGCAACGACAGCTCACGCCGGGCATTCTGGTCCTCATGGCCCAACATGGGTCCGCCCCTTGGCAACCTCATGGCTGCCGGTGTGCTCGCCGTCCTGGCCGCAACCATGCCTGAAAGCGAATTCCTGGCCTGGGGCTGGCGCATAGCCTTTGGACTCTCGGCACTCCTGGTGGTCATTGGCTTGGTACTTCGTCTTTATGTGCAGGAGACCCCGCTGTTCAAGGAAGCACAGCACAAGCGCGAAGCCGAGGCAGCGACAGAACGCAAGATGCCCCTGGCCATCCTGTTCCGCCGCAACTGGCGCGAAATCCTCATCGCTACCGGCAGCCGCATGGGCGAGAACGCCGGCTTCTACATCTACTCGCTGTTCATCATCACCTACGTCACCCAGATCATGGGCCAGCCGCGGCAAACGGGTCTGACCGCCGTCATGATCGGCCAGGCCGTCGCCGTCGTCGCCATTCCCATCCTGGCCCTCTACGCCGACAAGGTCGGCCGGAAACCGATCATGATCGGTGCCTCGATCGCCACAGTGGTGTGGGCCTTCGCGTTCTTCGCGTTGCTCAACACCGGCCAGGCGTGGGGCATCATCGCCGCAGCGGTCGGTGGCTTGCTGATCTTCGCCGCCTACAGCTCAGTGATCGGCGCCTTCTTCTCCGAACTGTTCCCGACAGATGTCCGGTACAGCGGCACCTCCGTTGCCTACAACCTGGCGTCGCTGATCGCCGGCTCCCTGTCTCCCATCATCGCTTTGGCCCTCTACAGCGCCTTCGGCACCGGCTACGCCATTGGTATCTACCTGGCAGCGATGGGCCTGATCTCCATGGTCTCGGTGATGTTCGCGAAGGAAACCAAGGGCCTCAGGCTGAGTGACCTGGACGAACAGCCCGTCAGCGGACAGCCCCTCAACAGCAAGTAAGGAACACGCATGAAAATCGCACTCGTCCAGGTGGCAAGCCCGGACACCGAAAGCCGTGAGGACCGGATTGACAGGGTCGAAGCCCTTCTACGGAAGATCACGGACGCTGAGTTGATCGTGCTCCCCGAATTGTGGAGTGCAGGCTACTTCCACTTCGACGAATACGCGGACCTGGCAGAAACCCTTTCCGGCCCCACCGTTTCCATGTGCTCACGGGTGGCCAAGGACCTGGGCGTGCACCTTCATGTGGGCAGCATCATCGAGGCCGGAGAAAACGGCCAGCTCAGCAACACCTCCATCCTGCTGGGTCCTGATGGCAGCGTGGTCCACACCTACCGCAAGATCCACGTCTTTGGTTACAAGTCCAAGGAAGCCGAGCTGCTCACGGCAGGAACCTCGCTCCCGGTAGTGGAGCTCCCCTTCGGGGCTACCGCCGGAATCACCTGCTACGACCTCCGCTTCCCGGGACTGTGGATGGAGCTCAGCAGTCGCGGCGCGGAAATCGTCATTGTCCCGGCAGCCTGGCCCGCAGCCCGGCGCGAACACTGGCGGCTGCTCACCACAGCGAGGGCCTTGGAACACCAGATCTTCGTGGTGGCCTGCAATGCGGCGGGCAGCCAGGAAGGCGTGGAGCTGGGAGGACACAGCCGCGTCGTCGACCCGGCCGGAAACGTGCTCGCGGAGGCTGACGCAGGCGAGTCCGTGCTCCTGGTGGAGATCGACCCAGCCCAGGTCAGCACTGTCCGCAAGGAATTCCCCGTGATCAACGATCGCCTCGCCAGCTACCAAACTTTGACCGTTTAGGAGAACCATGGAAACAACACGGCAAGTCCCACTGACCTTCAGGGTGGTGGACACGGACACAACAATCACGCTCACGGACTTCCACGCAGTGGTGGCAGGCTACACGGGCCGCGATCCCAAGGCCGTGCAGCACCACATCGACGAACTCGCGGCCATCGGCGTGGCACCACCTCCGGAAGTACCCATGTTCTACCGCATGGACTCCGACCTCTTCGAGACCACGGGCGAGCACGACACCGGCACCAACCTGACCTCCGGCGAGATCGAACCCCTCTACATCCGTCACGATGGCAAGTTCTACCTGGGCATCGGCTCGGACCACACGGACCGTGACATCGAGGCCGAGGACATCGGCGATTCCAAGCGGGCTTGCCCCAAGCCCGTCGCCGGTGAGGTGATCGCCGTCGAAAACCTGGAAGAGCTGGACCTGGACCAATGCACGGCCCGCTCCTGGGTGGACGGCGAGCTGTACCAGGAGGGTCCGCTGAGCGGCCTGCGCAAGCCGGCCGACGTCGTCGAACGCCTTCTGGCGCGCACGGACATCGGTGACGCCGACTTCCTGTGCCTCGGCGGCACCCTTCCCCTCCTGAACGGAAGGTTCGTCGACGGAACTTCCTGGAAGTTGGAGCTCTCGTTCCCGAATGGGACCACCATTGAACATAACTACAAAATCAAGAAAGGCTCACTCTGATGAGGACCGGAAAAGAGTATTTGAAGTCCCTGAACGACGGCCGGACGGTGATCCTCGACGGCGAGGTGGTCGGCAACGTGCTGGAACACCCGGCCTTCGCCAAGGTTGCCCACACCATGTCCGAACTCTTCGACATCGCAGCGGACCCCGCCAACGGCATGCAGTTCCACTCCGAGGAGATCAACGGACCAGCCAACCGCACGTTCGCCGCTCCCCGCACTCAGGAGGAACTGGTCCTGCGCCGCCAGGCCATCGAGACCTGGGCCAAGCACAC
Source organism: Paenarthrobacter sp. AB444 (assembly GCF_028736865.1). Classification (NCBI taxonomy): domain Bacteria; kingdom Bacillati; phylum Actinomycetota; class Actinomycetes; order Micrococcales; family Micrococcaceae; genus Paenarthrobacter; species Paenarthrobacter sp. AB444. The sequence continues at coordinate 12,738 of NZ_JAQZBY010000009.1, read as the reverse complement.
GCACGGCTGGGTAGGCCGGAGCCCTGACCACGTCGGTACGTTCTTCGCAGCTTTCGGCTCGCACCCGGAGGTGTTCGCCAACGAGGAACGCGACTTCGCCGGCAATGTGGAGCGCTACTACAAGAAGGTCCTGGCCGAGAACCTGTACCTTTCCTACGCGATCATTCCGCCGCAGGTCTCCCGCGCAACCACAGCGTCAGGCTGGGAAGGCGAATACCTGCAGGTCGGCGTCGTGCGTGAAACCGAGGAGGGCATTGTTGTCCGCGGTTCGCAGATGCTGGCCACCGGCGCGGCTATCGCCGACGAAGTGTTTGTCACTTGCATCAAGCCGCTGGGGCCGGACGACGTCGATTTCGCCGTCAGCTTCGCCATTCCGGTGGCCACCGACGGGCTGAAGCTGTACTGCCGCCGCCCGTTCGCGCCGGCCGCCACCAGCGACTTCGACTACCCGCTCACCAGCCACTACGACGAGCCCGACGCCCTGGTGGTCTTCGACGACGTCCTCATCCCGTGGGACCGGGTGTTCATCAACCGGAACATCGACACCCTCCGCCGGCAGTTCTTCGACACCGGCGCCCACGCCCTGGGCAACTGGCAGGCCCAAATCCGGTTCTCCACCAAGCTGAAGTTCATCGCTTCGGTGGCCCGCAAGGTCACGCAGGTCAACGGTACGGACAAGATCCCCGGCGTACAGGAGAAGCTCGGCGAGCTGGCTGCGATTGTGCAGTCGGTCGAGTCCGCGGTCCTCGCCGCCGAATACACCGCAACGACGGACGACGCCGGCATGCTGGTTCCAGGAAAGGCGGCACTTTACGGGGCCATGGGCCTGCAATCGGAGACGTACCCCCGCGTGATCTCGATCCTCCGCGACCTCGTGGGCGGCGGCGTACTGCAGTTGCCCTCGAGCATCGCGGACATGACCAGCAGCGTGACCCGGCCGGACATGGAACGCTACGTCCAGTCCCCCGGCGTCGCCAGCGAGGAACGCGTCAAACTGTTCAAGCTTGCCTGGGACATCATCGGCTCCGAATTCGCCGGCCGGCACCAGCAGTACGAGATGTTCTACGCCGGAGCGCCGTTCGTGGTCCGCGGCGCGTACACCTACCGCAACTACGGCTACGACGCACTGGTGGCCGAGCTGGACAAGTTCCTGGGTTCGTACAGCATCAGCTCAGAATCGGAAGGAATCTAAGCCATGGCAAAGCCCGAATTCGAGTTCACCCCTGTTTCCTCGGTGGAGTTCGCGCCGTGCAACCCGCACATCGAGGGTCTGTCCGAGGCTATCCTTGCCCGGGACTCCGACAACGACTCCGTCACCCGGATTCTGAAGTTCGAGCCAGGCACGGACACCTCCCCCAACGGAGTCCTGACCCACGACTTCTGGGAAGAGGTGTTCATTTTCGAGGGATCGTTCGTGGACCAGCGTCTGGGCAAGACCTTCAAGGCCGGCGACTGGGCCACCCGGCCGCCGGGCATGGAGCACGGCCCGTGGGTTTCTGAAAACGGCGCCAAGATGTTCGAAGTCCGCTATTACACGGACTCACCAGCAGACCGGAGCAACTGACATGAGCCTCGCACCGCTTTTCACTGTTCCCGATGCCATGGGAATGCGCCGCGCGATGGGCCGCTTCCTCACCGGCGTCGCCGTCGTGACCACCAAGCACGAGGACGAGCTCTACGGGATGACCATCAGCTCGCTCACCTCCATCAGCCTGGAGCCGCCCATCCTGATGATCTCGCTGAACTTCGGCACCCGCACCGGTGACGCCTTGCTGGAAAGCGGCAAGTTCGCTGTCTCCATCCTCGGCTCGAAGCAGGAGTCCATTGCGCGCCGGTTCGCCGTGCGCGGCGGGAACCGCTTCGACGAGGGAGACTTCGACGTCACCGAAAGCGGCTTGCCGGTGATCAAAGGCGCCCTCGCCCAGGCGGACTGCACGGTAGTGCAAACGTACGACGTCGGTGATCACCAGGTCTTCTTCGGACAGGTCACCACGTGCCGGGACCGGGACGGCGAGGTGCTCGCCTTCAAGGCCGGCCGCTTTGGGTCGTTCAGCGACTTCGGCCACGCCGAGATCCCCTGGATGTTCTAGCCAGCTCCGTGAAAGCAACGCGGGGTCACTTATGGCCCATAAATTCCCTTGGGATGGGCCATAAGTGACCCCGCGTTGCTGTATCAGGAGGCGACAGTCAGCTCACCCATGCGGTCCCAGCCGCTGCCTTCGATCTGGCGGCTGATGATGTGCGGCGTCTCGGCGAGGGCCTGGGGCATGTCGGCCATGGCCTTCTTGAAGTGCGCGCTGTTGACGTGGGCCTCAGCGGCGTCATCCTGGAAGGCTTCCACCAGGACGAACTCGTTGGGGTTGTCCACGCTGCGGGACCAGTCGAACCACAGGTTGCCCGGCTCGGCGCGGGTGGCCTCGGTGAAATCGCCCACCAGGTCCAGCCAGCGGTCGGACCAGTCGGGCTTGACGTTGAACTTGACCACAATAAAGATCACGGTTGCTGCCTTTCGTTGCACTACGGTTCCCTACCATCCTGTCAGAAAGCTAAGGATGCTTAGTCGTGCAGGATGATCTGGTAGAGGTTGTGGTCCTGCCAGGCCCCGGCGATCTGGAGGTAGTTCGGTGCCTTGCCGATCTTCCGGAAACCAGCCTTCACCAGCACCCGTTGGGAGGCAACGTTGTGCAGGAGGGTTCCGGCTTCCAGTCGATGGAGCCCCAGCTCGCTCCGCGACTTCTCCACGATCACCCTGACAGCGGCACTCGCCAACCCGCCGCCGGCGTAGTCTTTGTCAACCCAGTACCCCAGCCCTCCGCTCTGGAACGGACCACGAACAATACCGGCCAGATTGAACCTGCCAACAATCTCGTCGCCTGCCGCCAACGCCAACGGGAACTGCTCCCCTGCCTCGTGGGCAGCCAAGCGCTTGGCAATGTCGGCAGCCTGCCACTCCTCGGTGAAGTACTCCTCCGGGCGCACCGGCTCCCAGGAAGCAAGATGGTCGCGGTTGCGCACGTACGCGGCCGCGAGGGCGGCGGCGTCAGTCGGACGCAGCAGACGCATGGTGACATCGTCGCGCAGCAGGCAGGGTTCGAACATCAGCCCATGGTAAATCAACGCGCGACGGCGGCCCGCACCCAAGGTGCGGACCGCCGTCGAACGCTGTTTTTAGCGCAGTTGTGCTACTTCGAGGTGCCTTGCGTGACTGAGCCCTGCAGCTGGCGCTGGAAGATCACGTAGACGATCAACACTGGAATGACAGTGACGCTCACTGCAGCGAAGAGTGCGCCGTAGTCGACCGCGTACCCCATCTGGCCTGCGAAAGCTGCCAGTTCCTGGGACAGGACGCGGGGACCGGCCGCGTTGATCGACACCGGGATGAGGAACTGGTTCCACAGGCCCAGGAAGTTGAAGATGGCAACCGAGGCGAGGCCCGGCTTGGCCATTGGCAACATGACCTGGAAGAACGTCCGCCACTCCCCTGCCCCGTCCAATGCCGCAGCCTCGGTAATTTCGTGGGGCAGCGACTTGAAGAAGGAGAACAGGAAGAACACCGTGAACGGCAGGGCGAAGCCCACGTACACCAGGATCAGGCCCGGCAAGGTGTTCAGCAAGCCCATGTTCTTGAGGACGAAGAACAACGGCACCATGGCCAGGAAGATCGGGAAGGTCAGGCCGGCGAGCATCAGGTAGTAGATGGCCCTGCTGCCCGGGAAAGTGTAACGGGCCAGCACATAGGCACACATGGCGCCCAGCACCATCACGATCACCAGCGCCACGGCCACAACGATCACCGAGTTCAGGAAGGCACTTCCAATGCCCGCCTCGCTCCATGCTTTGACGTAGTTATCCAGCTTCCATTCCCCGGGCAACGCGAAGGGCGAGGCGAAGATCTCGCTGGAGGTCTTGAAAGAGGACATGAACGTCCACAGGAGTGGCAGGATCACGATGAGCGTCCAGATGGTCAGCGCGGTGTGTGACACCGCTCCGACTACCTTGTCGCCCGTCGATGTCGCAGGGGTCCTCGGCTGGAAGTGCAGGGACTTCCGCTCGGGGGTTTCGACTTTGGTGGTCATCAGAAGCTCACATCCTTATCGCCGCCAGTGAGCCGGTTGACCACGAATACCAATCCGGAGAAGATCAGCGTTGCAATGGCAAGGACCACGCCCATGGCACTGGCAAGGCCGAACTGCCCCTTGCTGAAGGCCGTGAAGAACAGTTGCTGCGCCATGACCAGCGTGGAATTGTCCGGGCCGCCGCCGGAGTTCAACGCCGCCATGTAGACAAAGGCGTCCAGAGCCAGGATGCCCATGTAGATGTAGGCAGTCTGGATGTTGTCACGGATCAAGGGAATGGTGATGGACACTGCAGTGCGGAAGCGTCCCGCGCCGTCGATCCTTGCGGCCTCGAAAATCTCAGCGGGGATGCCCTTGATGCCCGCCACGAACAGGACCATGTAAAAGCCAACGAAGCCCCACACGATCACGAACATCGTGGCGATCATGGCAGTGTTCTTATCACCCAACCAGGCGAAATCCTTGAACTGGTCCAGGCCCAGCCCTGTGAGGATGCCGTTCAGGAGGCCGCCCGAGGGATCGTAGATTTGCCCCCACATAATGCCGATGGCAATCGCGGGAATCGTGTACGGGAAGAACGAGACGACACGGTAGAAGCTGGAGTTCCGAAGGCCTTTGATCTGGCCTTTGCTGCTGCCGCCCACCGTCACCAAGGACGCCAGGATGAGACTCAGGATGATGGTGATGATCGGCAGGAAGATGACCAGGAGGATGTTGTTCCCCATGGCCTTCATGAAGATGTCGTCCGTGAAGATCTTGGTGTAGTTCTCCAAGCCAATGAAGTTCTGCGTTGGCGAGAAGCCTGACCAGTCGGTCAGCGAATAGCCGAACGCCTGGATGAAGGGCCAGATCACGAACAATAGGTAAATAGCCAGGGGCAACCCGAGGAATACCGCGAAGAAACTGACTTTGTCCCAGGTCAGCGGCTTCCGCCGCCTCTTGACCAGCTGCGGTGGCGCCATCGCCGGAACGACGGCGGCCAGGCCGTCGTCGTTCCGGCTCTGCTGTGTTTTCACTACGGTCACTTCACTTCGATCTTCTTGACCGAGCTGTCGTTGCGGACCTTGTCGGTGATGTTCTGAAGGGCGGACGTCAGGGTTGCGACGTCCGACTTTCCGTCCAGGAAGGTGTTCCAGACAACCAGCTGGTCCTTGTTGGTCCCGTAGAGGTCGATGAAGTTCCAGGTGTAGACGTTGTCGCCGGCATCGCCCAGCATCTTGGTCTGCGACACCAAGGCGGTGGAACCGAAGCCGTCGGCCGGGACGGTGTCCTTGACGATGGTCGGTGCCAACTTGGTCTTGGCGAAGTTCGTGGCAGCTTCCTTGGACAGCATGATGCGGAGCATTTCCTTGCCACCGGCAGCGTTCTTGCCTTGGGACGGGACAATGTAGGGCTCGCCGGCGGCGCTGTGGATAGCGGTGTACGGCATCTTGGGGCTGGCAGTGACCGACGGTGCCGGGGCACCCATCATGTTGAAGCCGGCCTTGGTCTGGTCCTTCATCTCGTTTTCGATCCAGGAACCCGACGGGTAGAACACCGCCTCCTGGGCGTTGCTCCACTGTGCCTGTGCAGCCGTGAACTGGGTGCCCGAGCCGCCCGGCTTGAAGAACCCTGCCTTGACGATCTTGTCCAGCGCCGTGAAAACAGACTGGATGGCCGGGTGGGACCAGCAACCCTCCTTGAGGTTTTCAAGCCCGAGGCGGACCTCGTCCCCGCCTTCCTTGATGGCCGAGGCGATGGCGAGTTCCTGGTAATAGGTGGCGGCTTCCTTGCCCCACACGAACAGGTACTTGCCCTTGGCCTTCGCCTGCTCGCCGAGCGCGTACATTTCATCCCACGTCTTGGGAACCGTCCAACCGTTTTCCTTGAGCAGGGAATCGGAGTACCAGACAGCGTAGACGGTGAGCACGTAGTTAAGGGCTGCGAGCTTGCCATCGAAAGTACCCGGAGCCAGGACGCCTGTGTACAGGGTGTCCTTGATGACCTTCCCTTCGAGGTTCTTCGCCTCCACCACGGGGGTCAGGTCTTCCAGCTGGGCCAGGATCGTGCTGAAGCCGATGGCCTTGGCGCCGGAGTTGTCGATCAGGTCCGGCGGGTTTCCGCCGACGAAGCGGGGCTGGAGTTCCTGGGCGATATCCGTGGATGGGGCAATCTTGGCGGTGGAGCCCGAGTGCGTCTTTTCAAAGATCTTGCCGGCGAAATCGACGTAGTCGATGCCGTAGCCGCCCTTGAAGATCACGGCATCCAGAGTGGCCTTGTCCGCCATTCCGAACGGGTTGGTGTCAGAGACGGTGCCGGTGGGGCCGGTGGTCGTGCTGCCGCCTCCGGCAGCGCAGGATGCAATGGTTCCCCCCATGGGCACGAGTACGGCTGCTGCGAGTGCTCCGCGCAGGAATCCACGGCGGCCGACGGACTGGTGCTGAATGGTCATTTCAATACCCCTTTTGTGACTCGTAAGGCCGACTCTGGCGGCTGGGGCCGTCCAGTCGGACAGTCTGGGCTGACGCTCTGGCAGCACCAACCTTCGTGTGACATACTTCACCACGGATGATCGAAAATCAATATTTCTCCGCAGTTTCGATCAAGATTTGTCAAAGCGTGATCTTTTCAGGGGCCCTCCGCGAGGGTCTTGCCACACTCGGTACCGGTCGGGCGCGCCAGCGCCCTGGAGTGCCAAGTTCCCTGTCTTTCCGCTGGATTTTCGACGGCGACCGGCACTAAAGTTGCCGCCGTGAGGCACCCTTTACCGCGCGGAAACACTTTCGAGGCAGTGCGCAAAGCAATCATCCATTGCTTGCTTCGCTCACTCGCAGCAATGGTGGCATGTTCCGGGGCTTTGAACATGGTTTTCGACTCAGTGCACTCGCAGGACAACTCGCAGATGGTGCCGCGTCTTCTTATCCAGCATCACACCGCTCCTGACCAGCCACCGGCTGAGGTCCCAAGGTACGCAGTATCAATCTAGTCCCATGTCAGCGCCGAGGGGAGGGGTCGATGGAGGCGTGTCAGCTTCCCTTCGGACGTGCCAGCCGGGCCCACCCGAGTTGTTCCTGTTGCTTTCGGCTCAGGGTGGCCACGACCAGGTCATAGGAGTCCTCCACCATGTCCCTGACCATGTCATCCGGCAGGGCGCCATCCAGGCGGACGCCGTTCCAATGGGTCTTGTTCAGGTGCCAAGCGCCCGTGATCTCCGGATGTGCGGCCCTCAGCTGCTCGGCGAGTGCAGGTTCGCATTTCAGGCTCACGGACCAGTTGCCAGGGTCCATGGCGGAGAGCGCAAACATCTTCGCTTCGTGCCTGGCACCACCGGCTACGGCCGCGCGCACTTTGAACACGGACGTCTCAGGACCAAAAGGAAAGTCCTCGAAGGCGCCCGGAAAACCAAGGCAGATTTCACGGAGCTGGGAAACGTCCATGGAGGGAGCCTACTGGCTTGTCACCGCCGCAGACACTCCTACGCCACCCCCAGGAAATCCTCAAGCAACACAACTTCCAGCCCCGCGGCCAGTTGTGCTGCACGGAAAGCAGCCAGGTCAGCGGCGAACTCAGCCCTGAAATGCATGAGCACTATGTCGCCGGGACGGAGCGAGTTGCCCACTTGGTAGTCCATTTTTCCCGCGTTTGCCTTGGCTTCCCAGGTGATGATCGCTTTCATTCCCGCGTCCGCAACGGCTTGTCGCATCACAGTGGAATAGGCGCCCCCTGGCGGACGGAAGAGGGTGGGCCGACGACCGTATTGCTGGAGGGCGTACTCCTGCATGCCCACCAGGTCGTTGAGCTGCTGCTGGTATCCCCACTGCCGCACCATATTGATGTTGTGGGTCACCGTGTGGTTTTCCACCAGGCTGCCCTGGGCCTTGAACGCCTTGAAGAACGCCGGATTGTCCGCAATGGTGTCCTTGGTCAGGAACAGGGAAGCCGGGTAGTCGTACTCGGCCATGAGTTTGACCGACTCCGGGGTTTTGATGTTCCCGTCATCGATGGTCAGGAACACCACGGGGTGCTTGGTAGGGATCTTGGTAATCACCGGCGCCAGGCCACCGGTGATCGGTGGCAACTGGAAATCCGGAATGAACGTCCGCCGGATCCGCTTGGTCGCTGTCGGCGTTGGAGACGGAGTGGGCGTCGCTGAAGACGAGGCAGTGGATGCTGCTGCATCGCTGGGAGCGGGGTCCGCCGTCGAACTTTCCGCCCCTGCAGCCGGCGTGCAGGCAGTCAGGCCGGCCACTACCGAAGCGGCCAAAATACCGAAGGCGGCCCTTCTGCTGGGAACGGAAAAGGGCACTGCAGAATGGTCGCCACACACGGCTTTCCCCCGGGGCTAGAGAGATGAGTCAGCAGCAATCTAGCAGAAGAAAACGACGACGGATCACAGGCCGTAATGCCAGCCTTCACGTGCCGGGCACGAGTTGACCACGACGTCCAGGCCCGCGTCCCGGGCACGCTGTGTGGCGTCGTCGTCAAACACACCAAGCTGCAGCCAGACCGCCTTGGCCCCGACGGCAATGGCCTGGTCAATGACGGCACCTACACGCTCGGAATTGACGAAGCAATCCACGACGTCGATCGGGTGCTTTTCGGCGGGAATGTCGGCCAGGCTTTTGTAGCCCTTCTCGCCGTGCACGTCCTCGCCCTTGAGGTTGACGGGGATGATCTCCATGCCCATCTTGTCCCGCACATACAACGAAACGTCATAGGCAGAACGCCATTCGTTGTTGCTCAGGCCAACCACGGCCCACGTACCTTTTGTCCGCATCAACCGCTCGACGACGGCAGGATCGTTGACATGCATCATGGGCCCAGCCTACTGCCGGCGACGCGTCGGAATCACGGCTGACGCCCGTGGCGGGTTCCTATCGTTCCACCGGTTTCTTTGCCTGCTTCAGCTTTGCCACCTCGGCTTTCAGCTGCCCCACGGGCAGTTGTTCGGCGACTGGGCGAAGGACCAGGCCGGGCGCGGCGGGCTGGCTCTGCGGCAGTGGGGCCGGCTTGGGCGCAGCCGGGGTGGGGCCCGGAACAGCAGCGACCGGTGCAGCAGCAGCTGCATGGGGCGCCGCCGGTACGACGGCGGTGCCCGGGTTTTGGGGGGCTGGTTGCGGTGCCGCCGCGGGCACCATCGCCGTGACCGGCACCGGCGCGCCGGCCGCCACCGGGCCGGGCTGAGCGGGCTGGACTGGTCTCACGGGCCGGGTTGGTTGAACCGGCTGGCCTTGCTGCACGTCCAGCGGGATGGCCGCGGGATCGGCAGATGGAGCAGGCACGGTGCCCACCTTGGGGGCATCCGGGGTGAGCAAGACAGGAGTCTCTGCAGCCCTCTGGGAAGCAAGGCCCTCCCAGAGTCCCTCGAAAGATGGACTCCGGGTGAATCCGGAGCTCGCTGCGGCGACGCCAGTTACCCCGAGTCCCATGGCCGCAACCACGGCAACGCCAACCACCGCAGTGCGGTGCTTGTGCCTCCAACGGCGCTTGGAAACGTCATCGTGCGGTCCGGCGAGCATGGCTGCCAACTCTTCGCCGGGCTCAGGTGCGGCTGCATCGGCGAAACTGCCCACCGCCAGAAGCGCTTGCCGAAGGTCCGGTGCGTCGCCAAGATCGGCGTCGAGCAGGAGCTCGTCCACCAACTTCCCGCGTTCCAAATCCTTGAATGTCACGACGACACGTATTCCTTTACTGCCGAATGCTCACGGAGGGTAATAAGCGCACGCCGTTGCAGCTGTTTCACTGCACCGGCGGATTTCCCCATGATCCCGGCCACCTGCTCCACGGTCAGGCCTGCCACGATGCGAAGCGTCAGGACTTCCCGCTGCTCTTCGCCCAGGAGTTCCAGGAGCGCCATCACTTCGTACGGCGCGACCCGGAGCATGGCTTCGGCTTCAGCAGAGCTCGATTCCCTTGCGTCCCGCTCAGGTTCAAACTCGTGGTGATCCGGAGCCCGGCTTTCCTTCCGGTGCTCGTCCACCATGCGGGCGTGGGCTACCGAGAAGATAAAGGTCCTCAGGCCGTTTACACCGCCGCTGATCCCATCCAACCGGGGCAGGACGGCAAGGAAAACATCCTGCGTGGTTGCTTCCGGATCAGCGACGCCCTTGGCCGTCAAATATCCCAAGACCTGGCCTGCATACGCCTGGTAAACGGCGCTGAACAGTTCCGCGTTATTGCCTTGGAGTGCGTGAAGCGCTTCGTCGGTCAATGCGTCGGTCACAGAATTGGGACTTTCGATCGGCGGCTGGTCCAGGCTGGGAGCCAGGTCATCCGCCTTTCACAACGGACGACCTCACCAAGGGTAGCTGCTCAGCCGGCCCAGCCAAAGGAGAAACTCCCCAAGCCGCGGTAACTCCCGGACATGGAAGAGCCGAGCTGGAAGATGATGGGGGACAAATTCCAACTCGGCCCTTTCACTGACGTAATCGTCCGGGCACCCGAAAGGGTTACGCGAAAGTGGAAAAGTTTTTTAGGTGCTTCCCGCCTCCAAGCGGTGGCGCATCGGAGGGCCCGTGTTTAGGCTGCTGTTATCTACCCCGAGCAACATTCACAGTACGCAGAGGAGAGATCATGACGTTGCCCCCGACCCACGAGCCCGAGCCGTTCCCGCCGGATCCCGGTCCCGTTCCTCCACCACCGGACCCCACCACGCCGTTTCCTCCGAGCCCTATTCCGGACCCCAACCCCACTCCGGGACCTTCGCCGGTTCCCGACCCTGGTCCCGTTCCGCCAACCCCCAACCCGGACCCGACCTATTGACCGGTCGCCCTCTTAATCAGCTCCACGATCCTGGCTTCCACGTCCGGCGTGATTTCCTTGAGCGCAAAGGACGTGGGCCACATCTCCCCGTCGTCGAGCATGGCGTTTTCCTCGAAGCCGAGCGTCGCATATCGTGACTTGAACTTGTCCGCACTCTTGAAGAAGACAATGTTCTTGCCGTCCTTGGCGTAGGCCGGCATCCCGTACCAGGTCTTTGGTGCCAGTTCCGGGGCGTGTTCCTTCACAAGTGCGTGCAGGCGTTCAGCTATGACTTTGTCGGACTCGGGCATCTCCGCAATCTTGGCCATCACATCCGCCTCGCCGTCGGCTGCGCTCGCCTTCTTGCGCGGAGATTTCTTGAGTTCCTGCGCCCGCTCCTTCATCGCGGCGCGCTCATCCTCGGTGAAGCCCTCGTAGGACTTGCTCTTGCCCGCAGTTGCTGTCCCAGCCATTGCCCGTCTCCTCAGTTGGTGTCGTTATCCGATACCAAAACGCTACGACTGAGCCTAGGCTGCGGGCTTCTCCGAAACTGCTCGATTACCCCAACCCGGCCGGCTGCGGTCGGGGGCTACCTGCCTTAGGAGCCTGGGCCACGGCCGGAGGGGTTACTCGAAGGTGGTGACGTTGCTGGCGTGGACCTCACCAGTGGTTTGGTCGACGTCGAAGCGGCGCAGCGTGCCGCGGCCAACAGTATCTGCGGCCATCTGTGCCAGCCTCAGTGCATTGGCTGCACAGATGGACTCGGCACCGGAGGCGTAGCAGTGCTCAATTACGGTGTCGGGGACGAACCGTCCGCCCATCACGGGATCATTCAGGCGGCCGGCCCACCAGCGCTGGCGGGCCCGTTCGACCGCAGTATCCCGGGTGGTTTCGACATCGACGACATCGACTTGCCCGTATCGGGACATGAAGAGCTCGTCGATGTACTGGTCTGGCAGCTTCTCCCATGACAACGTGCCATCGATGATAACGTTCTCGCCGGCGGCCAGGGCCATCTGCCGAACCAAGTTGGTCGTTCTGGTAGAGATGGCGTGGACATGGGAGGCCAGCTCCCGCACCCCACCGGTTCACCGTCAGGCAGCGTGTAATTGTGTCGGTAGCTCAGCAAGCCGTGGCGTTCGGCGTCGTCCAGGATCATGTCCTTGGCATCATCAGGGTCGATGAGGCGATACCCGCGCAGGTCGAGGGTTTTCAGCGCTTCAGTCTTGCCAGCACCCGGCGGGCCGGCAGCGACAACAACAGCGCGCCCGGCCGTCATGACGTCCTGCTGCCGCGCCATGAAGGCCTTCGCCAGCCGAACCACGGCGGCGTCGTCAAAGTAGGCCAGCAGAACATCCGGAGCCCGCTCCAGTTCATTCCCCGGGGCGTACAACTCAGTCAGTGCCGCGTGAACGGCACCCCGTTCAGCGGCCAACAGCCGCCCTGACCTCATTGAACTCCCGCTCGGTCAGGAGGTCCTGCGCGAACGCTCCCACCACTTGGTCCCATGTGCCCGGGATACGACCTTCATGCGGGTACGGGGCGTCCTCGCCGTCCGTGTAGCTCAGGGACTTCAACCGTTCGAGCATCTCCACCCTGGGAGTGTCGTACGCAAACGCCCGAAGGATGATCTCCTCAGGCGCTCCTGCCGAAAGAACGTCCGGACGTCGCTCGATGGCTTTCAGCATCCGGTGCACCTTTGCTTGGCTGGTCACTAGAACTTCGGCGATCTCGCGCTGGTTCATGCCGCGCGAGGAGGCGTTGTGAACTGCGCGCAGTTCATCAAGCAGGTCCACCCGCTGGCGGGCCTGACGCTGCAGGGCACCACGATGCAGAGCTGCAAGATCATTGTCCATCACGATCACGGCTGTTCCCCTTTCGACATACTCACTCTACAGCTGTGATTCACATTGAATCAACGTATATCGGCACGGCCCCCACC
>NZ_JAQZBY010000008.1:0-209441 GCF_028736865.1 Paenarthrobacter sp. AB444 | reverse complement strand
GGGGGGGCCCCGCCCACACCCCGCCCCCCCCCGCCACCCCCAACCCTTCAGGATTCTTCCCATGACTCATCCCAGCCCCCACCTGTCCCGCCGCCAATTGCTGGCCGCAAGTGCCGCCGTCGTCGTCGCGTTTTCTGCCGCCTCCTGCACGGCAAGCCCGACGCCGGCGCCCACCACGGCGGGCCGGACGCCCACCGCTTCGGATCCGTGGCGGCCCCTGGCACACCTGACGGCCGAGAAGAACTGGCTCAATGATCCCAACGGGCTGATCTACCACGACGGCACGTACCACGCGTTCTACCAGTACAACCCGCGCGCCAATTCATGGGGCAACATGTCGTGGGGCCACTCCACCAGCAAAGACCTCGTCAATTGGGAACAGCAACCGGTAGCCATGGAGGCAAGCGCCGCGGAAGAGATCTTCTCCGGCTGCATGGTGATGGACAGCAACAATGCTTCGGGCCTTGGATCGGCCGGAAACCCGCCGATGGTAGCCCTCTACACCAGCGCCTACGGCAAAAACGGCGCGCTCCCCCCAGGAGCCCAGGCGCAATCAGTCGCGTACAGCCTCGACGGCGGTACCACGTGGCAGAAGTACCCCGGTAATCCTGTGCTCAACCTCGCGCCCACCAACAACAACTTCCGTGACCCCAAAGTCTTCTGGTACGAGCCCGGCCAATACTGGGTGATGACCACCGTGGTGGCCGACGCCCAGGTGGTCAAGCTCTTCAAGTCCACCGACCTGCTCCACTGGGACTACCTCAGCGACTTCTCCGGCGTCGGCGCCCAGGGTGGCCTGTGGGAGGTCCCAGAGCTTTTCCAGATGCCTGTGGAAGGCTCCACGGCGAAGAAGTGGGTCATGGTGCTGAGCATCAACCCAGGCGGCATCGCGGGCGGGTCCGGCATGCAGTACTTCGTGGGGGAATTCGACGGGACCCGTTTCACTGCCGAAAACGTCGCTGCCCCCGACGCTCCGTTGTCAGAGTCGCAATGGCTGGACCACGGAGCGGACTACTACGCCGCCAACTCCATCTCCAACGCGCCCGGGGACAAACCCGTACTGCTGGGCTGGATGGGCAACTGGGATTACGCCCAGAACGTCCCCACCACTCCCTGGCGTGGCTCCATGGCCATTCCCAGGGAACTCACGCTGGTCCGGGGAGAGCGCCGCTATGAGCTCCGTTCCGCAATCGCGGGCACGGCCAGGGAAGCACTGGAACGCCGGGGCGGTGAGATCAACAACAAAAACCTCACCGTGGACTCCTCGATCCAGGACTTGGGAGGGGACTTTGGGGCTCGCACCCAGTTGCTTGAGCTCGATCTGGACCTGTCGTCCGCGCGGGAGGCCGGCGTCATTCTCCGCCGCTCCGCCGACGGCAACTCCGGTTTGCGGATCTCCTACACCAAGGAAAACCGGACGCTGAAGGTGGACCGTTCACAGGCAGGAACCACCAACTTCTCCGAGAAGTTCAGCCCTTACCACCAGGTGTCCCTTCCTTCTACCGGGAGCGACGGGAAGGTCCACCTCACAGTCCTCCTCGATTCCTCGTCGGTGGAGGTCTTTGCCAGGGACGGCGCGGCGGTCATTACGGACACGTTCTTCCCGGATTGGGACGCTGCGGGAACGTCGGTGTTCAGCTTGGACGGAGAGGCCCGCTTCGACGTGCACTCACGTCCGTTCTAAGGCAACCCGGGGTCAGATTTGGCCCATTACGACCCGATTTATGGGCCATATCTGACCCCGCGTTGCCCTTGCCGTGTGCAATGAGGATAGTTTTGTCCCTATGACATCCAGTGATGCCGCACGTGAACAGCTGATCATCGACGCCCGCCAGTGGGCCGCCCAGGACCCCGATCCAACGACGACGGCGGCCCTCCTGGAGCTTGCCGACCTCGCCGCAGCCGGTGATGCGGGAGCGGCCCAGGAACTGGGCGACAGCTTCAACGGCACCCTGCAATTCGGCACGGCGGGCCTCCGCGCCGCCCTCGGTCCCGGGCCCAACCGCATGAACCGCGTGGTGGTCCGCCGGGCGGCAGCAGGACTGGCAGCTTTCCTCACCGAAGCAGTGACCACGGCTGCTCCGGGAACGCGGCCACGCGCCGTCGTCGGCTTTGACGCCCGCTATAACTCGGACATCTTCGCGGAAGAGACAGCGGCGATCTTCACTGCCGCGGGCATCGAAACGTTCCTTATGCCGGCGGCCCTTCCGACGCCGTTGCTCGCCTACGCGGTCAGGAGCCTGGAGTGCGACGGCGGCGTGATGGTCACTGCCAGCCACAACCCGCCGCAGGACAACGGGTACAAGGTCTACTTGGGACGGCATGCGGTGGCTGAGAGTGGCCGTGGGGCGCAGATTGTCGCCCCCTACGATGCCGAAATAGCAGCCAGGATCGAGGCCGTTGGGGCGTTGGAGTCCATCGAACTGGCCGATTCCGGCTGGTCTGTACTGCCGGGGTCGATTGCCTCGGACTACGAAACGTCCATGGCCAAGCTGGTGGATCGGGAGCACTTCCCCGCGCGGGACCTGAAAATTGTTCTGACGCCGATGCATGGCGTGGGCGGCGGGACGGCCGTCTCCGTCCTGAATGCCGCCGGGTTCTCTGATGTCACCCTGGTGGCCGAGCAAGCTGAGCCGGACCCGGACTTCCCCACTGTTGCTTTCCCGAATCCGGAAGAACCCGGCGCACTGGACCTGGCACTCGCCGCTGCCGAGGAGGCCGGCGCTGACATCGTGTTGGCCAATGATCCCGACGCCGATCGCGCTGCGGTTGCTGCCCTGGATCCCGCGACGGGTGCTTGGCGCATGCTGCGTGGCGACGAGGTTGGGGCGTTGCTGGGAGCCCATATCGTGGCCCGGTTGGCTGCCTCCGCTTCCTCGGACGATGCGCACACCGGTGTTTTCGCCAACTCGATCGTGTCCTCACGGCTGCTCTCCCGGATCGCGGTGTCGGCAGGCTTTGCCCACGAAGAAACGCTCACGGGCTTCAAGTGGATTTCCCGGGTTCCCGGCCTCACTTACGGGTACGAGGAAGCATTGGGTTACTGTGTGGCGCCGGAGCTGGTCCGCGACAAGGACGGTATCTCGGCCGCCGTGCTGATCGCCGAGATGGCGGCTGCTGCCAAGGCTGAGGGCAAGTCGATCTTCGACACCCTGGATGACCTGTATCTGGTGCACGGCCTGCACGCGAGCGACCAATTGAGCATCCGTGTGGCCGATCTGGGCCTTCTCGATGCCATGATGAACCGCTTGCGGGTCAACCCGCCCGAAGCGTTTGGAGGTTCAGCCGTCGAAGTGTCCACTGATCTGGCGGAAGGAAGCAACGCCCTGCCTCCCACGGACGGGCTGCTCTACCTCACGCGTGACCAGAGCCGCGTCATCATCCGGCCCAGCGGCACCGAACCCAAGCTCAAGTGCTACCTGGAAGTGATCCGTCCGGTGGAATCGGCAGCGGAACTACCGGAAGCACGCCAAGCGGCGCGGACCGCCCTGGATGATGTGCTTGGCGATGTCCGCGAAGCGCTGGGGCAGTAGCTTTCACATCTATTCCTGGAGCCCAACTTCAACAAAGCCGTCCACGAGGCGGGTAGCGAAGACTTCGAGGCTGAGTTCGGCATTGCTGAAGCATTCACCTGTTTCAAGGTCATAGACCTCTTTGTGGAGCGGTGAAGCGATGGTGGGCCGGCTGCCCCGGGAGCCGATGATTCCGCGCGCCATGACGTTGGCGAGAGTGGCCGGGTCCTGCTGGGCGACGGCAAATACCTCTGAGGGTCCTGTTCGAAAGAGTGCGACCTGCCGCCCTTGAATCAACGCTGCTTCTCCCCAGGCGGGCTCGAGTTCGTCCATAGGGCAAACGCGGTGCCAGGTTATGCCCTCGGCCATTCCCTTGGCATTGTCCAAAGTCCCGGCGCGGTCCAGAATTACGGTCATTTCAGCCCCTCTCACTGTGTCCGGGAGTGCCGTATTCCACTGCCGCATCTGCCGGACCAGGCCACGCTTGTGACCACTCCTCCACGCTAAAACCGGGGTGTTTCGTCCGGGGTGCGCCTTTGTGTCCGATTGGTAAAAGACACCTCACACCCGCGGAAACGCGTTTGTGATGCAGAAGTTAAGACCACGAAACAAACGGGAAACTGAAGCGAAACTGCCCCTTCCTAGGCTGGGACCACACGTTGCGGAGATCCGTCTGCACCATTTGCGAAAGGCCCACCAGTGACCGGACACACTTCAAGCACAGGGACCCCACGTCGCGTCGTCGTCGTCGGCGGCGGACCCGCTGCCCACCGCTTCACCGATGCCATGGTCAATCGCGTTCTTGAAGGCTGGCAGCTCACCGTGCTGACCGAAGAGGCGCACCTCCCCTACGACCGTGTGGCGCTGAGCAAGGCCCTGACGGAAACCAACGTTGACCTCACTCTGGGCGATGCCGCAATGTGGGACCATCCGGCCGTGGAACTGAAGACCGGCGAGCGCGCGGTGAGGATTGATCCCGTTGCCAAGAGCGTCACCACCGCCGCGGGCAGCGTGTACGCCTACGACCAGTTGGTGGTTGCGACGGGCTCTGATGCTGCCCGGCTTCCCATTCCCGGCGCCGAGCACACGCATGTTTACCGCACCCTCGAGGACGTGTGGTCCATCAACAAAGCAATCGCGGAGTTGACCGCGAAACTTGGCCGAAAGGTCAATGCGGTCACCATCGGCGGTGGCCTGCTGGGCCTCGAGTCTGCCGCTGGTACCGAGCAGCTCGGCGCGACCCCTGTTGTCATCAACGGCTCCCCGTGGTTGATGAACACCCAGTTGGATGAAGGTGCGGGCCAGGCTTTGGGCCGTTTGATCGCGGCCAAGGGTTTCGAGGTGCACGGCGGCGTGTTTCCCTCCGAAGTTCTGACGGACGACGACGGCCAGGTCACCGGAGTTCTCATGGCGGACGGCCGTACCATCCCCGCCGACCTGGTGATTGTGGCCATTGGTGTCAGGCCCCGGGATGACCTCTTCCGTGCAGCCGAGGGCGAAGAGCAGATGTTCAGCCTTGGCCCGCGTGGGGGTGTGGTCATCAACGACTTCTGCGCCACCGAGGTGGAGGGCATCTGGGCCATTGGCGAGGTGGCCAACTTTGGTGGGATGTGCCTGGGCCTGGTGGCCCCGGCCAACACCATGGCTGAAATCGTTGCCGACCGGCTGCATGGTGGCGAAGCGACATTCCCCGGCTTCGACACGGCCACCAAACTCAAGCTCTCCGGAGTCGACGTTGCCAGCTTCGGCGACGCCTTTGCCCGCACCGAGCACGCCTTGGAAATCGTCTACGCCGACCCCGCCCGTGGCGTGTACCAGAAGATCGTCACCACCGATGATGCAAAGACCCTCCTGGGCGGCATCTTCGTCGGGGACGCATCTCCGTACATGAGCCTGCGTCCCCTGCTGGGCCGTGAACTGCCTGCCGAACCGGGAGCGTACCTCAGCGCCGCCGGCGGCGGGGAGGCCCCGGAGACAGAACTGCCCGATGACGCGATCCTGTGCTCCTGCAACAACGTGGCTGCCGGTACCATCCGCGACACCATCAACGGTTGCGGCACGTGCGAAGGCAACGCCCCGGTCCAGGAGCTCGGAGAGCTCAAGGGGTGCACCCGGGCCGGAACCCAGTGCGGCTCCTGCGTTCCCATGCTCAAGAAGCTCCTGGAAGGCGAACTCACCAAGTCCGGGATCGAGGTCTCCAAAGCCCTCTGCGAGCACATCAGCCTCTCCCGCCAGGAACTCTTCGATGCCATCCGTGTCCTGGAGCTCACCTCCTTCGAGGAGATCATGGCCAAGTACGGCACGGGTGCAGGCTGCGATATCTGCAAGCCGACCATTGCCTCGATACTGGCCAGCCAGCACTCCGCCTATGTTTTGGACGCCGGCCGCGGCTCGCTGCAGGACACCAACGACCGCGCTTTGGCCAATATGCAGAAGGACGGAACCTATTCGGTGGTCCCCCGCATCGCCGGTGGTGAAATCACCCCCAAGGGTCTTGGGGTCATCGCAGCAGTGGCCGAGAAGTACAACCTCTACACCAAGATCACTGGTGGCCAGCGGATCGATATGTTCGGTGCCCGGCTTGAGCAACTGCCGGACATCTGGAAGGAACTGGTGGACGCGGGCTTCGAGTCGGGCCAGGCCTACGGGAAGAGCCTGCGCACAGTGAAGTCCTGCGTCGGATCCACGTGGTGCCGCTTTGGCGTACAGGATTCCGTGGCCATGGCCATCGCACTGGAACTGCGCTACCGGGGCCTGCGCAGTCCCCACAAACTCAAGATGGGTGTTTCCGGATGCGCCCGAGAGTGCGCCGAAGCCAGGGGCAAGGACGTCGGCGTGATCGCGACGGCCGATGGCTGGAACCTCTATGTGGGAGGCAACGGCGGCGCCACTCCGGCCCACGCCAAGTTGCTCGCCAAGGACCTCGACGAAGAAACGCTGCTGAAGTACATCGACCGCTATCTGATGTACTACATCCGCACCGCCGACCGCCTCCAGCGCACCGCCCGCTGGCAGGAAGAGCTCGACGGCGACATCAAGCACGTCGAGGACGTGGTGGTTCACGATTCCCTGGGTATTGCCGCCGAACTTGAAGCCGCGATGGCCAAGCACATCGACACCTACCAGGATGAGTGGGCAGAGACCTTGAAGGACCCGGAGCGCCTCCGCCGTTTCCGCTCCTTCGTCAACGCCCCCGACCAGAAGGACGAGTCCATTGCCTTCGTTCCGGAGCGCGGCCAGATCCGCCCCGCCACGAATGAAGAAAAGGGCGGCGTGCTCATCGCCTCCACCATCCCGGTCCGCAGCGAATAACAAGGGGTCCCTATGCAGCTCACCATTGATCTCACCGGCCGCGATGTGTTGGTCACAGGATCCGACAAGACCGCCCGGCAAGCCGTCCGCCGCTACCAGCACGCCGGCGCCACCGTCCACCGCCTCAGCACTCCGGACGCGGTGCCGGCCAACGGCCAGCTCCCGGATCGCCCGTTCCTGGTAGCCGTAGTGGACGACGGCGACGACCGTTGGGCCGCGCTGGTGGACCGCTGCCGCGCCGCGGGCATCCCCGTGGCGTTTGAGCCGGCACCGGGGGCGGCCGGACACGTGACCCTGGTGGGTGGAGGACCAGGCGCACTGGACTTGCTGACGGTAGGTGCCGTGAACGCTTTGCGGGATGCCGACGTCGTGTTCTACGACCGTTTGGCCCCCTGCCAGGAACTGGCGGACCTGACCTCCGCGGAGCTTGTGGATGTCGGAAAACAGCCTGGCCTGCACAAGGTGACGCAGCGTGGGATCGAAAAGCTCATGGTGGAAGCGGCACTGCTCGGCAAGAACGTCGTCAGGCTCAAGGGCGGCGACCCGTATGTATTTGGACGTGGCGGCGAGGAGGTTGCGGCGTGCGTCGCAGCCGGCGTTCCAGTCCGGGTTGTTTCGGGTGTCACCAGCGCCATCTCCGTACCTGCCGCCGCTGGGATTCCAGTAACGCACCGGGAGGTGAGCCACATGTTCACAGTGGTCTCCGGCCACGCCCCTTTGACGGAGAAGGAACACACCCACCTCGCAGGCCTGGGCGGCACCATCGTGGTCCTCATGGGCATAGGAACCCTGCCACAGCTCGCCGCCGGCCTGCGCCGGGCGGGGATGACATCCGACATGCCCATGGCCGTTGTGGAACGTGGCTACCGACCCGGCCAGCGCACCACCATCGCCGACCTCGGTAGTATCGAAACAGCGGCGACCGGCTGCAGCAACCCGGCCGTTTTGGTCATCGGTGAAGTGGTCCGGGTGGCCGAAGCCAACCGGAATCACGCCGAAGCATCCGCTGAACTGAGCCGACTCGCGGCTTCGCTCCTTGAAGCCTGAAGGTAAATAGATATGACTGTTGCACGTGCCATCGAAGCCCTGGACCCCAATGCCGCACCGGACACCGTAGAGGCCGCCGAAGCACCCCTGGATGGATTCCGGATTGGCGTCACCTCGCACCGCCGTTCCCGTGACCTGATCGAGGCCCTTGAGCGGCGCGGCGCGAGCGTCCTGCACGCTCCGGCGTTGAAGATCGCCCCGGTCCAAGAGGACATGATCCTCATCGAAGACACCCGCACCATCATCGAGGCCAAGCCTGATATCTGCATAGCCACCACTGCCTATGGCATGCGTCGTTGGTGCGAGGCGGCCGATTCCTTCGGCATCGGGGAGCAACTGCTGGAGACCCTGTCCGCGTGCCGCATGTTCGTCAGGGGACCCAAGGCCCGCGGCGCCGTGCGGGCGGCGGGTTTGGCCGACGTCGGAATCAGCAGTGACGAGACCACGGCCACCCTGGTGGACATGCTGCTGGTGGAGGGTGTGCGCGGCAAGACCGTGGCAGTGCAGTTGCACGGGTACACGGACGTTCGCCAACTGGAGCGGCTCCGCATGTCGGGAGCGACTGTCTTGACGGTGACTCCCTACCGCTGGGTCAAGCCTGATGGCGAGGACAAATTGCCGCGCCTGATCGAGGCCGTCGTTAATGGCAATCTCGACGTCCTGACCTTCACCAGTGCCCCGGCCGTGGACGCCATGTGGAGCACCGCGCACGAAATGGGCCTGTACCGACAACTCATCGAGGCGCTCAAGGGTCCCGTGACCGTTGCCGCCGTGGGGCCTGTCACGGCACAGCCACTGGTCGACGCCGGGCTGACTCCCCTGATCCCCGACCGCTACCGCATGGGTGCGCTCATCCGCCTCGTCACCGAGCACCTGTCGCTGAACCACGTGCGACGCCTGGAGACCAAGACGGCCACGATCGAGCTGCGCGGGCGTTGCCTTCGGATAGACGGCGAAGTGGTGGAACTGGCACCGGCTCCCCTCCTGCTGTTGCGGGCGCTCCTTGGGGCAGGAGGTGCGGTCTTGTCGCGTGAAGCGTTGTCGGATCTTTTGGATCTGCGGGGCTCCGTACATGCCCTGGACATGACGGTCAGCCGGCTGCGGTCCTCGCTCCCTGACGGAAAGCTCGTGGAAACAGTGGTGAAGCGCGGATACCGACTGCGCGCCTAGCAGCTCCGTCACGCTACGCCGCCTTTACCAAGGGAAGTTCGTCCCAATTGGTGGTGTAGCGGGGGCTGAGCATGTCCCGCTTCATGGACCAGTCCGGTCCACCCTTGATGCCCGCATGTCCGAGGCCGATGGAGCCGCGGCCGTAGCGTTTGCTCACTTCCTCCAGCAGGCTCCCAATGCCGCGTTCCTCATGCCGGTTCTCGAAGATCTCCAAGGGCTTTTGGTTGCCGGTGGGACGGAGGTCGGTGACCATGATGCCGGCCTTGGCGTACTTTGTTCCCTCCTGGATCTTCGGCACCAGGGCGTGGGCGGCTTTCGTCAGCAGGACAGGGTCCGACGTCGGCATGGGGAGTGAGACGTTGACGGTCGGAAACGATTTGTCGTTCGGGTTGTAGACCGATGTTGCCGCGAACGCTGTCAAGAGCTTGGCTTGGAGATCGTGTTTGGCCAGTCGGGCGCTTGCCATCTGACCGTAGACGCTCAGCACCTGCCGCAGCTGGGCCGTCGTCGTAATCGGCGTGGAGAAGGAGCGCGAGAAGATCAACTGGTCCCGCCCGATCCGTTCCTCTTCCATGGGGATGCACGGGGTACCCTGCAGCTCCAGGACCGTGCGCATCATGACGATGGAAAACTTGTCGCGCAAGGCAACAGGCTCGGCGCGGACCAGGTCCAGGATCGAGTAGATTCCCATGGCATTCAGGCGCTTGGTGAGCCTGGTGGCGACGCCCCAGATCTCGATGACCGAAAGCCGGGCCATAAGCGCCTCACGCTCGGCTTCCGGGACCGAATCCCAGCGGCACACCCCATTGAAGGCAGGATTGTGTTTGGCCCACTTGTTGGCGAGTTTGGCAAGCGTTTTGGTGCGGGCGATTCCAACGCACACCGGAACCCCGACATTCCTGCGGCAGGCCTCTTTGATGGAGCGACCCAGGTGCAAGAGTTCCTCCGGGCGGCCTTTGACGCCCAGGAACGCCTCATCGATCGAATACACCTCTTGCCAGGCGGAGTAGCGCTGCAACAACTCCATGACCCGTGAGCTGATGTCACCGTACAACTCGTAATTGCTGGACAGGGCAATGAGTCCCCACTCCTTTGCCCGTGGAGCCAGCTTGAACCACGGATCCCCCAGGCCAATGCCAAGCCGCTTTGCCTCAGGCGACCTGGTGACAGCGCAGCCATCGTTGTTGGAAAGGACGATCAGCGGTCTGCCCTCCAAAGCAGGGTTGAAAGCCCGTTCCGCCGAGGCATAGAAGCAGTTGATGTCCACGTGGGCGATCTCCTGCATGCGGTGCATTAGGGCTGGCCTGGACATGCTCCTCCTTGGCTCGGCAATACCATGCGCGCCCACCGAATCCGGAGGGACACGCCAATTATTCGAAGATAAATTCGAATAATTCAACTGTACCTCGCGCCCCCGACAATAAAACTGCCCTGCCATCGCGAGGGCTTGCTTAACATATTGATGAGTGTAAATATTTACCTGTGTCTATGTCTTTGGAACTGACCCCGGTCCAGGCCGTTGCCTGCTGCTCGCCGCTGGCACGCGAGCCATTGTCGGAAAAGGAAGCCGACGGCGTTGCGCCGCTGTTGAAAGCTTTGGCGGATCCCGTGCGGTTGCGGCTGATGTCCTTGGTGGCCTCACACGAGGGCGGGGAAGCATGCGTCTGCGACCTGAACGATGCCTTCGAGTTGTCGCAGCCGACCATCAGC
The DNA here is from genome assembly GCF_028736865.1 of Paenarthrobacter sp. AB444. Lineage (NCBI taxonomy): Bacteria > Bacillati > Actinomycetota > Actinomycetes > Micrococcales > Micrococcaceae > Paenarthrobacter > Paenarthrobacter sp. AB444. Next base: position 198,690 of record NZ_JAQZBY010000008.1, on the reverse strand, counting down.
CACCACCTGAAAGTGCTGCACGAAGCCGGTTTGCTGGACCGGGAAAAGCGCGGAGTCTGGGTCTACTACAAGGCCCGCACCGAAGCCCTGCAGAACCTGGCAGCCTTGATCGGTGGACAGGCTCAGTGAACCCGGTCCTCGTCCGCGGCGCCGCAGCGGAGTTCCTCGGCACCTGCCTCTTGGTCGCTGCCGTGGTTGGTTCCGGAGTGATGGCCTCCCGGCTGTCACCGAACGACGTCGGGCTGCAGCTGCTGCAGAACAGCCTCGCCACTGGCGCGGCTTTGGCCGCGTTGATCCTTGCCCTGCAGCCGGTCTCAGCCTCCTTCAATCCTGTGGTCACCTTGGTCGAACGGGCCCTTGGAATGATCGACACCCGGGCTGCAGCCCTTTTGGTTGCGGCTCAGGTGCTGGGTGGATTGGCCGGGACTGTCGCGGCGAACCTGATGTTCGACCTGGCTCCGGTCACGTTGTCCACCCATGAACGCTCCGGTCCTGGTCTGTGGCTGGCAGAGGTCATAGCTACGGCAGGGCTGCTGGTCATCGTGTTTGGGACCATCCGTTCCGGACGCGCCGACCGGGTGGCTTTCGCCGTCGGCGGTTACATCACCGCTGCGTACTGGTTCACTTCCTCCACAAGCTTCGCCAACCCCGCCGTCACGATCGCCCGAACCATCACGGACACCTTCGCAGGGATCGCACCGGCCTCCGCGCCGGGTTTCATCGCCGCCCAACTGGTCGGCGGTGCCCTCGGCTTGGTCCTGGTTCGTTTCCTCTATCCCCAAACCACTGATGTTGCCGCAGCTGATGCCGCGGACGATCGAAAGGTGCACTCATGAGCGTCAAACCCTCCGTCCTGTTCGTTTGCGTCCACAACGCCGGACGGTCTCAAATGGCCGCCGCATTCCTGACCACCCTGGGCAGGGGCGCCATCGAGGTCCGCTCCGCAGGTTCCCAACCTGCCAGCCAGGTCAACCCCGCAGCGGTTGAGGCGATGGCCGAGATCGGGATCGACATGTCCGCCGAAATCCCCAAGATTCTCACCACCGAGGCCGTGAAGGACTCCGACGTCGTGATCACCATGGGCTGCGGGGACGAATGCCCGTACTTCCCGGGTAAACGCTACGAAGACTGGGTCCTGGAAGACCCCGCAGGCAAAGGCGTCGACTCCGTCCGGCCCATCCGCGACGAGATTAAAACCCGGGTCGAGGCCCTGATTGCCAGCCTCACGCCGGCGGGAGCCCAGCAATGACCGGGCACGATTCCCTGCCCGTCGCGGTGATCGGCGCGGGGCCGGTCGGGCTGGCCGCGGCCGCGCACTTGCTCGAACGCGGACTCGAACCCCTGGTGATCGAGGCCGGACCCACCGTTGGTCCCGCTATCAAAGGGTGGGGGCATGTTCGAGTCTTCTCTACCTGGAAATACAACCTCGACTCCGCTGCCGTCCGACTGCTCCAGCGAACTGGCTGGGAAGCGCCCCGCCCGACCGCGCTGCCCTATGGGCTCGAAATCGTCACCCAATATCTCGAACCCTTGGCCGCAACCCAGGAACTCAAGCAGAGGATCCGCACCGGTTCAAAGGTGGTTGCCGTGACCCGGCAAGGGATGGATAAAGGCCGAAGCCAGGGCCGCGACCAGGCACCCTTCGTCCTGCAGGTTCAGGACGACGACGGCCAAACCACCGAGGTTTTGGCGCGGGCCGTCATCGATGCCTCAGGAACGTGGAACAGCCCCGCTCCGCTTGGCTCCAACGGCCTCCCGGTTCCCGGCGAAGCCAAAGCCCGCGCCGCCGGGATCATCACCGGAGCCCTACCCGATGTCACCCAGGATGGTTTCGCCGGCCACCGGACCCTCGTCGTCGGGTCCGGTCACTCGGCCGCGAACATGGTCCTGGATCTCGCCCGCCTTGCCCGCACCCATCCCGGCACCACAGTCGTCTGGGCCATCCGCGCCGAGACCCCCGCAAGGGCTTACGGTGGCGGTAACGCCGACGAACTCCCCGCCCGCGGCCAGCTGGGCACACGCCTGCGCACCGCCGTCGAGACCGGTGCCGTCCAGCTCCTGACCGGCTTCCGCACCCTAAGCGTCGAGACCAGCGGCGCTGCCGTGATCGTCCACGCAACTGACGGCCGGACGGTGGAGGTTGACCGGGTGATCCCGGCCACCGGCTTCCGCCCGGACCTGGGCATCCTTACCGAACTGCGGCTGGAGCTGGACCCGGCGGTCGACGCCCCCAAAGCGCTGGGACCACTGATTGACCCGGACTTCCATAGCTGCGGCACCGTCCCAGCGCACGGCGCGCGGATCCTGGCCCACCCCGAGAAGGACTTTTACCTGGCAGGAATGAAGTCCTATGGCCGGGCACCGACCTTCCTCATGGCCACCGGCTACGAACAAGTGCGCTCCATCGCCGCCGCCCTGGCCGGCGACACAGCAGCAGCAGAAGCTTTGGAACTGGAACTTCCCGAAACAGGGGTCTGCTCCACCAGCCTTCCCGCAGATGGGCAAGACGCGGCAGATTCGTGCTGCGGGTCCGCCAAACCAGAACCGGTCACGATTGGCTTCGCTACCAGGCTGGTCCACGGCCGCATCGGGGAACCAGCCGCACCATGACCGGTACCAACCACCTGCTGATCCGCCGGATGGAGCACGCCGACTGGCCGGCGGTCGAAGCGATCTGGGCCGCGGGCATCGCTTCAGGCCATTCCACCTTCGAACCCTCACCGCCCAGCTGGGAAGACTTCGACGCTACCCGTCACCCCCAGCTCCGCCTCGTTGCCGAAGACCACGGCAACATCGTGGGCTGGGTCGCCGCGTCACCCGTTTCGTCAAGGACGGTCTATCGCGGCGTCGTCGAGCACTCCATCTACATCGCCCAGGAGGCCCGCGGCCGAGGCTACGGGGCCCAACTCCTCGACGCCTTCGTCCGCAGGACCGAAGAGGAAGGGATATGGACCATCCAATCCAACATCTTCCCCGAGAACGCCGCCTCCATAGCCCTGCACCAACGACACGGTTTCACCGTCGTGGGCACCCGGCAAAGGATTGGACTCATGAGCTACGGGCCGGCCGCCGGCTCCTGGAGGGACACCGTCTTGCTCGAACGCCGCGCCGAATAACAACCGGAAGCAGATACGCAGCTAGGAGCGCGCAGAGGAATCCTTGCGGTGCACCAAATAGATGGCGCCGGTGCTGACGTCTTCTTCGAGCGCTTCCAGCGTGCGCCCGCGGGTCTCCGGGACCTGGGTGTAGATGAAGACGAGGGCCGCGATACCCACAACACCGAACAGGAAGAACGTCCCTGTGATGCCCACGCCAGCGACCAGGCTGGGAAAGAACAGGCCCAGCAGCGCGTTGGCAATCCAGAGGCAGAACACCGAAAGGCCGATGGCGAAACCGCGAACGTGCAGCGGGAAGATTTCGGACAGCATCACCCACACGGCGATGTTCAGGAACGTCTGCATCGAGCCAACGAAGGCCACCACCAGGAACAGGATCACGAACGGTCGGGCCGCATTTCCCACAGGAAGCAGGATTGAAGCTATGCCAATAAGGAAGTGGCACGCAGTGGTCAGCGTGAAGCCCAGGAGCAGTGTGGTTCGGCGGTTGACGCGCTGCATCAAGGTCAGGGCGATCACGCCCCCAACCACCGCGATCACCCCGGGAGCGATATTGGCGATGAGCGCCGCATTGGAGTCGAATCCGGCCTCGACCAGCACGGACTGACCGTAGTACATGATCGAATTGATGCCCGTCAGCTGCTGCGCCACCCCGAGGCCAATGCCGACCAGGATGATGCGCAGAATCCATTTATCCTTCAGTGCACCCCAGGAGGTTGCCTTGGAAGCCCGCTCCTCGTCGGCGAGGTGCTTGATGTCCGCCATTTCAGCCTCGGCACGCTCCACCGAGCGGATGGTCTTGAGGACTGCCAAGGCCTCTTCCCAGCGCCCCTTGGAAATCAGCCAGCGAGGAGATTCGGGCATCCGGAGCATGCCGAAGAACAGTGCGATGGCAGGCAGCGCGGCGACTGCCAGCATGACGCGCCACACTCCCCCGAACTCTCCCCAGATGTTGCCGATGATGGCGTTGACCACGAAGGCAGCGAGCTGGCCGATGACAATCATGAGCTCGTTGCGCCCGGCCAGCGATCCACGGATCTCGTAGGGCGCCAGCTCGGCCAGGAAGACGGGCACCACAGTGGACGCTCCGCCGACAGCCAGGCCCAGAATGACGCGCCCCAGGACCATGACTTCAAAATTCGGCGCGAAGACGCAGGCGATGGTTCCAGCCAGGAAGAGCACCGCGAGCAGGAGGATGGATTTCCGGCGGCCCCAGGAATCCGACAGGCGTCCACCGCCCACGGCCCCGGCCGCTGCGCCGAACAGCAGTGAGCTGGTGACGATCCCCTCCGTCAGGGGTGTCAGCCCAAGGTCGGCTGTCATGGGCCGCAGGGCGCCGTTGATGACACCAGTGTCATAGCCGAACAACAGCCCGCCGAACGTGGCAACCAAAGCTACAAGGCCAAGGCGCTTCCGGTGCGGACCGTTGGTCAGCGGAGGAAGGGCGGCCCCGGGGGCACCTTCCCGCTGCAATTGCGTTGCAGACATCAGGACTCCTTTGTCAGTGTGTTGCGGATCATAAATAACCGCTCTGGAACCAGACTAACGCGCGAAAGGCTTAAATGTAAGGTCAAACTAACAAACACCTCATTTTGTCCTTTCTGTGACATGGGAGGATGGAGGGCATGGCCGCCGACCGCCCACACCGACCCGCAACGCAAAGTGATGTAGCCCGCGAAGTGGGTGTCTCCAGAACGCTGGTGTCATTCGCCTTCCGGGGAGCACCAGGAGTCAGCGGCGAAACCAAGGAAGCCATCTTCGACGCCGCCAAGCGTCTGGGATACCGACCCAACGCGGCCGCCGCCGACCTGGCACGCAAGCACCGTTCCGCCGTCGGGCTTTACTTGATGGATATCCGCAACGAGGTCTACGCCGACATCCTCAGCGGCGTGCGCATGGCCCTTCCGCAGGAAGGGAACCGGCTCATCCTGAGCGTATCCCGGTCCGTGGACGGCGTTGACCGGGGCGCGCTGGAGTCCCTCATAGAGGCCCGGGCGGGGATCATCATCGCTGCGACGCTGCTGGATCCTGACGAGCAAGTGCAGGAATTGGCGCAGATCGTGCCACTGGTCAGCGTCACCCGGCCGGTACCGGGCGTTGACAGCGTGTACTCGGACGATGTCGAGGGTGCGCGGGCGGCCACGGAGCACCTCCTTGGCCTCGGGCACCGCCGCATCGCCCACATTGCCGGACCCGATTACGACGGACATACCGTCCGACGTCGCAGTTACCAGAAGACCATGCACGACGCCGGGCTGAAGCCCCTGACGCTTGCGGCCGAAGACTTCACCCAGGAAGCCGGGCAACGGGCCGCCACCGCCCTTCTGGCCCAAGGGGACCGACCCACGGCGATCTTCACCCACAACGACCAACTGGCCCTGGGCGCCCGCGAGGCCGCCCACACCCTGGGACTGTCCATCCCGGAGGACCTGTCGCTGGTGGGCTACGACGATTCGAGGATCGCCAAGCTGCACGGCATCGGCCTCACCACGGTCAACCTCCACGCGGTCGCCCTGGGCCAGGCCGCGGGCATGATTGCTCTTGAACGGCTCAAGAATCCGGATGCACCCGTCGCGGACCGGAAACTGACGCCGGAACTGGTCATCCGCAGTTCGACGGCACCACCGGCGGCCTAGACATGGTGGAGGCACGTCGTCGCTACGCCCCAGATGGTCAGCTCCGACAACGCCGCTACCTTGATGTCCGGGAAGGCGGGGTTGTCCGCCTGCAGCACCACGCCCGTCGGGGTGATACGCAACCTTTTGATGGTCAGCTCACCGTCCAAAACAGCGACGACGACGGACCCGTCCTTGGGTTCCAACGCCCGGTTGACGATCAACTCGTCGCCGTCGCTGATCCCGGCAGCTTCCATGGACTGGCCGGTGACCCGCACGACGAAAGTGCTGGTGACGTCCTTGATCAGGTGCTCATTGAGGTCAATCCTGCCATCGAAGTAATCCTGCGCCGGCGAGGGATACCCCGCCGCCACAGCCACGGGAGCCAGCAGCACCGACATCAAGGAAAAGCCCGCATCTATCACGCGGGGGCCGACTATCACGCCCACAACACACCTTTATTCGAATATATGTTCGATACTTGAGTGTACAGCGATCGGCGGACATTCCATGCGGTTCCCGGCGAGTTCGCGGGAACGGTGCGAGCTCGCAGGGAAGCTTCCGGCGAATTGGCAACTTTCCCGCGAACTCGGCAATGCCAGAGCGCCGGCTGGCAGCCCCTAGCCGACCTTGTACCGCAGGTGCGAGACCAGGCTGGTTCCCCGGACCTCCAGGGGCTCCAGCTTCAACTCCCCTACCTCATCCAGCAAGCGCTCGCCGCCGCCCAGGACCACCGGCGCGACGTGGAGCCGCAGCTCGTCGATCAGGCCGGCTGACAAGAACTGCCTGGCTGTCGAAGCACCTCCGGCTATGGCAACGTTCTTCCCACCCGCAGCGTCCTTGGCGCGTGCGAGCACCGACTCGATGTCGTCATTGACGAAGTGGAACGTGGTGCCGCCGTCCATCACCAGGGGCTCATGCTCGTGGGAGGTCAGCACGAAAACCGGGGCATGGTAGGGCGGTTCTTCACCCCACCAGCCGCGCCATTCCTTCTCCCAGAGCCCTTCCCCCGGCCCGGCGAACATGTTCCGGCCCATGATGTACGCGCCGGCTTCGAGTATCCCGGCCACCTCGGCCGCGTTGATGTCGCGTTCTTTGAACTGCCACCGGTGCAGTTTTTCTCCGCCTTCACCGAGCGGTTGCTCCCGGCTCTGGTGCGGACCGGCAACGTAGCCGTCAAGGGACACAGTGAGATCACACGTAACGAGGGTCATGGGCCCATCCTGCCATTGGGCCAGGCAGCACGACCAGACCCGGCACACCCTATGCGGCGGACCCGGCTGGTTCTACCCTGAAGCTGTCGGCACGCACGAAAAAGAAGGCGGTCATGGCACGGAATCCTGAACCTGCGCTGGAGCAGCTCAACGTCCTTGTTGGCGTCTGGGAGACTACCATTCCCACGGCACAAACACACGGCCGGACCAGCCTCGAGTGGCTGGAAGGTGGCGGTTTCCTGATCCAGCGCTCCACAGTCCAACGGCCGGAGTATCCCAACGCCGTCAGCATCATCGGTACCACCGGCTCTGACGGTGCCTTCCAGCAGCACTACTTCGACTCCCGCGGCGTCGCCCGGATCTACGACATGACACTGAAGGACGACGTGTGGACGCTCTTCAGGGACGGACCGGACTGGCCGCAGCGGTTCGTAGGCCGGTTCAGCGAAGACCGGAACACCATCACCGCCCGTCTGGAGCGCGGAACGTACCCGGGCGGACCGCTGGAGCACGACTTCGACATGGTCTACGCGCGGATCCTTTGACAGCCGGGCAATAACAGCATTAGTCCACCTCATTTACAGATCCACTGCCCGGTGGGAACATAAGGCCCATAGTCCGCGGAGGCAACGCCCGGCCACGCCGGCGCCCTCTGCCGCTGCCATGTAGTCAGCTCTCCTCTGAGAGGAACGGCCATGGGTCGTCTGGGGACCGGGAACAGTGGGGATGCGGGTCCTGAATCCGCTGATGATCCACGACGCCACAGCCCGCACAGCATCGAGAAGGTGGATGCGGTGGTTGTGGGATCGGGTTTCGGCGGCTCGGTAGCGGCCTTGCGGCTCGCCGAAGCCGGCCAGTCCGTGGTGTTGATGGAACGCGGCAAACCGTACCCGCCCGGGAGTTTTGCCCGAACGCCGTCGGAAATGGGCAAGAACTTCTGGGACCCGGACCGCGGCTTGTACGGCCTGTTCGATGCCTGGACCTTCCGCGGGACCGAGGGGCTGGTCTCAAGCGGACTCGGAGGGGGTTCGCTCATCTACGCCAATGTGCTCCTGCGCAAGGACGAGAAGTGGTTCGTCAACGAATCCCCGGTCCCGGGAGGCGGTTACGAGAATTGGCCGTTTACCAGGGCCGACCTCGATCCCTTCTACGACGCCGCCGAAGCGATGCTGCAGCCCGTCCCCTACCCGTACCAGGACACAGCCAAGACCATGGCCATGGAGAAGACAGCGGCAAACCTGGGCCTTTCCATCACCCGCCCTCCCATCGCCGTCACCTTCTCCAGCGGCCCGGGCGCAGCACCCCGCACCAACCAAGCACTCCCGCTCCCCCACTACGGCAGCATCCACGGCCCCAACACTGTGCGGACTACTTGCACTCTGAGCGGTGAATGCGACATCGGCTGCAACGCCGGCGCGAAGAACACCCTTGACCACAACTACCTGTCAGCGGCGGCCTTCAAGGGAGCTGACATTCGCACCTTCCACGATGTCCGGGGCATCCGGCCGCTATCCCCCGGTACGGATGGCGGTGGCTACGAGGTCCGCTACGTCATCCACCACCCCGATAACCAAGGCGGGCTGCTCACCGAGCGCATCATCCACTGTCGCCGGCTCATCCTGGGTGCGGGGACGTTCGGGACCAATTTCCTCCTGCTCCGCAACCATGGCTCCCTCCCGGCCCTCAGCGACGCCCTCGGTACCCGGTTCAGCGGCAACGGCGACCTCCTGACGTTCATCATGGACGCCAAGACACCCGCCACCAACGGCTCCCGCCCCGGCGTCCGCACCCTCACCGGCAGCAAGGGACCGGTCATCACCACCGCAGTCAGGGTCCCGGATTCGAACGACGACGACGGCGACGGCCGCGGCTACTACGTGGAGGACGCCGGGTATCCGGCCTTCATGAACTGGCTGATCGAAACGGCCCAGCTGAAGACCGCCGTCAAACGCACGGCCAAAGTGGCGGGCCAGCTCTTCAAAGACAGGCTGTTCGACGCCGGCCGGTCCAACGTCTCGGCGGACCTCGCCGCTGCGTTGGGTGACGGGCGGTTATCGGCCAGTTCGGTCCCCTTGCTGGGTATGGGCCGGGACATACCCGACGGCGTCATGACACTTCGCGACGGCAGGCTCGCCATCGCCTGGACCATGGCAACGTCCACCGAGTACTTCGGCCGGGTCCGGCAGACAATGTCGGAGATCGCGAAGGACCTGGACGGCGACTTTATCGACAATCCGCTCTGGTGGGCCAAACGCGTGATCACCGTCCATCCGATCGGTGGGGCACCTGCCGGAAGGCACCCCGCCGAGGCCGTGTGTGATTCGTACGGGGAAGTCTTTGGCTATCCCGGTTTGTTCGTGGTCGATGGTGCTGCGATGCCTGGACCGGTTGGCGCCAACCCGTCACTGACCATCGCCGCTTTCGCCGAACGGGCCAGCGCCCACATCGTCGAAGCGGGCACCAAGGCCCGCCACCGCGGCATCAGCCCCGGCGACGCGGCCGCGGCGCAGGACACAACTCAAGCGGCAGCGCAGGACACGATCCAGCGGGAGGCGACTGGCGCCGTCGTCGACGTCGGCAGTATGGCACCGCGGTCGCTGGCGCCCGATGCCACCAAAGGCAAAGCGGCGCGGCCCGAACAGCCTGCGAGCGCCCCTGCCCAGGCACAGGCCCAGGCACAGGCGCAGGCGCAGTCGCCGGGTACGCGTGGGCTGCACATGCCAGGCAGGGCGGCAAAGGAAGCTACCTCGGTCCGCTTCACCGAGCAGATGCACGGTTGGTTCAGCCCGGGCGTCACGGATCCGGAGAAGGGCAGGAGCCTTGGCAGGGACAGGTCCCGGAAGATCATGTTCGAACTGACCATTACCGCGGAGGACATTGACGCGTTTGCAGCAGATCCCCGGCACCCGGCCAAGGCGGAGGGCTACGTACTGGCGGACTACTTCGGGGGCCGGATGCCCGTGGAACGTGGCTGGTTCAACCTGTTCGTGGAAGATAGTTCCGACGACGGCAGGCCGGCCAGGCGCATGCTGTACCGGTTGTGGTTGCGGGACCCGGGCGGAACTCCCTTCACTTTCGCCGGACACAAGCTCATCCACAATGAGGCGGGCCTGGACCTCTGGCCCGACACCACTACGCTGTACGCAACGATTCTGCAGGGCCACGTCCCGCCGGACATCGAGGTGGGAGGCACCCGGGAAGGCGTCGTCGGCGCGGGGATCCTGTTCATCCGCCCACTGGACTTCGCCAAGCAGCTGACCACCTTCCGGGCAGAGGGACCTGCTCCCGCTGCGGGCCTGCTCACGTTCGGAACGTTGTTTGGCGGCGAGCTGTGGCGGGTCTATGGTCGGGTACCCAGGCGCGTGCCGTTCCCCCTTAAGCGGAGACGATGAAGAGCCGGGAGCTCGCCCAGCTCCGCGCGGTCCTGGGTTTCACGCCCCGAACGGCGGTACGGTGGCTCGCGCCGAAGTCGTTGGCCCGCACTGCGCTGAAAGTCATGGCCGCCACAGTGTTCGCCGATTTCGGTGACAAACGCGAGTTGGAGGGCAGTTTCCCCGCTGATCAGCTAAGCCTGGACAATCTGCCCGCTCCTGGCCAACCCGCGCAGCCTGCGGTCATCGCGCGCGGCCTGCCGGCCCCCGCTGATCTTGAAAGGGGCGCGGAAAGACCATCCGAACTGTGGCTCGATTTCACGGCCGACCTTGGGGACGGCTTCGATGCCACCTACACGGTTGCCTCCTTGCTGGCGCAGGACGTGCTCAGCGTTGGAGGTTTCGATCTTCCCAGGGGCCATATCCTGGTCCTCGGCGGCGACGAGGTGTACCCCGTGGCATCCCCGGCCGGATACGAGGACCGGATGGTGGGTCCCTACCGGATGGCGTTGCCTGCACACGGGCCACTCACCGAAGCGCCGGTCATGCTGGCCCTGCCCGGCAACCACGACTGGTATGACGGCCTGACGTCGTTCATCCGGATCTTCACGCGGAACCGGAGCATCGGCAGATGGCGGACCATCCAGACGCGCAGCTACTTCGCCCTGCGGCTCACGGGCGACGCTCCCCGGCCGGGCCATCGCGGCACCCCGGGGTGGTGGCTGCTGGGCCTGGACAGCCAACTGGGCCAGTACATCGACGAGCCGCAACTTGAGTACTTCTACCGGAATGTCACCTCCCAATTGCAGCCCGGGGACGCGATCATCCTGTGCGTCGCGGCGCCCTTCTGGGTCAAAGGGAGCGCAGGCTTCCGGCAAGCCGGCTTTTTTGAGCAGGACTACCTGCACCGCCGCTTCAACCCGGAAACACAGCTGTTTGAAGCAACGGGGGCCAGTGTCCGGCTCTGGCTCACCGGCGATCTCCACCATTACTCACGCTATGAAGATGACTCTCCGGGCCTACACGCCAAGACCCAGCTCATGACATGCGGGCTCGGTGGCGCCTATTTGTCGGACGCCCACTGGCTGCCGGAGGAGCTCCACCTTCCCGCCCCCGCCGGTCCGGGAGAGTCGAGCAGCGCCCCACCCCCAGGCAACCAGCAGCCGCCCACCCGCCATTTCACGCGAACCCCCACCATTTATCCCGACCAAGCCGACTCACACCTCCTGGGCCCGCGACTGGCCAATCCGTTCACGCCTTCCTGGCTACCGGTGCGCAACCCGGGCTTCGGACTCTCCATGGGCGTGGTGCACGTTGTTGCCGCCCTGACCGTCTGGACCGTGTTCAGCGCCTTCAGCGGCGCTTCCTTCGTGGAGAGCCTGCGTGGGCTCACGCACGGCAACACCGCGCTCCTTGTGTCCGCCGTGGTTCTCGCCATGCCAGTGCTTCTGGCCGTGACCACCTTTGCAGCGCATATCCTGCATCTGACCGCTGCCGGGATCATCGTTTTTGCCCGGGGAGCGCTCTGCCAGCTGTCCGCGCTCGCGGTGAGTGCCGCCGTCGTGATCCTGCTTCCCTGGCCCGGCACCTGGCCGGACTCCCTGGTGGTGCTGCTGGCCCTGGCCCTGGTGTACGTGGGCGGCTGGGTGCTGGGTAGTGAGGCGTTCGCGCTGTTCATCCTGTCGACGCCCAGCGGCGAAGTGTCCACCTGGAAGATGTCCGGCCAGGCCATCGAGGACCACAAAGGCTTCCTCCGCCTCCATCTCGCCGCGGACGGCTCGCTGACCGTCTACCCCCTGGCGGTGGACAACATCTGCCGCGACTGGCGGCTGGAGAGGAACGACGACGGCGCGCGGCTGGTTCCCGAGGCCGGCTTGCCTGCCGTGCGGCTGCTTGAAAATCCCGTCACCATCGCACAGGCAGTCAGCAATGCACAGGCCATCAGCAATGCACAGGAGGGAAGCCCACCATGATCATCACCCGTGCCGAGCACCGGACGGAGGTGATCCCGTTCCGTGCCCGGGACAACACTCCACTGAGCCTGGTCCACGTGACCTCACCGGCGGAAACCACCAAAGGCCCCGTACTGCTTGTCCACGGTTCCGGGGTCCGTGCCGAGCTCTTCAGGCCACCGATCCGGACCACGCTGGTCGATGTCCTCCTGGAAGACGGCTGGGACGTGTGGATGCTCAATTGGCGGGCCTCCATCGACCTCGACCCCCTGTCCTGGACCCTTGCCGACGCCGCCGTAAATGACCATCCGGCCGCCGTCGAGCATGTCCTGAACGCCACTGGAGCGGAAACGATGAAGGCTGTGATCCACTGCCAGGGGTCGACGTCGTTCACCATGGCCGCCGTCGCCGGGCTGTTGCCGCAAGTGGACACGATTGTCTCGAACGCGGTTTCGCTCCACCCGGTGGTGCCGGCCTTCTCCCGCCTGAAGATCGACTACCTGACACCTGTGGTGAAAGTCTTCACCCCGTATCTGTCCCCCGCATGGGGCTACAAATCGCAGGGCTACTTCACCCGGGCCATCCGCGGCCTGGTCAAAGCCACCCACCACGAGTGCGAAAACACCGTCTGCAAGATGGTCAGTTTCACCTACGGCAGCGGCCGTCCCGCCCTCTGGTCGCACGAAAACCTCGACGACGCCACGCACCAGTGGCTCAGCGGCGAGTTCGCGGAGGTGCCGGTGACATTCTTCGAAGAAATGGGCCGAAGCATCAAGGCCGGGCACATGGTGGCCGCCGGAGACCATCCGGAACTCCCGGCGGACTTCGTGGCGGAAGCTCCGCAAACGGATGCCCGCTTCGCCTTCATCGCGGGCCTGGACAACCGCTGCTTCCTCCCGGAGAGCCAGCAACGCAGCTACGACTTCTTCCAAAAACACCGCCCCGGCAAAGACTCCCTCCATCTCATCCCGGGCTACGGCCACCTTGATGTCTTCTTTGGCGAGCGTGCCTGGCAGGACACGTTCCCCGTCATCGTCCAGGAGCTTAACGGAACCCAACGGAGGGGCACACACCAGGAGCCAACGCCATGAAGAACCTCACCCAACTTCTCACTCCCCTGCTCAAGCTCATGCCCTCGCCGGTTCCCCGACGGCAGGAACAGCTCCGTGGCCAGCATGCCTTTGCCGACGGAATCAAGTACGTCATGCCGGTCAACTCCGATGATTCCCCGGTGTTGATGGCGGCCTTCCCCATCAACAAACGTGCGGCCGCAGCGGTCCTTCCCGGCGCTGAAATGAGGCCCTTCAGCCTCGGCGGCAAGGGCCTGCTGGTCGTGACCGTGGTCAACTACAAGTCCACGGACATCGGCAAATACATCGAGTACTCCCTGGCCATCGCCATCACCCATGGCAGCAGGCCTGCCCCGCCCCTGCTGCCGTTGCTGTTCCAGAAGACCTTCAAGCTGGGACAGTTCGTGGTGGACCTGCCCGTCAGCACGGAAATCTCCGTCAAAGGCGGCAAGGGGATCTGGGGCATGCCCAAACACCAGGCCAACCTGGACTTCGTGGTCACCGACTCCACCGTGTCCGCACAGTACGACCAAGATGGCCAACTGGGCTGCTACATCGAAATCGAGCGGCCCGAGCCCCTGGGACTGCCCCTGAAACTGGCCGCATCCAACTACTGCGCTTTCCGAAACATGCTGTGGAAATCCGACATCTACTTCGAGGCCACAGGAGATATCGCCTTTGGAGGACAAGCGAAGGCGCGCCTCATCCTGGGTGACGTGCCCGGCGTCGAGCCTTTGAAAACACTGCAGGTCGAAAACAAACCGGTCTTCACCGCCTGGCTGCCGCAGGCCCACGGCGTCCTGGATGACCACTACGAAGCATGGTTCCTCACTGCCCCCACCCAGCTGGAGGCAGTAGCGCTTCGCGGTGGCGACATGCTGGACAGTGTCACCGACCTCGGGCAAGGGCAGGAGTGGTTGGCTCCCCCGGACCGAAGCCGGGTACCAGGGGCCGTACCGGGCCTGGAACCAGGCGGAGACGCGAGATGAACTGGCTCCTGCTGGTCAATGCCCTCTATTTCCTGTTCGGCGCCACCATGTACGTCGGCACCATGTGGGTCCTCAAGTTCTTCCTCTACCCCACCTGGCGTTCACTGGCCCGCGACAACGTGGACATGCACTTTGGCATCCCCACCCGGGCCGCCACCAAGTTCTTCACCATCGTGGTACCCATCATGTTCATCTCCGGAGGCATCCTTGTCTGGTCCGAATGGGGTACCGTCCGGGTCATTTTCGCGATCATCTGCCTGGTGGGGATCATTACGCTGACCGTCGTGGGGCAAGGCCTCATCATCCCCATCAACGTGCGGATCCGGGGCGGCGACTTCGCCGACGACGCCGAACTCCGGTCGCTGCTTCAACGGTGGATGCTGCTCAACGACATCCGCTTCTATGTCTCCACCCTGACCTGGGCGTCGATGGTGTGGCTCCTCGTTGACCGCGGCCGCCTCCTGGAGTCCTTCGCATGAATGATCCCCTTCGCGCGGTCCTCACGGTCATCGCCGGCATCACCATCCTCAGCGGCGCGGTCCAAGTGCCCTTCGGAGGGCCCATCCTCGGCCTGCTGGGCGCAGAGGACACCGCCACCAGCCGCCAACTCTTCGGCACAGTGGGCATGTTCATGGTGATCGTCGGCGGACTGCTCCTCCACAGCTTGCTCAGCGGTGCTCCCTCCCCTCTGGTGGTTCTCTGGTCCACGCTCCAGAAAGCCGGGGCCTTCGGGGCGGTAGGCATCGGGGTGCTGAACGGAGTCTTCGCCCCGGTTGCGCTGGGGGTCGCCTTCTTCGACCTCGCGACGGCGGTCCTCCTGTTCATCTACTGGCGCAGGATCCGTATCCCGGCAACTGCCCCGGGGCTGGCCGGACGATGAAACGCTCCTTGGTCCTCGCCGGTGGCGGCATGCGCGTGGCGTGGCAGGCAGGCGTGGTCAAGGCGCTCGCCGAGGAAGGTCTGGACTTCCAGCATATCGACGGCACCTCCGGCGGCATCCTGACAGCCGGGATGATGCTCTCCGGAGTTTCCGCGGACGACATATGCCGACGCTGGTCCGCCGTGGACGTCAAGGACTTCAGCTCGGCCCTGCCCTTCGGCGACTACGTCAAGGGGCCCTGGGCGCTGCCCGCCCTGGGTGACGCCGACGGCATCCTGGACAAGATCTTCCCCGCCCTGGGCATCAACGCAGAAACCATCCGTGACCGCGCCGCTGGACCGGACGCCGTCGAAGGTTCCTTCAACGTGGTGGAGTTCACCTCAAAACAGTGCCACGCGATTGACGCTGCCGCCATTGACGCTGAACTGATGGCGGCGGGAATGTCCTTGCCCATCTTCCTCAAGCCGCTCCGCCGGGACAGAAAGATCTGGACCGATGCCGTATGGGTCCGGGACGCGAACGTGGGAGAGGCTTTGCGTCGGGGTGCAGGGGAAGTCTGGCTGATCTGGTGCATCGGCAATTCCCCGTACTGGGGCGACGGGCCGCTGGAGCAATACGTGCACATGATCGAGATGAGTGCCATGGGTGCCCTCCTGGCCGACTTTGACGCTGCGGCCGCCGCGGGCCGTGAGTTCGTGCTGCATGTGATCCGGCCCGAGCATCCCTTGCCGCTGGATCCCGAGTTCTACCTGGGGCGGATCGACGCCGACACACTGATCGGCATGGGGTACCGCGATGCCCGGGCTTATCTCGACGCGATGGACCCGGACGGTCTCGCAAAGGATGCCCGCTGCACCGCGATGACCGAACCCGCGCCGGGTGTCCGTTTCAACGACGTCTTGCATGGCGAACTCGACGGTCAACCGCTGAAGTTCCGGGCCGCCGTCGTCGTCCCCGCGGAACCCGGGGACGCACCACCGCAGCTGAGCGGCTACCTTGACCACCCACAATCCGGCCGTGCCTTCCTGGCCGATGGCCGGGTTGAAGTGAACGGCGAGGACCTCACCTACCGCGCCCGGGTGCGGCTGGACGGCAGCTGGCAGGAGGTAGCCCTCACCCGCAGCCTGCATGACGACCCGGGTCCCGATGCGTGGTCGGACATCCGGACTGCCCGGCTGGAGATAGGCGGGCACGTGGTGGAGATCACCATGGGCCTGGGCGATGTGGCGGGCCTTCTGGCGTCCGTGGAACCCGTCGGCGCCCACGGTGTGAGGGCGCGCGCACAGGTCGTCGCCCGCTTCACCACCAACGGATTCCGCGAGCTTTTGCGGCGGTACTGACGGCGCATGCACAAGGATGTGACGCACGTTATTACCGGCCGGTAAACAGCACGCTACGAACACGCCAAAGATGGCAACAGCGGCGAAACACCCGCGAAAAACCGGCCCCCTACGCTGATGATCAACAGCACCAAACAGGTCATCAGCGAAAGGGCCCACCATGTCCTCCACTTCCCTTCACATCGTCATCGCCGGCGCCGGCCCCGCAGCCCAGGCACTGGTGCGGCGGCTGGCGGGCAGGACCGACAACCGTCAACAATCCTTCGCCGGTACCATCACCGTGCTCAGCAACCGCGACGATTGCCCCGACGCCCTCCTGGAACTGGCGGAACTGCCCCAGGTCTCCGTGCGCTTCGGCCAGGCCGCAAGTTTCATTGACGCAGAGGCCAAAGTGGTCACCACTGTGGATGGCATGGACTTCAGCTACGACCAACTGGTCATCGCCACGGGATCGGCCCCCGCGCTTCCTCCCGTCGAAGGCGCCGACGCTGTGTTGAGCTACTCCACCATCGACGACGCCGCCTCCATCGGTGAGGCAGTCAAGGATGTCACCCGCTCAGTCGGCCGCCGCCCCCTGGGGATCCTCGTCGGCAACGGTCCAGCAGCGGGCCAGGCCGAAGCGGTGCTGCGGGCCCGCGGCGTCCGTCCCGTCCGGACCACCCTGCGCCCCACAGCCGTGGTCGCCGCCGATCCGGCAGGATCCGGGCAGGCGCAGGCCGCAGCCGGCATTGTCTTTGAAGATGGCAGCAGCATGAAGGGTGACCTCGTCGTCCTGGCCGAGGAACGCACCGCACGCAATGACCTCGCCGAAAGCGCCGGACTCCAGATAGCGTTCGACGGCGGAATCGCCGTGGGGCGCGACCTCGCCACCTCGGTCCCCGGCATCTGGGCGATCGGTGATGCCGCGTCCTGCGACGGCCTGCGCCTGGGCCTGCTGCTGTCCGCTGAGTCCTCGGCGATGCTGTGTGCATCGGGCATGCTCCTCGGTATGGCGGGAAGCGCGATCCCCACCGCCATGGCTGCCTAAGCTGCCTCATCGACGTCTGCCCGCGCCTGCCTGAGCACCCCGGGCAGGCCCGGGCAGACCCGCGCCGGTGTGGCAAGATGGTCCTTTGACGGGCAGTGACAACCCTGCGGCCACCGGGCCGGCCACGCCCTGCACGGAAGGATTCCATTGAGCAACGAAGCCGTCGCCCCTGCAAATATCGCCTCCTACATCGACCACACACTCTTGAAGCCGGAGGCCAGCGAGGCCGACATCCTCAAAGTATGCGCAGAGGCTGTCGAGTACCGTTTCAAGTCCGTTTGCGTGAACCCTGTGTGGGTCAAAACCGTCGCCAAAGCCCTCCGGGGCTCGGGAGTGCTGACGTGTTCGGTGATCGGCTTCCCGCTGGGGGCAACGCCGACCGACGTCAAGAGCTTCGAGGCCCGCGGCGCCGTGCTCGATGGCGCCAACGAGATCGACATGGTGATCAACATGGCCTCGGCCCGCGCCAATGACAAGGGCGCTTTGGTTGATGACATCCGCGCCGTGGCAGA
This sequence comes from Paenarthrobacter sp. AB444, assembly GCF_028736865.1. Taxonomy (NCBI): domain Bacteria; kingdom Bacillati; phylum Actinomycetota; class Actinomycetes; order Micrococcales; family Micrococcaceae; genus Paenarthrobacter; species Paenarthrobacter sp. AB444. The sequence continues at coordinate 180,604 of NZ_JAQZBY010000008.1, read as the reverse complement.
AACCGTGCACGCCGGCGAAGCCATCCTGAAAGTCATCATTGAGACCTCCATGCTCACGGACGAACAAAAAGTCATCGCCTGCGAAGCAGCCGTTGAGGCCGGCGCAGATTTCGTCAAGACCTCCACGGGATTCAACGGTGGCGGCGCCACGGTGGAAGATGTCGCCCTGATGCGCAAGACCGTAGGCCCGGAGCTCGGCGTCAAAGCATCCGGTGGTGTGCGCTCCCTGGCCGACGCACAGGCTATGATTGCTGCTGGTGCAACACGTATCGGAGCGAGTTCCGGAATTGCCATCGTCAAAGGTGAACAGGGTTCATCTGCCTACTGAGGCTTCCGCAACTGCCAGAGATTTTTGAGCCCCGCGGGGCCGAGGAGGAATGAATGTCCAAGAACGCCACAAGTGCCCCCATTGAAAAAGAAAACAGTCTCGGCACGAGCATTGTCTTGTTCCTGGTCATCATCGTGCTCTTCCTGGGTGCCATCTACTCGCTCTCCTTCCTGAGCCTGGACAACCCGTGGCCGATGGCCGTGTGCCTGGGCCTCTTCGCCCTGGCCTTCTGGATTCCCCAGACCATCCTCGGCCGCTCGGACTCCGCCGGCGAGAACTAGAAGCCTTAAAGCAACGCGGGGTCACTTACGGCCCATCATCCCCTTCGGGATGGGCCGTAAGTGACCCCGCGTTGCTCTTTTAAAGCGCCAGGGCCGCCAGGAAGGCCGGCCAGTGCAGTTGGGCCAGCGTCCAGGCTGCGGCCCCCATACCCACCATCGCATAGCCACTGACCGGAATCAGCACCAGCCATTCGCGTCGGGATCCAGCGCGGCCCAGCAGCGGCAGGGAAAAGGCACCGTTCGCCCGCCAGATTCCGCTCACCAGCGATTTCCGCAGGAACTTCGGCGGCTTGATGACGATCGGCCACAACAAGGGCACGCCACCCACAGTGATCATGTCCCCCACGATATGAACCACCACGCCAGTGAGCATGGACAACGGGAGCCAACCCCACTGGTCAGGAGCAAACCAGGTCACCAAACCTGCCATGACCAGGGCAAAGAGCCAGTTGGTGATCCACCCGGACTTCGGGAACAGATTCAACGCCTTGGCTGCCAGGTTGATCATGAACATGCACAGCAGGCCCGCGCCGATGGAGAGTTTTCCCACCGGGGTCATCATCTGGAACTGCGCGGCCATCGCGGCAAGGACCACGAACGCGGAGGCCCCCAGCAGCGAGTGCGTACCCTGCCGGTGCCCGCCGCTGGCCTTCTCGATCCCCACCGCGATCACATTGGACAGCGGCGGCAACGAGTTCGCTATGGTGCTGTGCCGGTGGTCCCAGTCGCACACGAGCGCAGTTCCCGCCGTCGCCATGGCGCCAATCAGGATTCCGGTGGAATCCAGGGGGTACCAGCCCAAGGCGTAGGGACCGGTTGAGGCAATGGCTATCCACGCCGCGGCTCCCGACGCGGCGTGGTGTCCTCCCATCATTCGCCTAGCCTGCCTTCACAGGCACATCGGCGAAGATCGCTTCAATGACGTTGTTGGCCCACTGCAGGATCTCGGCATCCTGAAGGTCCCGTCCGCCGATCCTGGCGGTCTTGGGCTTGGGAATCAGCACGGCGTCCAGGGCAGGCTTGACCTGGGAACCCGGGTACATGCGGTTCAGGCGCATGGTTTTGGATTCGGGCAGTTGCGCCGGCGAGAAGCGGATGAAGTTGCCTTGAAGTGCGACGTCGGACAGGCCGGCCTCGCGGGCACCAACCCGGAAGCGGGCCACGGCAATGAGGTTTTGGGCCGGGAGCGGCGGCTCACCGTAGCGGTCAACGAGTTCGGCGAGGACTTCGTCAATCGCTTCGTGGGTGGTCGCGGCTGCGAGCTTGCGATAGGCCTCCAGGCGCAGCCTCTCCCCCGGCACGTAGTCGTGCGGCAGGTGGGCGTTGACGGGCAGCTCGATCTTCATTTCGGCGGCCTTCTCCTCCGCCTCGCCACGATATTCGGCCACGGCCTCGCCCACCAGCCGAATGTAAAGATCGAAGCCGACGCCTTGGATATGGCCTGACTGCTCTCCGCCCAGCAGGTTGCCCGCACCACGGATCTCGAGGTCCTTCATGGCCAGCTGCATGCCCGCACCGAGCTCATTGTGCGCTGCCACTGCCTTGAGGCGCTCCAAAGCCACCTCGCCCAGCGGCTTTTCCGAAGGGTAAAGGAAGTAGGCGTAGGCACGTTCGCGGCCACGGCCAACACGGCCACGGAGCTGGTGCAACTGCGAGAGGCCGTACTTGTCTGCTCCGTCCACGATCAAAGTGTTGGCGTTGGAGATGTCCAGGCCCGTCTCGATGATGGTGGTGCAGACCAGGACGTCGAAGCGCTTCTCCCAGAAGTCCACAATGATCTTCTCCAGGCGGCTCTCGGACATCTGCCCGTGCGCCACCTCCACCCGCGCTTCAGGGACAAGCTCCCGGATCTGGGCGGCGATGCGCTCGATCGAGGACACGCGGTTGTGCACGAAGAACACCTGGCCCTCACGCATGAGCTCGCGGCGGATCGCTGCCGAGGTCTGCTTGTTGGTGAAGGGCCCCACGTAGGTCAGCACAGGGTGTCGTTCTTCAGGTGGTGTGGCCAGCGTTGAGGTTTCCCGGATGCCCGTGAGAGACATTTCCAAGGTTCGCGGAATCGGCGTGGCACTCATGGCCAGGACATCGACGTTGGTGCGCATCTTCTTGAGCGCTTCCTTGTGTTCGACGCCGAAGCGCTGTTCCTCGTCCACGATGACCAAGCCAAGGTCCTTGAACTCAAAGTCCTTGGACAGCAGCCGGTGGGTTCCGATCACCACGTCCACGGCACCGCTCTTGACGCCCTCGGCAGTCTCCTTGGCCTCTTTGGCGGTCTGGAACCGGGACAAGGGCCTCACCCGGAGGGGGAACCCCGAAAAACGTTCAGTAAACGTCTCGTAGTGCTGCTGCGCCAAGAGCGTGGTGGGCACCAGAACTGCCACCTGCTTGCCGTCCTGGACAGCCTTGAACGCCGCGCGCACGGCGATCTCGGTCTTGCCGTAGCCCACGTCACCGGACACCAGCCGGTCCATGGGGATCTCGCGTTCCATGTCCGCCTTGACCTCGTTGATGGTGGTCAACTGGTCAGGAGTCTCCACGTAAGGGAACGCCTCCTCCAACTCGCGCTGCCACGGAGTATCCGGGGCGAAGGCGTGCCCCCGGGATGCCATGCGCGCCGAGTACAGGCGGATCAGTTCGCCGGCGATCTCCTTGACGGCCTTGCGGGCCTTGGACTTGGTGCTGGCCCAGTCCGCGCCGCCCATCTTGCTCAGGGCCGGAGTGTCACCGCCCACGTAGCGGGTCACCTGGTCCAGCTGGTCCGTGGGCACGAAGAGACGGTCTCCCGGGGCTCCGCGCTTGGACGGTGCGTACTCCAGCACCAGGTACTCGCGCAGTCCGGCATCGGACGACGACGTACCGGTCACCTTGCGCTGGATGAGCTCCACGAACCGGCCGATGCCGTGCTGCTCGTGCACCACGAAGTCCCCGGCGTGCAGCTGCAACGGATCAACGGCGTTGCGCCGCTTGGAGGGCATGCGGCGCATGTCCTTCGTGGAACTGGCCGAGGCTCGTCCCAGGAGGTCCGCCTCCGTCAACAGCCCCAGTTTGAGTCCGTCCAGGACAAAGCCACGGCCGACGGCGGCAGTGGTCACCTCGATGATGCCCGGCTGGGGTTCGTTATCCAGGGACTCGACGCGGGAACACGGAATGTCTGCGTCATGGAACAGCTCGGCCAAACGCTGGGCAGGACCCGGGCCATCGGTCACTACCACCACGCGCCACTGATCGCGGACACGGGAGCCGATGAACTCGAGCATTTCAGCGACATCGCCCTGGTAGCCGCGGGGTTCCCTGGCACGCATGTTGAGGACATCAATGTCCAGGACCAGGTCCTCATCCGAGGCGAGGGAGGTGATGGACCACCACGAAACGCCGTGTTCCAGCGCAGCGGAGCGTGTGTCCGTCAGCGAGCGGAAACTGGCAGCGTGCAGGTCGGTCGAGGCCTGGGACGACAGATCCAGTGGCGCCGCACCGCCGTCGGACGCTGTTGACCAGGCCGCTTCCAGGAACTCTTCATTGGTCGCCGCGAGGTCGTGCGCGCGGGTGCGTACCTTTTCGGGCTCGATGACCACCGAGAGGGAACCGGTCGGGAGCTGGTCCACGAACGGAACCATGGCATCCACCAGCACCGGGGCCAGGGATTCCATACCCTCAACAGCGATGCCACCGGCGATCTTCTCCAGCATGTCTGCTGCGGCGGGCATGTCGGCCTTCAGCTTGGCGGCGCGCGACATCACGGAGGGAGTGATGAGGATTTCGCGGCACGGAGGGGCGTGCAGTTCCGTGGGGTGGTGGACCCCTGGCGCGGTCAGGGAACGCTGGTCGGCAACGGCGAACCAGCGCATCTGATCCACCTCGTCGCCAAAGAACTCCACACGGATGGGGTGGTCCTCGGTGGGCGGGAAGACGTCAAGGATGCCACCGCGGACGGCGAATTCACCACGATGGGTCACCATGTCCACGCGGGCGTAGGCGGCGTCGGACAAGGCGCGCACGACCTCGCTGAAGGACCGCTCCTGCCCGACCTGCAGCGTCACGGGAACGAGGTCGCCCAACCCGGCCACAATCGGCTGCACCACGGCGCGAACGGGAGCCACCACCACCCGCAACGGGGCCGCCGTCGAGGTTTCCGGGTGCGTCAGGCGGCGCAGCACCGAAAGCCGCCGGCCCACAGTGTCCGAGCGCGGCGAGAGACGCTCATGCGGAAGGGTTTCCCAGCTGGGGAAAGCGGCAACGGAATCCGCGGGGAGGTAGGAGGCGAGGGCGGCTGTGAGGTCTTCGGCTTCCCTGCCCGTGGCAGTGACAGCGAGGACCACCGGCGCGCCGCCACCATCGGCAGCGGCATCGGCCAGGGCATCTGCCATTTCGGCGATCAGGACGGCCCGCATGCCGGTGGGGGCGCTGATCTGGTAGTCCGTGTTGCGGTCGCTGAAGGGCCGCTGCGCCTCTGTGCGAACGCGCGCAAACGTCTTGTCCTCCGCCAGTGCGCGGCGCAGACCGTTGAGGCTCATGGCAGAAACTCCTAGGGTGGGTCCAAGGGCAGGCAACACAAATGCCCGGAAATTCAGAAGAATGCCGGGTCATTCCAGCCTACCTCCACCCCAGCCCCAGGAGTTCCTTTGCAGCCTTCGGAAGCTACGCATTCCAACACCCCGCACAACACCAAGACGGTGCTGGTGACCGGCGCCACAGGTTATATCGGTGGCCGCCTGGTCCCGCGCCTCCTTGAAGCCGGTCACCGCGTGAAAGTCCTGGTCCGTACGCCCCAAAAGATCGCCGACGTGCCGTGGCATGACGACGTCGAGATCATTGAAAACAGCCTGTCCGACGCCGACGGCCTCACCGGGGCGCTCCAGGGCGTGGACGTCCTGTACTACCTGGTTCATTCCATGGCCTCAGGCAGCGGCTTCGAAGCCAAGGAAGAAGCCATGGCCCGCTTGGTCGCCAAGGCAGCGACGGAGGCCGGCGTCGACAGGATCGTCTACCTCGGCGGACTGCACCCGGAGAACACGCAACTTTCCACGCACATGCGCTCCCGCGAGACCGTGGGCAAGGTGTTCCTGGAGTCGGCGGTGGACTCGATTGTGTTCCAGGCCGGCGTGGTGATCGGTTCGGGCTCAGCGTCCTTCGAGATGATCCGGCATCTGGCCGACACGCTCCCGGTCATGCCCGCACCCAGCTGGGTCAATAACCGGATCGAAGCCATCGCCGTAAGGGACGTGCTGCATTACCTGGTGGCCGCTGCCGACCTTCCGGACAAGCTGAACCGCTCCTTCGACATCGGTTCCCGCGACGTCCTGAAGTACAAGGAGATGATGAACGAGTACGCCGTCGAACGCGGGCTCCCCCGGCGGCTGGTCATTGCCCTTCCCGTCCCTGCGCCCAAGCTCGCCGGCTTGTGGGTTGCCCTGGTCACCCCCATCCCGCTGTCCATGTCCCTGCCGCTGGTTCAGTCACTGCAGCATGACGCCGTGTCGCGGGAGCACGACGTCGACCGTTACATCAAGCAGCCCGACGGCGGCCTGACCCCCTACCGCCGCGCCGTTGCCTTGGCGCTGGGCAAGGAACGGGATGGCCAGGTGGAGACCACGTGGGCCAATGCGGGCATCGACGCCGATCCCCTGCCGAGTGACCCCGACTGGGCCGGCTACAAAGTGTTCCTGGACGAGCGGACCTTCCACAGCGAGGCCAAGCCGGAATACGTGTGGACCATCATCGAGGGCATCGGCGGCAAGAACGGTTGGTACTCGATGCCCTTGGCCTGGAAAGTGCGCGGTTGGCTGGACAAGCTGCAGGGCGGCGCGGGACTGTTGCGGGGCCGCCGGCACCCCAAGACGCTGAACACGGGCGAGGTTGTGGACTGGTGGCGGGTCGAAGCCATCGACCGTGGCCACCTGCTGCGGTTGCGGGCCGAAATGCGTGCTCCCGGCGGTGCTTGGCTGGAGTTGGGTGTGGAACCCGACGGCGACGGCAGCCTCTATAAGCAGCGCGCCATTTTCTTCCCTCGGGGCCTGGCTGGCCGGCTCTACTGGTTAGGCGTGTACCCGTTCCATGGGTTCATCTTTCCCTCGATGGCCCGCAACATCTCAGCGGCTGCAACAGAGCTCCAGGACGAAGCGCGTTCCAGTGAGTCCGCCCGGACCCCGTAGGATGTTGGGAGCTAAAAAGCTTCACCACCACCATCCACGGAGGACCCATGGCCCTGAGTGCATCCACCACCCTGCCCCACAGCGTTGACCGCGTAGCGGCCGTCTTTGTCGACGAGGACTTCCTGCGCCACACGAGCGAATACGTGGGCGGCTCGTTGGAATCGTTCGCCGTCGACGGCGACACCGCCGGTGCTTTCACCACCACCACGGTCCGCACGCTGCCCACCACCCGCCTGCCGGAGATCGCGCGTAAGTTTGTTGGCGAAACCCTCAAGGTAACGCAGACCGAGGAGTGGGAAGCCCCTGCTGCCGACGGTTCACGCGCCAGCAAGATCGCCCTGAAGATCGCCGGCGCCCCGCTGGACGTCACCGCGGTCCAGCGGCTCGTCGCTGAGGGTGGCAGCACCCGCATCGAGCTCGAAGGCAACGTGACGTCTTCGGTTCCGTTCCTGGGCGGAAAGATCGCTGACGCTGCCGAGCCCATGGTGGGCAAGGCCCTCGGCATCCAGTCGCAGCAGGCCCAGGCCTGGCTCGAAAGCCACTAGCGTGCAGATTCCCTTGATCCTTGCGGTTGTCCTGATTGTGGCCGGTATCTGGTCGCTGGTTGTGTGGCCGCAGTTCCTCAAGCGCGTCATGAAGGACCCCCGGGCCCGCGACGCCGCAGGCAAGGCCACCAAGTTCCTGACCGTTCACGTCGTCCTGGTCACCATCTCCATGGTGCTGGGACTCGCGACGGCGGTCATCGGAATCGCGGGCCTCGTCGCCTGAGTTCCACCCAACTCGGGGACAGTAAACGCACTAATGAGCCCTCATTGGAGCGTTTACTGTCCCCTAGTTGGGTAGGATGGACTGTGGTGTGCCGGGAAGTCTGGTCGGCGGAGTCTTAGTGATACCCCGAACCAGGCAAGGAACCCCATGGCCCAGCACTCACCACCCGTCTTCTCCCGCTCCAGCTACCCCGAGTACCGCCGGATCCTCTCGATCCTCCGCACGGAAACCGTTGGCGGCGCGCTCCTTCTGGCAGCCACAGTCGTTGCCCTCATCTGGGCCAACTCCCCCGCAGCGGCCGGCTACTTCGCCCTCCGCGACCTCAAGCTCGGCTTCGAACCCTGGCACCTTGAGCTCAGCCTCGGCCACTGGGCATCCGACGGGCTACTCGCAGTCTTCTTCTTCCTGGCCGGCCTGGAACTCAAGCGCGAATTCGTGGCCGGCGAGCTCCGCAAGCCCGCCCGGGCAATCGTCCCGGTGGCGGCGGCGATCGGCGGAGTCGCAGTCCCGGCCCTGATCTTCGTCCTGTTCAATCTTGGATCACCTGAAACCCTCAAGGGTTGGGCCATCCCCACGGCCACGGACATCGCGTTCGCCTTGGCGGTCCTGGCGGTCATCAACACACACCTGCCCGCGGCGCTCCGGACATTCCTGCTCACCCTCGCCGTAGTGGATGACCTTATCGCCATCGGCATCATCGCCTTTTTCTATTCCACCGGCCTCCAGCCGCTCATGCTGCTGGCCGCCGCAGTACCGTTGGCCCTCTTCACGTTCCTGGTGCAGAAACGGATCCGCAGCTGGTACCTCCTGGTGCCGCTGGCCTTGGCAACCTGGGGTTTCGTGCACGCCTCCGGCATCCATGCCACGGTGGCAGGCGTCCTGCTCGGTTTTGCCGTGCCGGTCTTCGCGAGCGGGAAGAAAGGCGAACCGGCCGAGGGTTTGGCCGAGCACTTCGAACACCGGCTCCGCCCCCTCTCGGCGGGTTTCGCAGTGCCAGTGTTCGCTTTCTTCTCCGCCGGCGTTGCCCTGGGCGGACTGGAAGGCATGGGCGACGCACTGAAGGATCCGGTGGCCTTGGGCATCGTTGCAGCTTTGGTGGTGGGCAAGGCTGTCGGTGTCTTCGGCACGACGTTCCTGGTCACCAAGACAACCCGGGCGACCCTGGATTCGAGCATCGCGTGGATCGACCTCTTCGGCCTCGCCCTCCTGGCCGGCATCGGTTTCACAGTCTCGCTGCTCATCGGCGAGCTGAGCTTCGGCGCCGGCTCGGCCCACAACGACCACGCCAAGGTGGCCATCCTGGCAGGTTCCCTGCTCTCGGCGCTGCTGGCCGCCGTCGTGCTCAGGGCCCGCAACCGGCGGTACCGGCAGGTGCAGGCGGATGAAGAACGGGACGACGACGGCGACGGGGTGCCTGACGTCTTCTCGCGTGCCTAGGCCTGGGGTACTTGGCCTGTGGTCGCCTGGTTGAGTGCGTCCTCAGCGGCGACCCAGGAGATCATGGCGCACTTGACGCGGGCCGCGTAACGGGCAACCCCCTCAAAGGCAGCGGCGTCGCCCAGGATCTCCGGATCAGCCTGGACCTTTCCACGTGAACGGAGTACCTCGCGGAAGTTGTCGATCACCGAGTGCAGTTCCGTAACGGACATGCCCTCCCCCAGCTCGCTGAGCACGGAAGCCGAAGCCATGGAGATGGAACAGCCCGCACCATCCCAGCTGATTTGTTTCACGGTCCCGTCCGCGACGGCCAACCTAAGCGTTACCTCGTCTCCGCAGACCGGGTTCAACTGGTGCGATTGGCCGGTAGCGGCTCCTGACGGCGCCTGTGTTCCGGCGAGGCCGCTGCCGTGCCGCTGCTTGGAGTGGTCAAGGATGATCTGCTGGTACAGCTGGTCAAGACTCATGGTGCCGACGCCCGTTTCTTCAAAAAATCGTTGTGGTCAGGCCTGGAAGTAGGCCCGTACTCCGGAGACGGCATCGAGGAAGGCATCGACGTCGTCCGTGGTGTTGTAAAGGTAGGTGCTCGCCCGGGTGGTGGCCGTCAGGCCAAGGCGGCGGTGGAGCGGCTGGGCGCAGTGGTGGCCGACCCGGACGGCGATGCCACGGTCGTCAAGGAACTGCCCGACGTCGTGAGCGTGGACTCCTGCGACGTCGAACGCTGCCAAGCCAATCCGTTCGGCACCGGAGGCGGGACCCACGACGCGGATGCCCTCAATGCTCTCAAGGCCCTTGACCAGGCGCTGACCCAAAGTCGCTTCCCAGGCATGGATGCGGTCAATTCCGGTTTCGGACAGGTAATTGACGGCGGTTGCCAGCGCCACAGCCTGGGAGATGCGCTGTGTTCCGGCCTCGAAGCGCTGGGGCGCGGGCAAGTACTCGGCGCGTTCCATGGTGACCGTGGTGATCATGGAACCACCGGTCAGGAACGGCGGCAGGACATCAAGGAGCTCCTGCTTGCCGTAGAGCACTCCGACGCCTGTGGGGGCCAGCATCTTGTGACCGGAGAACACCGCGAAGTCGACGTCGAGCTTCTTCACGTCAACGGCCATGTGGGGAACCGACTGGCAGGCATCCAGGACCACCAACGCGCCTACGCGCCGTGCCATGGCAACGAGGTCGGCCACGGGATTGATGGTGCCCAGGACGTTCGAAGCCTGCGTGAAGGCCAGCAGCCTGGTCCGGTTCCCGATGATCTCCGCGGCAGCATCGAGTCGAAGGGCGCCGTCGTCGGTGATGGGAATGTACTTCAGTGTGGCGCCGGTGCGGAACGCGAGCTCCTGCCAGGGAATGAGGTTGGCGTGGTGTTCCATTTCGGTGACCACGATTTCATCGCCCGGGCCGATGGCCAGGTCCTTCAATCCGGAGCCGCCCCGGCCCTGTGCAGCCCACAAAGCCGCGTTGGACAGGGCGTAGCTGACGAGGTTCAGGCCCTCGGTGGCGTTGGAGGTCCACACGGTTTCTTCGTACCGGGCGCCGATGAAGTCCGCCACGGTCTGCCGGGCGTCCTCGAACGCCTCGGTCGCTTCGACGGCAAGGTGGTGCGCTCCGCGGTGTACCGCCGCGTTGCGTTGTTCGTAGAATTCCTGCTCAGCTTCGATGACACTGAGCGGATTTTGCGAGGTGGCGCCGGAGTCGAGGTAGATCAGGGGCTTTCCGTTGACCAGCTGATCCAGCACCGGGAAGTCGTTCCGGATCCGCAACACCTCCGCGTTGTCCATGGCATGCACGGACTGTTGCAACGAGACGGGAGTTGATACGGCAGTCAAGGGGCGCTCCTTGGAAAATCCTTCAGGGACTCCCCATTATCCCACGCAGGGCCTGATCGGGCAGTGTGCCGTTCAGCACGTCAGCTGCCTGCCCTCCCGGGGAGCCACCCCAGCGGCGGCACAGTCCCGCTGCCCAGGACACTGCGGAGCCGCTCGGCCAGGGCGTCCGACCTGCGGGCCGCCGCAGCGCGTGAGCGGGCCCTGTACGCAGGAGCCGCCTTGGCATAGCAGAGCTCGGCGTGGGCGAACAGCCGGTCCGCGGACAGCGAGCGCCCTGCCGCCTCCAGTGCCTTGGGCTCGTCCTCAAACAGGGCGCCGGCAAAGGCGCGCAGGGCGGCCCCTCCAGCACCCTCGACGGCGGTCGCGGCGGCCGCCAGGCGGCTTGGCACGGCATCGTCGACGACGGCGGTGCTGCTTGCGTTGAGCGCCAGGAGGGAGAGCGCCTCAGCTTCGAGCAACACCTTGCCCTGGCCGTGGAACTGCCCCGCCAGCGCCGGAAGATGCGTCGCTGTGCCTGAAGCGACGTCCCGGGCTCCTGCAATGTAGAGGGAGCTGAGCTGGGGCAGGAGGTCTTCGGGCGATGTCCTGGCCGAAGCCCTGTGCGCTTTCCGGGTACCTTGTTTGGCCCGGGCCAGGGCCGCGGCCGGGTCACCGCTCAACGCTTCGCAGTAGGCCAGCATCGCCTGGGCGAAAGAGCGGACCGGCGGCAGGCCGGCGTCGGACAGTTCCGCCAGCACCTCCTCCAAGGTCACGCGCGCAGCCCGCGCGAACCCTTGGCTGAGCTGGACATAGGCCCGTGCAACCTCCGAACACTCGGCCACAGGCCTGGGTATGTCGTGGGCCGGATCATCCAGAAGCGGACCCATGGCGTTCCAGCCAAGGTTGTGGCGCAAGCAGATCACGTGCCGCAGAAGCACTCCGGCGCGGAACGTTTCCATCGCCGGATCATTGCCCACGGCCTTCATTGCCTGGGTGGAACGCACCAGAGCCTGCGTTGCCGCGCCGGAGAGGAGCAGCCGTTCGGCCTCGCGGACATCCGCTGCGATCCGGCCCGCGGGGTCGTCGGCGACCTCCCCGGCAGGCAGATCAGCCCGCACCGCACCCAGCAGCTCCAACGCCATCAGCCGATGGCCGGCGTCGAGCTTCACCTCGTCCGGACCTGCCACCGCCAACTGCCGAAGGACCGGCGTGGCTTCGGCTATCCGGCCTTCGGCAATCAAAGCCCTCGCCCTGATCATTCCGGCTTCTTCCACGTGATCGGCTCCTTTGACCGCTGCGGCCGCTTGGAGCACGAGTTCGGCGGTGGAGGGGCGGTCCGCGACAGGCGCTGCGGCCAAAAGGAGCTCATCGGCGAGGTCGAGGCCGCAGTCCAGGGTCCAGGTCATCCATCGCAACATGCTCGGCGCCGTCTCCCGTGTGAGGCCCGGTTCCTCGATTTGCTGGTGGAGGGCAAGGCTCCGGGACCGCGGGACAGCAAGCCGGGTAGCCTCGCCCCACAGCCATGAACCCATGCGAACCATGGGCCGCCAGCCTGGCATCAGCCTGATACGACGGTCCGCCAGCAGGTTTTCCACGGCTTTCTGCCCACAATGGCGTTCCAGGATCTCGAAGGCGACCGGCTCGGCCAAAGCGACCAGTTCCAAAGCGAGCCGCTCCTCCGCCGGGCGGACTTCATTGTCCGCTTGGACATGCTCCACAACGCCCGGCCAGTAGCAGTGGGCGCGGGTGTCGATCGTCCAATAGCCCTCCCGCCGCACCAGAAGCCCGGCACGCCGCGCGTCCTCCACGGCGAGGCACAGGACGGCCACATTGAATCCGCTCATCGCTGCAAGGAGGCTGCTCGCCCGCTGCTGGACCTTCCCGCCCAGGAGGGACACGCACACTGCATGCGCTTCGGTGAGGGTGAACGGCGGCAGGAGGTACTGCTCCATGAAGCCGTCTTCCCAGAGCTGGTACAGGTCCTGGGGCAACGGGCGCCGGCTGTCCGCGGTAGCTACGAGTTTGGCACCGAATCCGGGAATGAGCTGCAGCAGGACCCCAAGGGACGCTGGGTCGACGTAGTGGATGTCGTCCACCAGAAGGACCAGCTGGGGCTTGGAGGACAGGTCATGCCGTTTGCTGCGTCGGCGCAAGGCAGGAGCCGAGTACACGTAGCTCGCAGGCCCGAGGGTGCTGGTGAGGGCACGAAGGACGTGGAGTCCCGGCATCGGTCCCTCGTCCATGGCCGCATCGGGGCGGTGGGCCGGTGAGTAGTAGCTGGATGCGGCAGTGGCGCTCACTCCGGGCCTGGGTGCCGCGCCGGGAACCCCCTGGGCAAGGACTCCGTACTTGGTGGCATCAAGGCTTCCGGCGAAGGTGCGGACATCCATGGTTTCGGGGAGGCCGGCCTTGAGCGAGAGCAGCAAGTGGCTTTTTCCGGAACCTTTCTCTCCTGCGACCACGATTCCTGTGGTGGAGGGAGAACGTACCGTGGAAAGAACCAGCTCCAGCAATTGTGCCCTGTCGGGGAAGTGCGGGGATCCCAGCCTGGCTGTGACGTGGTCTTCGTCCAGCCAAGGGTCCGGCAGCATGCACACTCCAATTGCAGCAGTCCCATGTCCGGGAAAGTTTTGTTTGGCGATTCGCGGGTCCCTGGCTTAGAAGCCGGCGGCGGCTGGGGGGAGAGTCTCGGTCTCAGAAGACTCTGTCGCCGCCGGCTTCGTTCAGGGCCGGACCACCTTCCGGTGGCCGGGGCATCGGCTAAAGAGACCACCGATGCGATTGATGCGACTTTCGGAATCCCGGTGATGCTTGGGGCTGAACCGTTCTTCCAAGATCAATATTGCCGGGGGCGCAAAAGGCAAACACCAGTAATCGGTACTCGATTACTTGGAGGCTTTTTACCGGCCGATACTGTGTTGTACTCAGTACCCGCAGGCGGCACTACTTGGTTCCGACACGAAACGCAGGCCGATTACTCCAGCGATTGGTTAAATCCTGCGGAAATCGGGCACAGGGGTGCCAAGGGTCTCTTTTGGGGTACTCAAACGGACACTGCGTCAGCGTCGGACAGCAGAGCCAAGATCTTCACGACGGCGGATCCCCAGCTTCGCGTAGCTGCGGTACAAATGCCCCTCCACGGTTCGCACCGACACCATGAGTTTCTCCGCTATTTGGCGATCGGTGAGGCCCGACACGGCCAGCGCCACGATGTCCTGCTCACGACGTGTCAGTGGCACCGAGTGATCGGAATCGGTGTTGGGATCGCGGACCAGGGAGTCGCCCATGCTCGCCTCACTGACGTCCCGCATGACGGCCGCCTGTCGGGCTTCGGGGCGTTTGCCTTCGGCGTCGAAGGTTGCGGCCGCTTTATCGAACGCAGCCGCTGCCGGGCCCGGCATCCCTGCCGCCGACATCAAGTTTCCCGCGTTCACGAAGCCTTGTCCGGCGCCGCTGAGTTGGGCTGCGGCCAACGAATGCCATCCAGCCGCCCAGGCTCCTGTCATCAGGGAGGCGGTTTCTTCGATGGACTCGGTGGCACTGGCGTCCCCGAGCTCCGTCCTGAGGACCAGGTTTTGCAGGAGCAACCCCGGCAACGCGTGCAGGCCCCCGGCTTCCGGCAGTTCCCGAAGCTTCTGCAGTCCGGACCCTTTGCTGAGAAGTTCATGGCCGGCCAGGGCGAAAAGGCCGGCCAGCGCCTCAACGTAGCTGTTGCCGCTGCCGGGGACCTGTTCGCCCGCCAAGCGTTGCGCGAGCGACGTGTTGCCGGATTTGGCTGCCGCATAGAGCGCCAAGGCGTGTCCCAGGCTGACGAGCAGCTGGGGGTCCTTCACCCGGAGTGCCTCGACGGCCGGAGTCAGCAGTGCCATGGCCTGATCCGTGCGGCCCTGACGCACGAGGGCCAGCCCCTTGAGTGTCTGGATGTCTCCCCCGAAGGTGATCAGCCCCATGGCCGAACTGGCGGCGTACCGGTCAAGGGCGGCATCGGCTGCACCCCAGTCACCTGATTCCAAGGCCGCCAGGACGTAGCGGAGTACGACGAAGTCGGCCACGTACAGCAGGTTCCCGCCGTGTTCATCGAGCAGGACCAGCGCTTCGCGGCCTGCGTCGAGCGCATGCCCGGGTTGCCCCTCAACAGTGAGCAGCTCGCACTGCATGGCCAGCAGGAAGATCCGGTTCACCGCACTGTCCGGGTCATCCGTCCGGAGCTCTTCGGCAAACGAGTCCAGGCCATCGCGAAGTTCGCTGTAGCGGCCCTCTTGGGCCAGCGCGGCCAACTCCAACGTCCAGGCGTGCCGTTTGACCTGCACGGCCACGGCGTCAGAGGGGCCAGTCCCATCGGTCAGTGATTTGGCCGCCGTCCGGGCATCGGAGGCGATATCCGACGCCGAATCGCCTCGCGCCGAGCGGGCGGCCGCCCATAGCAGGCCCGCACCCGTCGGTCCCAGCGGATCGGCATCAAGGAACCCGTTGCCCTCCTCCAGCAGGCGCACGGCACTGTTATAGTCGCCGTCGTTATAGCTGACCATTGCCATGACCGCGCGGGCGCGCGGGCGCAGCGCCTCGGAGCGGACCTTGCCCGCCGCTGCAAGCGCCAACGGGTTCTGGAGGAGCTTGACGGCCAGGAACGCGGCCCGCAACAGCAGCTGGTCATCGACGTCGGCACCGCAGTCCAGCGCCCAGCTCACCGTCCGGAGCAGACCCTCGGCGGTGGTGGGTTCCGAGGCAAGGTGTTGGACCATCCGTTGTCGGATCTGGAGGCTGCGGGCGGGCGAAACGATCTGGCGGAGTGCCTCGCTGTACATGGGATGCCACATTTTAAGCGGGCTGCCGGCACCATTGGTGGGGATGACCAGCCTGTTGTCCATCAAGGATCGTACGGTCTCCCTGCCCACCTCCGCGTCCAGCAGGGCGGCAGGGACGGGCTCGGACAAGGCGATGACAAACATCGCCTCCCGTTCGGCCTCGCTGGTCCGCAGCACCCTGTTCCTGACAACCTCGGCCAGGTTTTCGCCGCTTCCGGAAAGCTCGCCGGTCAGGAGCCACACACCGTTCCGCCGTACCAGGTTCCCGTCCGCCCGTGAGTCGTCAAGCAGGCATCGCAGCAGCAGCGGGTTACCTTCGGACAGGGCGTGCAGTACCTCCGCCGCGCTGGGCATGACCGTCCCGCCCAACGTCTTCTCTACCAGTTCGGTTGAGGTGTCCTTGTCCAAGGGATGAAGCTCCAGACGCTCGGCCAGGCCGTCGTACCAGAGTTGAAGCAGCGCTGCCGGCAGACCGGGCCTGGGCCTGCTGGTGGCCACCAGCCGCGCCCATCCGGCGGTGACCAGTTCGGCAAGGATCTGGGTGCTGCCTTCGTCGAGGTCGTGCGCGTCATCGACCACGAGCAAGAGGCGCGCACCTTCGCCGCCGCGCCGCTTCTCGAACTGCGACCAGAATTCGCGGAGGATCGCTACCGGAGAAGTGGCCTGCTCAACGGGTAGATCCAGCAAGTAGGGTGCCAGGACTCCAAAGGGCACGGCAGACAGTGCAGGGCTCCCGTGGATCCGCATCACCACCATTTCCGAGGCCAGACGGGCTGCAAGCTCGTCGGAAAATGCAGTCTTGCCAATGCCGGCGTCCGCCACGACAAGTACGGCCCCGGTGCCTTCCTGACGCAATATCTCCAAGGCCAGTTCAAGATCGGTGTCCCGGCCTACAAGGTACTCAGCCTGCATGGGCAGCCCGCACGCAGAATGTGGATGCCGCCCGCCCTATCTCATAGGAGCCCATTAAGCTCGCCCCGAGACGACACACCGAGCTTGGTGAACACTTGGTACAAATGGCCTTCTACAGTCCGCACAGACACCCCAATATCCATCGCGATTTCGCGGTTGCTGACACCCTTTCCCGCGAGTTTAGCAATCTGGCGCTCCCGCTCGGTCAATACCGGCGCGTCGGAACGCGGCTGGATGGGAAGCGCGGACACGGAATGCTCCAGGCGCTCCAACCTCAGCTGGGCCGTACGGGCTGTCGTGGTCTCGCCGGCATCCCGGGCAAAGTCCAAGGCCATGGCCACGCAACGCGCCTCCACCACCAGCAGATCAAGGGACGCGGCGGCATCGGCGGCTTCCAGCAAGCTGCGGGAACTCTTGTTCAAGGAGCCACGGGCGAGGTCCCCGGAAATCTTGGCCAGCGGTCCCTGGCGCCGGCCGGCAATGTCCTCCAGCAGCCGGTACTCCTCATCAGTGCCTTCCACGGTGGCCCCGAAAAGGCAGATACCGGCCGTCGTGAAGCGCTGCTCATCGATGTCGTCGTGAACGCGCTCAAGCAACCGCTCCTTCACATCGGGGTCACCCATCCACCTGCCTGCCATCTCGGCGCAGAACACCGCCACCGACTCGGAGAAGTACATCCCCGCTCCCCTGCAGGTCCTGTACAAGTCCAGGTAGCGGCCGGCCTCGACGAAATTGCCCAATTGGGCATACGCGAAGGCGGTGGCAGCGTACGCCACTTTGTTCATGTTCATGGCGGGCCGGAGCTCCAACTGCGCAACTGCGGAGCGCAGCGGTTCGACGGCGCTGGCCGGCTTGCCTGCATAGGCATACGCCAGGCCGACGCCCAGCTCGGTGAGCGCACCCCGGTACTGGAGGCGGGAGGGCCTTGAGGGAGTACGCCTCATCAATTCGATGCACTTGCGCCACTGGCCCGACAACAAAAGGACCAGGAACGCATGCCGAGCGAAAGCTTCCTCCAACTGTGCCGGCCTGTCCGAGTCCGCCAAATGCCGTGAGACGCTGCGGGCAAGCTGCTGGGCCTCCATCTCCCGGCCCAGAATGCAGCGGGCTTCGATCAGGAAAAAGGACGAGCGGAGCCAATGCTCACGGTCCTCGGCGATGTCCTTCGCCAACTCCTTTTCAAGGTCCTCGACCATGGACGCGTACTCGCCCATGAAGGTCTTGTACTCGTAGTTGCACAGCTGCAGCCTGTTCCGGGCCTTGGTCATCGTTGCCGAAGGATAGCCGGGGGCCATCGTTTCGAGCCTTTCGGAGGCCTCCGAGAGGACTCCGGGGACCATGGCGGACCGGCCGTCAATCCAAGTCATGGCCTGGCATTGGGCGGCCGTGACCTCCGCAAACTCCAGCGGATCCAGTCCGGCGATGTGTGCCTCGGAAATCTCGTCCAGCGCCTGGGCGGCGTGCAGGGGCAGGTCCAGCATGAGGTAGGCAGCGGCTTTGAGCCGCTGCCCGCGCACCCATTCGGCGTCCCCGGGGCTCAATGAGACGGTGCATTGGATGGCGAAGTTGGGGTCGTAATCGTCCAAAGCAGCGACTCCGGCGGCAAGAGCCAATGCCGGCGACGGCTGGGGCTCATCCTCGCAGGCGTGCATCCAGGCGGCGTAGCTCAACAGGTCCTGCGGTGCCAGGCCGCTGGGTTCAGGCTCTTCGGAACCGTGCAGCATGACCCGGAGTTCCTTCATGCGGCGCGTACTGAGCCAACTGCGGACCACTTCGCCTACATAGGGGTCCCGGAGGCACACCCAATGCTCTGCCTCCCGCTCCACCGTGAGCAGGCCGGATTCCTCCATCTCCACCAGGACCTGTGTCCCGAAGATGGCTGCGAGATCCACCAATCTGGCGCGCTGCGCGCATGCCAGGACTTCCACCACCGTCCTGCTGGCCTGCGGTTCGCGCGCCAGTCTGGACCGGACGAAATCCTCCACCACCGTGGCGCCCTCGAGGGTGATCCGGTCACGGAGGGTCCACACGGAGTCGTTAAGGACCAGGTTGCCCCTGTGGCGCTGCTCCTCCAGGAGCGCGTGCAACAGCATGGGGTTGCCGCCCACGGCCGCATGCAAGGAGCCCGCCAGCGTTGTGGAGACGTAGTGGCCCAGGACCGAGCCCAGCACCTGCTTGGTTTGTTCCTCGCTGAGCGTGTTCAGGTGGACCTCGCCCAGTTCACCGTCCAGGACCATCCGGTGGAAATCTGCGGGAAGATCACTGGCGCGCTGGACCGTAGCCACCACTTTGGCGGTACCCGTGGCCATCAGGTTCAGCAAAACGCCGGTGCTCATGGGATCCATGCCGCCTGCGTTGTCCAGGATGAAGACGGTCTCCCGCCCCGCGGCTTCGCTCCTGATCAGGCTGGTTACGGCATGGAGGATGCCAGTGGGAGAACCGACAGCCTCCGAGGGCAAACGGGCCAACAGGAAACCGAGGCACCCGTAAGGGGTTTGGCCATTCGCTACCGTGTTGCGGAGCTGCAGGCTGTGGACCTTGGGGCCGAGGGACGACACAACGGCCCGCGCCAAGCCGGATTTGCCGATCCCCCGCTCGCCAGTGAGGATCACACCATAAGAGTCCGGCGAGTCAAGATACTTGACGGCCCTGGACAAATCATGGCTCCGGGCCAGCAGTGACCAGGTCTGCCGGTCGCTTGGTCCGCCCACGAGATCGGGAGCCGCAGCCCTCGCTGCGCCTCCACCGCTCCTGTTTAGCAACTCCGCCGACATCTGCATCCTTAGCTAACACAATCGCGATAGTCCCCCACCGCTCATCTGCGTACCATGCACACTACCTTCGGGCGCCGACAGTGTGTAGGCCTAAAGCTGCCCGAAGCCGTCAGTCTTTGATCAGGCTTTACTCAAGGTTTGCTCAAGCTTTCGCGGGGTGGTGCTTCTGCTGGGCCGCGAGCAGGCCTTCGCCAATCAGCAGTTCGACGGCGTCGGCGGCTTCGTCCAAGAGGAAAGGAAGTTCCTTCTTCTCAGCCGTGGCGAAGTCCCGCAACACAAAATCAGCGGTATCCATTCGTCCCGGGGGCCTTCCGACGCCCACGCGGACACGCAAATAGTCCTTTGTTGCCAGGGCTTTCGAGATGTCGCGGAGGCCGTTGTGGCCGCCCTCCCCGCCGCCGATTTTTAGCTTGACTGTGTTAAAAGGGATGTCGATCTCATCATGGACGGCAATGACGTGGTCGGCCGCGATGTCGAAGAACTTGCACAGCCCTGCCACGGGACCGCCGGAGACGTTCATGTAGGTCATTGGTTTGGCGAGCACCACGCGGGGGCCGCCAAGACCAAGGCGGCCCTCCACTACCTGGGCGCGCGTTTTGTGGGCCTTGAATTTCCCACCCATGCGGGAGGCCAGTTCATCCAGCACCATTTGGCCCACATTGTGCCTGTTGTTGCTGTACTCACTGCCGGGGTTGCCGAGGCCGACAATCAGCCAGGTGTCAGTCATGGTCTCATCCTAGGAAACGTTGTGCGACGCAGCGAAGATAAGGGCGTCATGGAAAAGGAAAGTGGCCGGACCCCAAGGGACCCGGCCACTCAAAGGCATCAGCCTCAAGCAGTCAAAGACTACTCGGCAGCTGCTTCCTCGGATTCCTCGGCTTCTTCAGCTGCGGCTTCCTCGGCAACGCGGACAACCAGGGTCTCGGCGTCGGCGAGCAGGGTGGAACCCTTCGGCAGGACGAGGTCCGAAGCGTGGACGTTCTCGCCGGCCTTGCGGCCTTGGATGTCAACCTCGACGGCGGTGGGAACGTGGGTTGCCTCGGCCTCCAGGGAGATGGTGGTGGCCTCGAGGGTCGCGACAGCGCCCGGAGCAACTTCGCCGCTCACGTGGATGGCAACGTCAACGGTTACCTTCTCGCCGGCCTGGACGGTCTGCAGGTCAACGTGCTCGATGATCTGCTTTACCGGGTCGCGCTGGATGTCCTTGACCAGCGTCAGGTGCTGCTCGCCGTCGACGTCGATTGCCAGGAGGGCGTTCGAAACGCGGACAGCCAGCGTGGTGGCCTTGGCCGGCAGGTTGACGTGGAGCGGCTCTGCGCCGTGGCCGTAGATGACAGCCGGGATCTGGCCGGCCATGCGTGCACGGCGGGCGTAGCCCTTGCCGAATTCGGTGCGCAGTTCTGCGGTGAGCTTCTGCTCAGACATGTGTACTCCTTGATTACTGTGGCGCCCGGTGAAGTCCGGGCTGGTCTATCAGCAAGGGCGGAGGTCTGGAGACCTTCGACGCCCGGCTGAGCACGGCCGCGTGTAGCCGTTCCGCCTGTGTTGAAGGAGATGCAGACCCAGTCGATAACGGAGACCCGCAACCCTGGTCCACGAAACGCGGACCGGATGTGCTCTCCCTCGCCAAGGTATCCCCAAGAGTCTAGCAGCGCTGCCCGCATTCGGTGAAAACGGGCGCAAAAACGGGCCACCCGCACGCACGGAGGCGGCGGATGGCCCGTTTTGTGTGTCTGAAGGTTATGCCTTGCCGTCGAACAGGCTGGTGACCGAACCGTCGTCGAACACTTCGCGGATGGCGCGCGCAATCAAAGGCGCGATCGACAACACGGTGAGCGACGGAAAGCGCTTCTCCGCCGGGATCGGCAGGGTGTTGGTGACAACAACTTCGCGGGCACCCGAGTCAGCGAGGCGCTGCGCCGCGGGGTCGGAGAAGACTGCGTGGGTGCAGGCGATGATGACGTCCTTGGCACCGGCGTTCTTCAGGACCTGGACGGCGCCGGAGATGGTTCCGCCGGTGTCGATCATGTCGTCGATCAGAACGCAGGTACGTCCTTCCACCTGGCCCACAACCGTCTTGGAGACGGCCTGGTTGGGCACGGTGAGGTCACGGCTCTTGTGCACGAACGCGAGCGGGGCGCCGCCCAGGCGTTCGGCCCACTGCTCGGCCACGCGGACACGTCCGGTATCAGGGGAAACCACCGTGATGTTGTCTGCTTCAACCTTGGTGCGGATGTAGTCAGCCAGCAGCGGGATGGCCATCAGGTGGTCGACGGGACCGTCGAAGAAGCCCTGGATCTGCGAGGTGTGCAGGTCGACGGACATGATGCGGTCGGCGCCAGCGGTCTTGTAGAGGTCGGCAACAAGGCGGGCGGAGATGGGCTCGCGGCCGCGGCCCTTCTTGTCCTGGCGGGAGTACGGGTAGAACGGGGAAACGACCGTGATCCTCTTGGCGGAGGCGCGCTTGAGGGAATCGATCATGATCAACTGCTCCATGAGCCAGTTGTTCAGCGGTGCCGGGTGGGCCTGGATGACGAAGGCATCAGTGCCTCGCACGCTCTCGGCCGAACGGACGTAGATCTCACCGTTGGCGAAGTCGTAGGCGTCGATGGGCAGGAGCTCGGTCTCCAGCTCCTTCGCGATTTCCTGCGCCAGCTCCGGATGCGCCCTTCCGGCGGCGAGAATCAGTTTCTTCTCGCCGTGTGCGGTAATTTCGCTCATGCCTGATTGCCTTCTTCTGTGGTTGCCGGGGATTGTGTGGAGATGGAGGTGGAGGTCAGCTCTTGCGCTGCTTCGGCCAGCTTGGCGGAGCCGCTGCCCGGACGGTTGGCGATGACCCAACCTTCGGCGTTGCGCTGGGCTGCGAGGCTGACGGCAAGGGCCCCAGCGGGAACGTCCTTGCGGATCACTGCCCCGGCGCCGCTGTAGGCGCCGTCGCCGACTGTGACGGGAGCGACGAAGACCGTGTTCGAACCCGTGCGGACGCCCGAGCCGATCACCGTGCGGTGCTTCTTCTCGCCGTCGTAATTTGCGGTGATGTTTCCGCAACCGATGTTGGTGTCTTCGCCGATTTCGGCGTCGCCGGCGTATCCCAGGTGGGAGAGCTTCGAGCCCCGGCCGATGGTCACATTCTTGGTCTCATAGAATGCACCGATCTTGCCGGTCTCGCCCAGGACCGTGCCCGGCCGGAGGTAGGTGAACGGACCTACGGTTGCCTTCGCACCGATCGTGGAACCGGATCCGTGGGTGCGGACCACCTTCGCGCCTTCGCCGACGTTCACGTCGGTGAGGGTCGTGTCAGGTCCGACGACGGCGTCCCTGGCCACCGTGGTGGAGCCGTGCAGTTGCGTATTTGGCAGGAGGCGGACGTCCTCGTCAAGGGTGACGGTGGAGTCGATCCAGGTGGTGGCGGGATCCACCACAGTCACGCCGGCGCGCATCCAGGCTTCGATGATGCGGCGGTTGTGCTCGGCGCCCAGCGCCGAAAGCTGGATGCGGTCGTTGGCGCCCTCAACCTGCCAGCGGTCTTCAGTCACGACGGCGGCGACCCGGCCACCGGCGTCGCGCGCCAATCCGAGGACATCGGTGAGGTACATCTCACCCTGGGCGTTATCCGTCGTGACGCTTTCGAGTGCCTTGCGCAGGACAGCGGCGTCGAAGGCGTAGATACCGGAATTGACTTCGCGGATGCTGCGCTCGGCGTCGCTTGCGTCCTTGTGTTCGCGGATGCCCGTCACGGTACCGTCTTCGGCACGCAGGATGCGGCCATAGCCGGTGGCGTCGTCCAGGACGGCGGTGAGGACCGTTACGGCGTTGGCTTCGGACTCGTGCGCGGCAACCAGTTCGGCCAGCAGTTCACCGGTCAGGAGGGGAACGTCGCCGTAGGTGACCACGACTGTGCCGGTGAGGGGGGCTTCGGCGTCGAGCGCGTTCAGGGCCACTTCCACCGCGCGTCCGGTGCCGGGGATCTCGTCCTGGTCAACGATCAGTGCTTCGGGGTCCAGTGCCGAGACGTGCTCGGCCACCCGGTCACGCTCGTGACGGACAACCAGCGCGAGCTTTGCGGGGTTGATGGCGCGGGCTGCGAGGAGAGCGTGGCCAACCATTGACCGGCCGCCGATTTCGTGGAGGATCTTGGGAGTGCGCGACTTCATGCGCGTTCCGGCGCCTGCGGCCAAGACGATCACCGCTGCGGGACCGTTGGTTTCGGGGCTCACGTACTGGCTCTCCTTGCTCTGTATGTCCCGGGTAACCCGGCTTCGGATCGCTGCCATCCAACAATGGACCCAGGCACCGTTAGAGCCGTCACAGGTACAGAGAAGGAGCGCGTTTTCCGACCGTTCCGCCCATAGGATTCGAACCTATACTCCACGGCTCCAAAGGCCGGGGTGCTGCCGTTACACCAGAGCGGACCGTGTGTGGCTCCTCCTTCGGACCAACGGCCCGGAGGGTCTCCCGGAGTACCGGGTTCCACACACAAGAAACTAGTTTGCCATGACCATTGCGTGCTTCGCGACTTGGCCTACCGGCAAACCCTTCGCGACGCACCATCGCACGGCGCCTTCACCCGCCCGGCACGGCATCTGCGGCATGATGGTCAGGTGAGCAAGCGCACTGAACTTTCCCGGCCTGAGGGCACGTCCGCCCCGTTGGACCACGGTTCCAACGGCCAGCAGGTGCGGGTCCGGATGACCGGTCAGCAGCGCAAGTCACAGTTGATCGGCATCGGCAGGGCGTTGTTCTCCGCCCGCGGCCTGGATGGCACCACCATCGAGGAAATCGCTGCGTCGGCGGGCGTTTCCAAACCGGTGATCTACGAACACTTTGGTTCCAAGGAAGGCCTGTACCGGCAGGTTGTGGAGACCGAATTCCGTATCCTGCTGGACTCCATCACAGAGGCCCTCAGCACCGAAGCCAAGCCCCGCGTCCTGGTGGAGCGCGCGGCCTTGGCCCTCCTTGGCTACATCGAGGACCGCACTGACGGCTTCCGGATCCTTATGCGTGACGCCCCGCCCTCGCAACCCGAAGGCGCCTTCTCCACCCTGCTCTCCCATGTCACCGCCCGCGTGGAACATTTGCTCTCGGACGAGTTCGCACGCCGCGGCTTCAGCGCGGCCGACGGCGCCATGTACGCCCAGATGTTAGTGGGAATGGTTGCAATGACCGGCCAGTGGTGGCTCGACAGCCGTGAGCCGGACAAGCGCGCTGTAGCGGCACACTTGGTCAACCTTGCCTGGAACGGACTGACCGGCTTGCAAAAGGAACCGGAGCTGCGCTCGGAGGGCTGACCCTCCCTCACAACCCACCACATTGAGCCAATCCCTCACTCACAACCCACCACATTGAACCAATCCCTCACCCACACCCCACCGCTTCACCTGGTGCAATTTCCGGCATGAGTAGGATGTGCGCATGACAGCACCCCAGCTCTACCTCAGCTTTCCTGGCACGGCGCGCGAGGCCCTCAGCTTTTACGCGGACGTCTTTGGAGGCGAACTATCGTTGCACTCCTACGCGGATTTCGGGCGCGACGACGGACCTTCCGATGCCATCGCCCACGGCGTTCTCAACGGCGTCGTGGCGTTGATGGGTTCCGATGCTGCCAACGGGGAAAAGTCGGTCCATATGGAAGGGGCCATGCTCTCCCTCCTCGACGCCGCGGAACCTCCGCTCCTGCACGAGTGGTTCGACAGGCTCGCCGACGACGGCCGGATCGTTGACCCGTTGGCGCCCAAACCGTGGGGCGCCTCGGACGGACAGGTCATCGACCGATACGGCCTGCATTGGCTGATCGGCTACGAACCCGGGGCGTAAACCCCCGGGGACGTGAGCGAGCGTCCACACCAAACCCGGGGGACGTGAGCGAGCGTCCACACCAACCCCGGGGGACGTGAGCGAGCGTCCACACCAAAGCCGGGGGACGTGAGTGAGGGTTGGGACTACTCGCCCAGGACCTCGGCAGCTTCGAGCCACTCCAGCTCGAGTCCCTCTTTCTCGTCGAGCAGCTCCCGAAGCTTGACGTTGAGCTCGCTCAGGGCATCGAAGTCGCCGGATTCGGACTTCGCTGCCATCTGGGTGTGGAGCTTCTCCTCCTGCTGCGCCAGCTTCCCGAGTTGCCGGTCAATCCTGTTGAGGTCCTTCCGGGCTTCCCGCTTCTCGGCCTCGCTGGCCCCGGACTGGGCGGCGGAGCCCGCACCTGGGGATCCGCTGGCCGCCGTCGGAGCCGTGGAGCCACCCAACACTGCGCCGGAGGCCAACGCGGCCTCACGCAGCTCGAGGTACTGATCCACACCGCCGGGCAGCCCGCGGAGCTTTCCGTCGCCCAACAATGCCATCTGGTGGTCGGTGACGCGCTCCAGGAGGTAGCGGTCGTGACTGACCACAACCAGGGTCCCGGGCCAGCCGTCCAGGACGTCCTCAACAGCGGCAAGGGTGTCGGTGTCGAGGTCGTTGGTGGGCTCGTCGAGCATGAGGACGTTCGGCTCCCCCACCAGCAGGCGAAGCAGCTGGAGCCGGCGTCGTTCACCACCGGAGAGGTCCGCGACCGGCGTCCACTGCTTTTCCTTCGTGAATCCGAGTTGCTCAACCAACTGGCCGGCGGTGAATTCCTTGCCGCCAACGCTGAAGGACCGCTTTTCGCGCTCGATCACTTCTATGACCCGCAGGTCCGATACTTCGTCAAGCTCCTTCACGTCCTGCGTCAGGACAGCAGTAACCACTGTCTTGCCGCGCTTGACCTTGCCCGACGTCGGCTGGATCTCCCCGTTGAGCAGCTTCAGCAGGGTGGACTTACCGGCGCCGTTGACGCCAACCAGCCCGAGCCGTTCCCCCGGTGCCAGGCGCAGGGTGATGTTGTCGAAGAGCTTCTGCCCGGACTCGCCGCCCTGGAAATCCAGGGTCACATTTTCAAGGTCCAGAACGTCCTTGCCCAAACGTGCCGTCGCCATCTTGCTCAGCGCCACCGAGTCCCTGGGCTCGGGTACGTCCGCAATGAGGTCATTGGCAGCTTCGATCCGGAATTTCGGCTTTGCCGTCCGGGCGGGCGCACCGCGCCGCAGCCAGGCAAGTTCCTTCTTGACGAGTTGCTGGCGCTTGTTTTCGACGACAGCGGCCATGCGGTCACGCTCGGCACGGGCCAGAACGTAGGCGGCGTAACCGCCGTCGAACATGTCCACCATGGCGTCGTGGACTTCCCAGGTGTAGTTGCAGACTTCGTCAAGGAACCAGCGGTCGTGGGTGACCACCAGGAATGCACCCTGGTTGGCGCGCCAGCGCGACTTGAGGTGGCGCGCCAGCCAGGCGACGCCTTCGACGTCGAGGTGGTTGGTGGGCTCGTCCAGCATGATGACGTCGTGATCTTCGATGAGCAGCTTCGCCAAGGCAACGCGCCGCTTCTGGCCGCCTGACAACGAGTGCACGTTGGCGTGCCAGTCGACATCACCAACCAGCCCGCCCATGACCTCGCGGATCTTGGGGTTGGCTGCCCACTCGTGGTCGGCGCGGTCGCCAACGATGGCGGCGCCAACCGTCAGGTCGCCGTCGAGTACGTCAGCCTGGTCCAGATAGCCCACGGTGACGTCACCGCGCTTGGTGACCCTGCCCGAATCCGGGGTCGAGCGCATGGCAAGCAGCCGCATGAGCGTGGATTTGCCGTCACCGTTGCGGCCGACCATGCCAATCCGGTCGCCATCCTCCAAACCGAGGGTGACGCCGTCGAGGACAGTGCGGGTCGCGAACGAAACGGTGAGGTTTTCGCCGCCGAGCAGGTGAGCCAATGGGTACTACTTTCTACTGCTGGAATGCGGAGGTACAGGGGTATTAGAGGAGCGTATCGGAGATGATCCGCGCTCCGGGAACAGGTCCGTGAACTGCGACGGCGGTGTGGCCCCGGTGGGTCAGCTCCTCGGCAAGGACACTGGCTGACACGGAGTCCCGAGCGAGCAGCGCGATCGTGGGCCCGGAGCCTGAGACCATGCCCGCCAGGGCACCGCGTGCTTCACCCAGTCCGATGGTGTCGCGAAGCTGCGGCGCCAGGGTGATCGAAGCCCGTTGAAGGTCATTGATGAGTACCCGGCTGAGGGTCTCCGGATCTCCATTGCGCAGGGCCTGGAGAATGGTGGGATCCACGTCCACGGGCTCGGGAACGTCCACGCCCTCAGAGTCGCGCAGCCCATCCAGGGTACGGAACACGTCCGGAGTGGACAGTCCGTAGTCGGCGAACACGAGGACCCAGTCCATCTGGGCTTTTGCCAGCGCGGGCGAGAGTTTGTCGCCCACCCCAAGTCCGACGGCGGTGCCTCCCAGGAGCGAGAACGGCACGTCCGCGCCCAGCTCGGCCGCCAGGTGCGCGAGTTCCTCGCGCGACAGCCCACTGTCCCACAAGGCGTCACAAGCCAGCAGGGTTGCCGCGGCATCGGCCGAACCGCCACCCATGCCGCCGGCGACCGGGACACGCTTGGTGATCTCCAAATGCACACCCGTGGGCTTTTCGGAGACCTCGGCCATGATCGCCGCAGCTTTGTACGCGAGGTTTCGTTCGTCCAACGGGATGTCCACACCGTCCAGGTCCAGCGTGCTGTCCGGACTGATGCTCACCGTGATTCCCGGCGTTTCCGTGCTTGTGGCAGCTACTTCCTCATACAGGGACACCGCCAGGTAGACGCTCGCCACGGAGTGGTAGCCATCGGCCCTGAGCGGTCCAACGCTCAAGGAGACGTTGACTTTGCCCGGCGCTTTGACGCGGACTGTCCGGGCATGGAACCGGTCCCCCGCAAAAGGGAGGATGCCGGGCTTACGGGTTCCCGGATTCATGCGCCCACGGGGTGGCGGGCTTCGGCGATCCTGACATAGGCGGAGATGTCCAGGACTTCGCCGCGTGCTGTGGGGTCGACGCCGGCAGCCAGGAGGCAGCGTTCGGCCTCGGCGGCACTTCCTGCCCAGCCTGCCAAGGCCGCGCGGAGGGTCTTCCTGCGCTGGGCGAAGGCCGCGTCAATGACGGCAAAGACCTGTTCGCGGGTGGCGTGCGTGGCGGGAGGTTCGTGCCGGGTGAACGCGACGAGTCCGGAATGGATTTTCGGCGCCGGCCAGAACACGTTCATGCCGATGACACCGGCCTTGCGCATGTGACCGTACCAGGCCGCTTTGACCGAGGGAACGCCGTAGATCTTGGACCCCGGGGTGGCGGCAAGGCGGTCGGCAACCTCGTCCTGGACCATGACCAGGCCGTGTTGGAGGCTGGGGAAATGCTGGAGCAGGTGCAGGACCACGGGCACGGCCACGTTGTAGGGCAGATTGGCCACCAACGCCGTGGGGGCAACCGGAAGTTCCGTCACTTTCATGGCGTCGGAGAGGACCAGGTGGAAGTTGTCCGTGGCCTCGGGGCGCCAGGAGCGAACCGTCTCGGGCAGCTTTTCGGCCAGGACGGGGTCAATCTCCACCGCTACAACAGTCTTGGCGGCATCCAAGAGCCCCAGGGTCAGGGAGCCCAGTCCAGGCCCTACCTCGAGGACCGTCTCGCCAGCGTCAATGCCGGCCGCCGAGACGATCCTTCGAATGGTGTTGCCATCGATCACAAAGTTCTGCCCCAATGTTTTCGTGGGGCGTACACCGATTTCTTCGGCGAGCCGTCGGATGTCTGTGGCGCCAAGCAAAGGCGCGACGGCGGCGGGTTCGGAATTCGGTTCAGTCACCTAGGTATCGTATCGTCTGTCCGGGATCACGCTGCGTGGGCGCAGCCCCAGTCGCTGAGGCCGTTCTTGGCGTAAAGGCGGTTGGCGATTTCGATCTGCTGGGCCTTCGTGGCCAGGTTGGCCGTGGGAGCGTACGCGCCACCGCCGTTGGCAAGCCAGGTGGGGCCGGAGAACTGGAGACCGCCGTAGTAGCCGTTACCGGTGTTGATGGCCCAGTTTCCACCGGACTCGCACTGGGCGATCCTGTCCCACATGGCTTCGTTCGGGGCACCGGTGGGTCCGCTGGCTACGGGGGCGGCAGCGGCTGCGGGAGTGGCGGCGGGACGGGCCTTGGTGCCTACGCTGATCTTTTCGGCCACAGGCGGGGTGGCTACGTTGCTGGAGACCAGCGTTCGGGATGCTTCGCGGCCGTCGACGAGAACCAGCTTGAATGTCTTGACCAGGGAACCCGCGACGCCTGCCTGTGTGACCTTTTCTTCGCCCTTGAACAGATCGGCGCTTTCAGTCTTGACGCTGTCGAAAGGTACTTCTTCAGTGGCCTCGGCGGTCTTGCTGGTGTCAACGCGGGAAACCTTGATCACCATGTCCTGGATGACCGGGGCGTTACCGGGCTGCGAGAGGCGGTCGTTGGCGCCAACAGTGATACCGGCGTCCTTCAGGACGCTGGCGACGTCGGCCGCCGTCGTGGTGGTGCTGGTGCTCTTGCCGTCGGCTACCACGCTGATGGTCTTGGGGGTCGAGATGGAGACGAAGGAACCCGTGACTTCCAGTGCAGCTTCCTTCGGCTGGGAAACCTGCGAGGAACTTGCCACGCCCAGTTCACTGACCAGGCCTTCGACGTTGGAGGCGGTGGTGTTGACCGTCTTGCGCGCACCGTCCAGTTCGATGGAGACGGCCTTGGCGAGGTTGATGTTCACCACGGAACCGTTGTCGACCCGTGCGTCCAGAGCCGGCGAAACGCGGTCTGCGTCCTTCAACTCGACCTTGGCTGCCCTGACTACTTCATCTACAGTGCCGCCGAAGGTCTGGATGGAGCTCACTTTTCCGTCGACGTTGAGGGTGACGGTCTTGTTGTTGCCGACAAAGGCGACCACACCGACCACCAGCGCTGCAACCACCAGCAACTGGGCACCTACTTTGAGGAAGCTGAACTTGCCATCCGTTGTGAAGAACTTGATCACGATTGCCCATAACTCTCAGACCATCCGGGCACGGGGAAAAGCACAGAAATAATGCCAGCCGCAAAACCGAGGGGCCAGGCAAAACTGCCTGGTCCCACTCTTGCTGCCGGCATCTGCGCCGCCAAAAACATTCAACTGATGGGTACGGAATCAACCGTCCCGGTTGTCCGAAGGCCTTCCCCGACCCCGGCTACTTGTTTAACACAGTAACCGATCTGTTATAAACGGGCCAAGACTTCTGCATACCGGGTATTCATGAGAGGACTGCCTCCACGGGAGAAAAAATCCCGTTTACGCCCAGGAACCGTATGCTTCCAGCGTATTTTCGGCCAAGCGCGAACAGAGTTCGGCCAAGTCATTTTCTGTCACTTCAGCCATGGACCGAACGGTGTACGGAACCATGTAGCTGGCGTTGGGGCGTCCCCGGTGGGGGTGCGGCGTGAGGAACGGCGAGTCCGTTTCCACCAGGATCCGGCCCGGTTCGGCGATGGCCAGGGCAGAACGCAGGTTTCCGGCATTCTTGAACGTCATGGTTCCGGCAAACGACATGTACCAACCGTTGTCGTTGCAGATCCGGGCCAGTTCCTCATCGCCGGAGAAGCAATGGAACACCACGCGTTCGGGGGCACCTTCTTCCCGGAGCACCTGGACCACGTCGTCGTGGGCGTCGCGGTCGTGGATTTGCAGGGTGAGCCCCAGTCGCTTGGCGATGTCAATGTGGCGCCGGAACGAGTAGCGCTGATGCGTCAGGCCTTCCCCGTGGGTGCGGAAAAAATCCAGTCCTGTTTCGCCGATGGCGCGGATCCGCGGGTGGGATGCGAGGTCCTCGATCTCCGCGAGCGCCGACTCCAATTCACCCCGCCCCGCGTACACGGGGGCATCGTTGGGGTGGATTGCCACAGCACCCAGCAGCCGGGGGTCCGCCTCGACGGCCTGGAGGGTGAAACGCGAGGACTCCAAGTCACAACCAACCTGGACGGCGCCTTGCACGCCCACGGCTTCGGCGGAGTCCATGGCGTCCCGCACTGACACCTCAAGCAGACCTTGCCGGAAGTCCAAGTGCGTGTGGTTGTCCATCACCGGCACCGGCAAGGGCTCCGGGGCAGGCGGGTACTCCCGGCGGGGATCCGGCTTTTCTTCGGCGTCCTGTGACGCACGGTACGGGACGGGAGCAAGGGAATTGCACATGCTCCCACCTTAATCGGACTACGGTCCCCCTGTTGTGCCCGATAAATTCCAGTTGGCACATAAATTCCGGAAGCACTATGTCAGGGACGGCCAAACTCTGGGTAGTCTGGAACGGACAAGCGGCCAGCACCGGCGGTGCCGCGGCCAAGGCTGAAGGGCAATCCATGGAGTCCAAGCGACAAGTCACCGTTGAATCCTCGCCCCTCCAGGGCGGGGCATACAGTCCGCTGCCCCGGGACGGCGCGGGACTGAACGGGCACCGGCCGCAGGTCATGGATCAGGACAGGTTCCACGATGCCAGCGAGCGCATCCTGGATTCAATCAACAAAGTCATTGACGGAAAAGCCGATGCCGCCAAGTTGGCGCTGACGGTCCTGCTGGCGCAGGGCCATTTGCTGCTGGAGGATGTGCCGGGCGTCGGGAAGACGTTGCTGGCAAAGACCTTGGCCCGCACCGTGGACTGTACGGTTTCGCGCATCCAGTTCACCCCCGACCTCCTGCCTTCGGATGTCACAGGTGTGTCGATCTACAACCAGTCATCGCGGCAGTTCGAATTCCGTCCGGGAGCCGTGTTCGCCAACATCGTGATCGGCGATGAGATCAACCGGGCTTCGGCCAAAACCCAGTCTGCGCTGCTGGAGTGCATGGAGGAGCGTCAGGTCACCGTGGATGGCCATTCCTACCAGCTGGGCTCGCCGTTCATGGTGGTGGCCACCCAGAATCCGATCGAGATGGAGGGCACCTACCCGTTGCCCGAGGCCCAGCGCGACCGCTTCATGGCCAGGATTTCGATGGGCTATCCCGACAAGGACGCTGAAATCGAGATGCTCGAAACCCATCAGGCCGCCTCTCCCCTGGTCAAGGTGACTCCGGTGGTCACGGCCGGTGATGTCGCTGCCATGATCGCTACGGTCCAGCAGGTCCATGTATCCACCGCCATCAAGGAATATACGGTGGCCATCGGAAGGGCCACCCGCGACAGCGCCCGCCTGCGCCTCGGCGCCAGTCCCCGGTCGCTGCTGCAACTGTTGCGTGCTGCAAAGGCAACAGCGGCCTTGGATGGCCGGGACTTTGTTCTTCCGGATGATGTGGTGGATGTTGCGGAGTCCGTGCTCGCCCACCGGATCATCCTGGATCGGAAGGCGGCCAGTTCCGGCGACACCCCCCAAACCGTCCTCCGCGGAATCCTGGCATCCCTTCCGGTTGCCGAGGAACCGCCCGGCGCGTGGCGCAGGGACCGCCACGCCGTTTAGGAGGCACCGCGATGGCATTCATGGACCGGCTTCCCAAGCACCTGTTCACTACCCGGGGCTGGGGCCTTTTGGCTGCGGGCGCGATTTCCCTGGGCTCTGCCTATGTCATGGGCCGGCGCGATCTGCTCTCCCTGGCGGTCCTGCTGCTCCTGCTCCCCTTGGTGGCCCTTGCCGGCGTCCGTGTCCTCAAACCCAAGTTCCAGGTGTACCGGGAATTCAATCCCTCCACTGTGGAAACCTCCAGCACCACCACCGTCCGCCTCGCTGTTGCGCGGACGAACTATTCCACCGGGCACGTCATCATGGAGGAGCAGCTGCCGCCCCGTTTTGGCGAGCCTCCCGCCTTCCGTTTCCCGGCCCGCTCCGCCTCGGGCGGCACCAGCCGCTATGAGTACCATCTTCGCTCGGGTAAGCGGGGTCAGTTCCGGATCGGTCCGGTCACGGCCGAGTTCAGCGATCCCTTCGGCCTCTCCTTGAGGCGCCATTCGATCGACGACGGCGACCTCCTCACCGTGACGCCGGCCGCCGTCGAACTTCCGGTCACCGGCTTGGCCGGGGCGAGGGGGAACGACGGCGTGACGGCGACGCGGATCCGCGCCAACCCCAGCGACGACGACATCATGACCCGTGAATACCGTCACGGGGACCCCATGCGCCGGGTCCACTGGGCGGCCACGGCACGTCATGGTCAGCTGATGGTTCGCCAGGAAGAGTCCGTGACCACTCCGGAGGCCACCCTCATCCTGGATCAGCGTTTTTCTGCCTTCGCCACCGGTGCGGGGTCTGTCTTTGGCTCCCATGATGAAGATTCGGACCTGTTCACTAGCCCTCACTTTGAGTGGATGGTGACCGCCGCGATGTCCGTTGCGGCGCATCTGTCGGAGCGGAACTATTCCTTGCGGGTCCTTGATTCCTTCGGCGCCCCCGCGTTCCTTCGTTCCCGCTCGGCGCCGGATCCGGACACCGAGGAGTTCTCCGGCGCGGGCGGCCTGCAGGCCATTGCGGAGGGCCTGGCGGCCATCGAGCTCAGCGGGCCCAGGCACGTCAGGGCCGAACATCACCGCACTGACAACCCCGGAGCCGATCACCGTGAGGCCCGTACGGGACAGGCGTTCACCGACGCTCCGGAGTCAGTCTTTGATGACCGCCTCATGGACAAGCTTGCGGCCCACCGTTTGCGTGGACCCCTTCTGGCCTTGCTGGGCGCTGTGACTCCGGCTGAGGCCAGGGCGCTGGCTCCTGCGGCGGCCTATGGGGCCAACGCCTTCGCCCTGGTCATCAGCGACCCGTCGCGAGGCAGTGAGGAGGCGCTGGAGATCCTGCGACGCGCCGGATGGAGGGTAGCCCCCGTGACAGCCAAGTCCCAGCTGGCATCTGCCTGGTCCGCCTTTGACGAAGGTGGGATTGTCGCCGCTGCCGGTGCTGCCATGGACGTCCGTCGTGGAGCGGCGGTGCCGCGATGACCACCACCTCCCACCGCGGCAGCCCGCCACCGAGCCCCGCCGGTGGAGCCCCCCGCCCAGTCCCGCCCGGCGGACAACCCAAGCCGCGTCGTGCCGGCCCCGGGGCCTACCCGTGGATGATGGCCGGTTCCATCTCGGTGGCAGTCCTGGGTGCCGCTTTGTCGCTCAATGGCGTCCTCAGGGGCTGGGCTTGGTTCATGCCATTGATCACCACGGTCCTTGTGGTCTCCGTGACGCTGGCAGCCCTTAGGTCCCTGCGCGCCCAGCCCCTGCTGGCCACCCTGGGGTCCTTTGTGTCCCTGGCGGCCATTCTCAGTTTCACGTTCTGCCGCCAGGAGAGCCTGGCGGGCTTTATCCCGACTCCGGCAACGTTCACCGCCGTCGGCCGCCATATCAAGCGGGCCGCGGAGACCGTCGTCTCCGAGAGTGCGCCAGTCGCGCCGAACGCCGGGATAGTTTTTGTCATGTGCGCCTGCCTTGGACTGCTGGTGATCCTCATCGACGCGTTGGCGGTTCCGCTTTCGATGCCGGCCGCCAGCGGCATCGGCATCCTGGCGATCATGGTGGTTCCGGCAACCATCAAACCGCAAAGCGTGGGGATTGCCGGTTTCCTGGGCGCGGCGGTGGGTTACCTCCTGATCCTCGGATGCAGCCACTGGTTCGCCCCTGATGCCCGGTTGCAGTCGGGAACGGGGCGGGGCCCTGGACAATTCAGGCGCTCGTTGGTCACCGGCGGGCTGGCTCTGGCGCTGACCATGGTTGTGCCCCTCGCCATCCCCGGATTCGAAACGGGCACGTTCCCCCAAGGTTCACGGCTCAGTCCCTGGGGCACCGCCAACGGGCTCAATCCGATGATCACCCTGGGCAACAGTCTCCGCAGCCCGACAGGGTCCGGCCGGATCACCTATGCGACAAGCGCCACGACGCCTCTGTACCTGAGATCCGTCACGATCGACAACTTCGACGGCGAAACCTGGGCACCCAATGACCGTGTGGCTGAACGCCGTGCGGGGGCGGACAGGATTGAGACCGGTTACGCGGTCCAAGGCCAGGTGGTCAATGCCGTGACCTCCGTCAATGCCGGCCTGTTCACCAGTCCCTACCTCCCGGCCCCGTTCGCCCCGGCATCGGTCAATGGCCTCAACGGACGGTGGACCTGGGATCCAAACACGCTGAGCATCATGAGCACGGAGACCACAACGCGGGCGCAACGCTACGTGGTCTTCTCAGCCGCGCCGAAGGTCACCGCAGCAGCCCTGTCGCAAGCCACGGCACCGCCGCGATCCATCTCCGACGACTTCCTGAGGATCCCCGCCAACCTGCCCGACATCGTGCGTCAAACCGCGGATTCGGTCACGGCGCCGGCAGGAAACAACAATTACGCCAAAGCGTTGGCCATCCAGAAGTACCTGCGTTCGGGCGCCTTCACCTATTCCTTGCAGGCTCCCGTGCAGAACGGCTACGACGGAAACGGCCTCTCTGTCCTGGCCGATTTCCTGGCGGTCAAGAGCGGCTACTGCGTGCACTTCTCCTCAGCCATGGCGGTCATGGCACGGGCCGAAGGCATTCCGAGCCGCATCGCTGTCGGCTACGCGCCCGGGCGCCTGACCGGTGAATCGGTTGCATTGGTGGGGCAGGGCTCGTTCCCCGAGTACGAGGTCGATGCCCGGGACGCACACGCCTGGCCGGAACTCTACTTCGAAGGCCTCGGCTGGGTCCCGTTTGAACCTACCCCGTCCCGTGGCGTTGTCCCCGAATACGCCGCGGAAAACTCCGTCACGGGCAACCTCAGCACCAACACCGACGAGAAGGAACCCCTGACCACCCCCGCCCCGGTGGCTACGGCCCCGCTCCCCGTCCCCGATGCCGGGGCACCGGCAGCCGGCCCGCGCAACGTCAACCCCCTCCCTGTGATCGGTGCCGTCACGGCCGGTGTGGTGCTCCTGCTCGGCTTCCTGGGCTCCCCCAGGCTCAGCAGGACCGTTCTCAGGCGACGGCGGCTGAACAGCAAACCCCGGGACAACACGGGTGAACTGCCGCCAGGGTACAAGGACCCCGGACCGGACTTGGCGTGGGCCGAGCTGCAGGACCTTGCCACCGACTACGGCATATCCTCGACGCCCAGCGAGACACCCCGGCACTTCTCCGCGAGGCTCCGTTCCAGTGCGGCCTTGGGAGAGTCGGGAGGACTCGACGACGCCGCTCACACCGCAGTCGCGTCCCTCACCGCGGACTACGAGCGGCTTCGTTATGGCCGCCTTGCGGTGGCGGCCGCGCCTGCGTCGCCCCGCATCGCCGTCGTGCGTGAGTCGTTACGGAACAATGCACGCTGGTTGGTTCGATTCCGCGCCGACTGGCTTCCGCCGTCGATGATGCGCCGCTGGGGCCGGGCCTTGGGTGCGCCGTTCAGGGCGGTGGGCAGGCTGGGCAAAGGCTTGGCATGGGCGGTTGTCCGTGGCTGGCGCTCCCTGCGCGAGGTTCTCCCCCAACGTCGCTAAAGCCCAGCGTCGCTGAGGCTCCAACGGCGCATGAGCGCCAAGGGCACACTAGCACCAACGGCACAGGGCCCGGCCGGAACTTGTGGTTCCTGGCCGGGCCCTGGGTGTCAACCGTTCTTGTTGCGAGAGCGGCCGACGGGATCCTTCGCAGCCTAGTCGGCGTACGGGTCCGCGATACCTACGTACTGGGTGTAGAGGTACTCTTCGATGCCTTCTGAACCGCCTTCGCGGCCGAGACCGGACTGCTTGACGCCACCGAACGGAGCGGCGGCGTTGGAGATGACGCCGGCGTTCAGGCCCAACATGCCGGTCTCGATCCTTTCGCTGATGCGCAGGCCGCGGTTCAGGTCCTTGGTGAAGACGTAGGCCACCAGACCGTACTCGGTGTTGTTGGCCAGGCGAACGGCGTCATCTTCGGAGGAGAAAGTGATGATCGGGGCTACAGGTCCGAAGATCTCCTCCTTGAGGATGCGGGCGTCCTCGGCAACGTTCTTCAGCACGGTGGGCTTGTAGAAGTAACCGGGACCGTCGACGGCGGCACCACCGGTGACTGCCTCAGCGCCACCTTCAACGGCCTCGCTGACCAGGGCGTGGACGCCGTCGCGTGCTTTGCCGTCGATCAGCGGGCCGACCTTGGACTCGGGCTCGGTGCCGCGGGCGGTGGTGAGCGAACCGATCTTGGCGGCGAACTTCTCAGCGAAGGCGTCAGCAATGGACTCGTGCACAATGAAGCGGTTGGCAGCCGTGCAGGCCTCACCCATGTTGCGCATCTTGGCAGCGAGGGCGCCTTCAACAGCCTTGTCCAGGTCGGCGTCTTCGAACACGACGAAGGGCGCGTTGCCGCCCAGTTCCATGGACGTGCGCAGGACCTTGTCCGCAGCTTCACGGATGAGGGCCTGGCCCACCGGAGTGGAGCCGGTGAAGGAGATCTTGCGGAGGCGGTCGTCCTTGATCAACGGGCCGGTAACCGCGCCGGCCGTGGAAGTCTGGATGACGTTCAGGACACCCGCGGGAAGGCCGGCTTCCTGCATGACCTGCGCGAAGAGCAGGCTGGTCAGCGGGGTGAGGTTGGCAGGCTTGAGGACCATGGTGCAACCAGCGGCCACAGCCGGGGCAACCTTACGGGTGGCCATGGCCAGCGGGAAGTTCCACGGGGTGATCAGCAGGCAGGGGCCAACCGGCTTCTTCTGGACGAGCAGGCGGTTCTTGCCATCCGGGGCAGCGGAGTAGCGGCCGGATACGCGGACAGCTTCTTCCGAGAACCAGCGCAGGAACTCAGCACCGTAGGTCACTTCACCGCGGGCTTCGGCCAGCGGCTTGCCCATTTCCAGGGTCATGAGGAGGGCGAAGTCCTCGGCACGTTCGGTAACAAGCTCGAAGGCGCGGCGCAGGATTTCACCGCGTTCGCGCGGGGCCGTGCGGGCCCAGTCGGCCTGTGCGGCAGCGGCGGCGTCGAGGGCGGCGGCGCCGTCCTCCGCACCGGCGTCGGAGATGCTGAGCAGGACCTTGCCCGTGGCGGGGTCCTCTACATCAAAGGTCTTACCCGACCCAGCCGGGCGCCACTGACCGTTGATCAGCAGGCCGGTGGGAACGGAAGCCAGCAGTTCGCTTTCGCGTTCAACCGTGACAGTCATGGCGACTCCTTCGTCTTGGGTGCTTTGGAGATTTGCACCACGGGGGTTCCTTGCCGGAAGTGGCTTGAATTACTGCCACGGTACTGCCCCGCCGGAAGGAGTGTCTACGCCTTCACGCACTGCCATACAGACGCCATTTTGTGCAGCTGCACAGCTTTGTCAGCGGGCTGCCAACACCGCTGAGTACAGCTCCCGCTTGCTGACGCGTGCGTCCTCGGCAACGGCCGCCACGGCCTCCTTCAAGCGGATGCCCTGGGAAACGAGCTCGTTCACTGCGGCAACGTGGTCCTCGGGTTTGCCGGGCTCCTGTTCAGGCGCACCAGCCACGACCACGGCGATCTCACCGCGGACCTCATTGTTCTCTGCCCATTCCAGAAGCTCACGCAGGGTGCCCCGGATGACTTCCTCGTAGGTCTTGGTGAGCTCCCGGCACACGGCCACCCGACGGTCCGCTCCGAAGCGCTCGTGCAGTGCACGCAGCATGACTTCGAGCCGGTGCGGAGCCTCGAAGAAGACCATGGTCCGGCGTTCATCAGCAAGATCGGCCAGGCGGGAATTCCGGTCTCCGGACTTCCGCGGCAGGAAGCCTTCGAAGCAGAAGCGGTCCGTCGGCAGGCCTGACAGGGCGAGCGCGGTCAAGACAGCGGACGGACCGGGAACCGCGGTGACGGTCAATCCGGCCTCCACAGCACCCTCCACCAGACGGAAACCCGGGTCCGAGACTGCCGGCATACCGGCGTCGCTGACCATGAGAATGGTCTTCCCGGCGCGCACATGATCCAGCAGCTCAGCGGTCTTGGTGGCCTCGTTGTGTTCGTGGTAGCTGATGACCCGGCCCGAGACTTCCACGCCCAGGGACTGGACCAGCCGGTGCAGGCGGCGGGTATCTTCCGCCGCGATGATGTCCGAGGTTCCCAGGAGCTCAATCAACCGTGAGGACGCATCGCCGACGTTGCCTATGGGCGTGGCGGCAAGGACGATTCGGCCAACTCCAGGGGCGAACCCGTTGGGAACCGCAGGCTTCCCCGGTTCACGGGATTCGTTGTCCAACGGGGTTTCAACGGGGGTGCTTCGCTCTTCGTCCACCTGCCAAGCCTACTGCCCACGCCGGGCGAAACAGCAGTTCAGCTTTGCGCCAAGGATCGACAGGTAGCATGGGCGGGTGAACCAGTCACCCGTATCCGACACCGCATCCGGGAGTCCCGCAACGCCGGACCTGCCGGGCGTGGTGGGCCACCGCCCTGACGGGACAATTTCACGGGATCCGGTAAGGAAACTGATTGCTTGGCAACCTCCGGGAACAGTCCGCGACGGGAAGAAGAAGCCAGGGGCTGGTCGAGGTCTCGAGGGGCACCGCTGGATTGAGCGCCCCGCTGAGGCATTCAGCGTCGAAGCGTTGAAGCAGCGCCTCATCGGCGGTATCCAGAGCTGGCGCGATTACCCGGCATCGTTGAGGCTGTGGTTCTGGCTGATTCCCACGATCAGCGCGGTCCTTGCCGGCATCCTCCGGTTCTTCCGGCTTGACGTCCCTCACAGCCTGGTTTTCGACGAAACGTACTACGTCAAGGATGCATACTCCTATCTGGTGAGCGGCTATGAGCGTAGCTGGCCGGCCAATGCCAACGACTCCTTCAACGCCGGCAACCCCGACATCCTGCTGAACACCCCCGAGTACGTCGTCCATCCACCGGTTGGCAAGTGGATGATCGCCTTCGGCATGTGGCTTTTCGGCGCCGACAACCCTTTCGGCTGGCGGTTTGGAGCAGCCCTCACCGGCACGCTCACGGTCTTCCTGGTTTCGCTCATTGCCCTGAAGCTGTTCCGCTCCCACACTCTTGGGGCCGTTGCGGGTCTGCTGCTCGCCGTTGACGGGCATCATCTGGTCCTTTCACGGACGTCGCTGCTTGATATCTTTCTCGCGTTCTGGCTCTTCGCCGCTTTTGGCGCCCTTCTGATGGACCGCGACGACGGCCGCCGTCGTCTGGCCTCCCGTCTCGCCGCGCAAGCGGCTGCTTCGCCCGGCAACCGGCCGCTGGCGAGCCAACTGGTGGCCGGCCCCTGGTTGGGAATGAGGTGGTGGCGCCTTGTTGCCGGCATCTGCCTCGGGCTCGCCGTGGGAACCAAATGGTCTGCGTTGTCCTTCGTGGCGGTTTTTGGAGTCATGACCGTGCTCTGGGACCTGAACGCCCGCCGGATCGCGGGTATCAGGAATTGGTTCAGTGCCGGTGTCATCAAAGACGGCATCCCTGCGTTCTTCACCATCATTCCTGTCATGGTGGTCACCTATACCGCGACCTGGACAGGCTGGTTCCTGTCGAAGGACGCCTATTACCGCCAGTGGGCTGTCACCAACCCGGCGCCGGGCTGGGATTGGTTACCCAATTCCGTGCGCTCCCTGGCGCACTATCACCTGGAGGCGTACAAGTTCCACCAGGGGCTCAGCGCCGAACATCCCTATCAATCCAGTCCATGGACCTGGCTCGTCATGGGCCGCCCCACGTCCTTCTATTACCAGTCACCCAAGCAGGGAACCGCGGGCTGCCTCGTGGAAACCTGCTCCTCGGCGATCCTGCCAGTGGGAAATCCCGTGGTCTGGTGGGGTGGAACAATCGCCTTGGTCATCTTGCTGTTCTGGTGGGCGGGACGCCGCGATTGGCGGGCCGGAGCCATCCTCGCCGGGGTCGCCGCCGGATATCTGCCGTGGTTCATGTACCCCGAACGCACCATGTTCATCTTCTACGCGGTCTCGTTCGAACCGTTCCT
This sequence comes from Paenarthrobacter sp. AB444, assembly GCF_028736865.1. Classification (NCBI taxonomy): domain Bacteria; kingdom Bacillati; phylum Actinomycetota; class Actinomycetes; order Micrococcales; family Micrococcaceae; genus Paenarthrobacter; species Paenarthrobacter sp. AB444. The sequence continues at coordinate 139,673 of NZ_JAQZBY010000008.1, read as the reverse complement.
GGTCCTTGCCCTGACGTACGTTTTGGGCTTGGTGCTCGGGCGCAGCACCGATCCCCCCTGGCGTAAACGCACCGGGCTGTATGTGGTGGCAGGTGTCGTGGTTCTGGCCGTCATTGCCACGGCCTTCTTCTATCCGGTGCTGACGGCGGAAGTCATCAGCTACCAGGAATGGCGAATGAGGATGTGGATGCCGTCGTGGATCTAGGAGGCAAGCAGTGAGGGAAGCCAGCACGGAGCTCCTGGTCGAGGCCGACGAGGACAGCAATGTGACGGACCTGCTTCTGGAGCGGTGCGCCAAGGATCCGTTCGGCGTCCTGTACGCGCACAACACAGCCAACGGCTGGCTCAACGTTTCAGCCGCGCGGTTCCTCGCGGACGTCACCGCGTTGGCCAAGGGACTCATCGCCGGCGGACTCAACCCTGGTGACCCCGTGGCGGTTTTGTCGCATTCGAGCTTCGAGTGGACCCTGGTGGACTTCGCAATCTGGATGGCTGGCGGCGTCACAGTGCCCATCTACGAGACGTCGTCCGCAGGCCAGATCGAATGGATCCTGGCCGATTCCGGAGCCCGGCGCATCTTTGTGGAGGACGCCGCGAAGGCCCAACTGGTTCATTCCGTAGTGGACCAGTCCGCGCTCCTCGGCGAGGACCCCATCGCCATCATCCGGATGGAACACGACGGCGACGCCCCCAACCTCACCAGCGTGTCCGCCGTCGGGATCGGCGTCATGGATGCAGAACTGGAGCGTCAGCGCAGCGCAGCAAAGCTGGCCGATGTCGCCTCCATCGTTTACACCTCAGGAACCACGGGCAAGCCAAAAGGTTGCGAAATCACCCACGGAAATTTCGTGCTGGTGGCCCGGAACGTTATCCCGTTCCTGCCGGAGCTCCTGATGCAACCGGGAGCAAGGACCTTGATGTTCCTCCCACTGGCACACGTCCTCGCCAGGGCCGTCCAGGTAGTGTGCCTCACCGCTGGCATCACCCTGGGTCACAGCGCCGGAGCCAGCGGGTTGATGGCAGACCTCGGATCCTTCAAGCCGACGTTCCTGCTGGCTGTCCCAAGGATCTTCGAAAAGGTCTACGCCGGAGCCAGCCACAAGGCCGCCATGTCCGGAAAAGCCGGCCTTTTCGCGGCGGCGTCCGCAACCGCCGTCGAATATTCGACGGCGGTTGACCTCGCCTCGCGCGGGCAAGGCGCGGGCCCGGGTTGGCTGCTGCGAACCAAGCACAGCGCGTTCAACAAGCTCCTCTATCCCAAGGTGAGGGAGATTTTCGGTGGCAACGTAGGCTTCACGGTCTCTGGAGCCAGCCCCCTGAGCCTGCGGGACAACCACTTCTTCCACGGCGCTGGTGTCCCCGTTCTGGAAGGCTACGGACTGACTGAAACCACCGCCCCCTGCACGGTGAACACGCCCAGCATGTCGCGCATCGGTACCGTGGGCATCCCCTTGCCGGGAACCACCATCCGGGTGGCCGAGGACGGCGAGGTGTTGGTCAAGGGCATCGGGGTGTTCAAGGGCTACCACGGCAACGAGGAAGCCACTGACGATGCCTTTGTGGGTGGCTTCTTCCGGACCGGAGACCTGGGTGAGCTGGACGCTGACGGTTTCCTGACCATCACCGGCCGCAAGAAGGATCTCCTGGTGACTGCCGGTGGCAAAAACGTGGCCCCCGCTCCTTTGGAAGAGAAGCTGCGCGAACACCCCCTGGTGGGCCAGGCTGTGGTCGTGGGAGATGGGCGAGCCTTCGTGGCGGCCTTGATCAGTCTGGACCCTGAGGGCCTCGCGGATTGGTGCACCGAGAACAAATACAGTGCCCTCAGCCTTGAAGAAGCAGCCCACGACGAGCGTGTGAGGGCGGCCGTGCAGTCTGCTGTGGACGAGGCGAACAAGCTCGTCTCGGCGGCTGAGTCCATCAGGAAGTTCGCCTTCATCACGGCAGAGCTCAGCGTCGAGTCCGGGCACCTGACGCCGTCACTGAAGCTCAAGCGGTCGGCCGTGGTTGCAGACTTTTCCTCGACTGTGGAGAAGCTCTACGCGAAGTAGCACCACCTAGACGTCGGTCTCCGAGCACCTAGTTTGTCGTTTTCACCACCTATTTTTCTCCGAGTCAGCACCTAATTGGATCCAAAGCTCCCTGAGTGCCGTTGTTGTACCCGTAGCGTTTCTTCACGAAGCAAACGTTCGAGGGGGAACACATGGAAGATCCAGCCGCTGAGCCGAACCGGGCGCACTACTACTCCCGGGTGCGGGCAACGCTCTTGCCCCGATCCATAGGTCTCACCATCATGGCATTCGGCGTGCTCTTCATAGCGCTTGCATTGGCTCAACGCCGGATCGACTTCCTGTTGGTCCCTTTAATCATGCTTCCGACGGGATCGTTTGTCGCCTTCATGACAGTGACGGTGAGAGCTGATCAGCGGGAAGTTGTCATAACCTTCTGCGACATCTTCAAGCGCATCCTGCAACGGGACGAAATCGCGACGATCACCACCGACAACGCCGTCGGCATCAACGGCTACGGCCTCCGGTATATGGGGCCAGGCATGGTCGGGTACCTCGTCGGCGGTCCCGAGGTCAGCATCACGATGAACAACGGCAAAACCGTTATCGCAAGCACGGATCGTCCAGAGCAGCTTATTTGTCTTTTGTCTGAAGAAAACAAGTGAAGAAGGAGAACCAATTGTCGAAACAAACGTGGGCAATGTCGGCTGGAGCCATCGTTCTAACTGCCACTATGGTCCTAGGCTCAACCACGGCCGCATCCTCAGCACCCCAGCAGAGCCACCCCGTCACTAGACAGATAGCGAAAGATTCCTCCTCCGCGGGCAAAGGCCTCTTCAAAGCGATCTATTTTGGCGTAGGACCCCAGGTGGTTGAGGTGCAAGATAAGTTGAACGACAGTTCCTACGAATCATTCGCGCAGCTAGCATCCACGCGAGAGGGGCAAGCTCAGGCAGCAGATGCTGTTGTGTCTGCCATCGAGGCCAAGAATCCCAGGTTCTTCGCTAGCTTCTACTCGGCCTTGACTAGCGGTGATGTCCTGAGGGTTGATACAAAATTCAAGCAGGTTCAAAAGGAAATCAGCGACCTTCTGAAGTCTGAGCCACAGCAGGTTTCGGCACTGGCAAAGTCAGACACTGCAAATCCTCTGGCAGCCGTACCCGTCTTCATTTGGGCGGCAGCAGTCTGGGATGTCGCAGCGGCGGTCAACTACGCCGTCGGCGTCAACGTAGCCGTCGCCGCCGCAGCCGTTGTAGTGGTCTACGCCAAAGTCGCCTTTTGGCCCTCCGCGGGCACCACTGAAACACGTCTGGAGAGCGAGAACAGTATCTCGCAGTTCACAGCGGCACTAAAGCAGGACTGATCTAGGCCGCGATTATGAGCTGTGAGCGTACCGTTGAGGGTGTCCCCCCTATTGGCCGGACACCCTCAAGGGAGCCACAAGTCAGAGCCATTCACCTGTTGCTCCCAGTAGCTGTACTCCTCATTGTGGGTATGTACTCCTTGTTGTCATCCATTCCCTCCACGATTCTGAAACTGCCCTACTTCGATCAAGTCAAACCGAATGCGGTATCGGCTATGCCGCAGGGGTGGGCCTTCTTTTCGAAGTCGCCCCGCGATCCGTCTATTGCTCCCTACCGCGAAGACGCGGACGGCTCGTATGAGTCCATCAGCAAACTTCCAACTACGCGGGTTGAGAATCTCTTTGGGCTTAGCCGGGAGGGGCGCGCCCAGGGCGTAGAGGTCGCCTTGATTGCCAGCCAGGCAGGGCTCGAGGAGTGGATTGACTGCTCCAGTCCAGCATTGCAGGAATGCACAGATTTTTTGCGTGACGAACCATCGACTGCCGTTACCAACGCCGTGCCGTCACCAACGGTTTGTGGTGATGTCTTGCTCGTGCAAACCACTCCGGTGCCTTGGTCATTTAGGCACCAAACCCCACTACGGGACAGGGCCGACAAATTTATCAAGGTGCATGTGAGCTGCGAAGGCCAATGAGGTGTCAACAATGTTGAAGGCAAGACGAATTACACTCCCGTTGGTTTGGTCGCCCTTCATCGGAGTCCTACGAAGCATCTTGGCTCTCGGCACCTTACTGACACTAATTTTTACAAGTAACGACGCATTATTCCGCCCAGTTCTTGGCGTGGGCAGCTATCCGCTGTGCCGCGGAGTTGAATCCCTGGGCCTGTTTTGTGTCATGCCGCGTGAACAACTCGGACTCGCCAAGGTTTTGGGCATCATCATCCTGTTGCTAGTGATTTCCGGTCCACTGCCACAGCTCACCGGTATTTTGCACGCATGGGTTGCGTTCAGCGTGGCCACGGGCATCTCTATCCCCGATGGCGGTGACCAAATCACATCAAATCTGACACTGCTGTTGGCACCGATCTGCCTCACGGATCCGAGACTTAGCCACTGGTCTGGGCCAAGGTTGGGTTCCTTGTGCACGTCAAGCCGCGCCGGAATCGCCGCTGCTTTCCTGATTGCCATGAAAGTCCAGGTCTCAATTTTGTACTTCTACTCCATGACCGGAAAGATGTTTCAGCCCGAGTGGGCCGAGGGTTCAGCTTTGTACTACATTGGGTCAGGGTTCTTCGGTCCCTCCGGGGCGCTCAAAGATGCCTTTGCCCTGCTGACGGATAACCCCGTGATATCCCTTGCCATGTCGTGGGGCGCGCTCTTGATCGAGTTATTGCTGGCAGTGACGTTACTGACGCCCGTCAAATACCGACTTGTCTTGTTTGTTCTCGGCGTCTCGCTCCATACAGGCATCGCACTGTTCCTGGGGATATGGAGTTTTCAGGTGGCGATGCTGGCTGCCTTACTATTGTTGACTGTCCCAGCAACGTCGCCGGTCTACGCCACAGGATTCAGCCTTCGCCACTTCTCGCTCAGGAAAGCACTGACAGGATCGCGATAACCAAAAACAAACACGGAGCCGAAATGCTTTCGGCTTCGTGTCCGTTCGTACGCCTCGCTTCAGCCCCGATCCCCCGCAACAGCGGGGTCGGAGACCTCATCGCTTGATTCATCCTGGTCCTCGGCGTCGCGTTCTGCCTCGCGGGACACCAGGCCACGACGCCGCTTGGTCGGCCACGTGAAGATGAAGGTCAACGTCGCAGCAATGAACACGAGCGCACCGATCACAATGCCCGCATCGACCCAGAACTGTCCCGGGAAGAGCCGGATGAGGGTGTCTTCCAAGGAGAAGGTCCAGGTCCCGTTGGCGAAGAAGATCCGGTGGAATTCGGTGAAGAACTGCTGCCAGCTCAGTACCGCCAATACGGCGAGGCCGATGATGATAACCAGGGTGACGATGGAGCCGGCGAACAGCCCGCGACGGATTCCGCCGTTGCTCCGTTTCCGCAAGTAGATGATGGCAATGATGCTGAGGATGATGAGCAGGAGCCCGGCGCCGAAGGATGACAGAATCACCGTTTTGACGTCCGCCATATGCGCCACTTCGCTGTCCTTGAAGAGCTTGGCGCCGTCCTGGTTGACCAGGCCACCGAGGTACCGGGGACCGGCCCAGTTGCTGAGGTAGTCCACGGCGTACGAGCCGTAGGTCATGCGGTCATCAGTGTTGAAGCCATAGCCATCGCCGGGGAAACCCGGACGGTTGTACTCCACCCACAGGAACAGGGGGCTGGTCACTGCCCTCACGGCCAGCACCAGCAGGATGACGGGGTAGAAAACCGCCAACAGCACCTGGAAGACGCGGGGACCAACCGGCTTCACCTTGGCGGCTTGCTCGCGTTCAGCATTGCGCCGAGCCACTTCGTCTTCCGGCGGACGGACCTGAAGGGCCGACGTCGGCAACGGTTCAGAATAGTGCGAGGGCTGCTTGCCCGACGATGCATCCGCGAGCGTGTCAGCGAACAGCGGCGGCTCGGCAGGGGCTTCGGCTGCTTCTGCTGCCTTCCGGTCAGCGCGGCTCTCCGGCTGCCCGGCGCCGGCTGCTGCGGCGGTAGACGTCGTCGCAGCGGCCGCCGGGGAGGCACCACTGGACGTCTTTGGCTTCATCCAGTCGAAGGCCGGCTCATCGGGGTCCTCGTGGACGTCCGTGTCCGGTTCTTGTGGTTTTGGGCTCTTGTCGCTCACAGGGTTCACTTCCGTAGGCATCCACCGGCGAATGCGTGCTGCCGGCTCTCTTGTCTGCATTCGAGCCTACCGCCCGGGTTCGCGGCGACACGAGGAACCAAGCCGCCTAACGCCAGATTGAAACGTAACTGTAAGGTCTATGCGGCGATGCTTCTGTAACCGCCGTCATTGGCTTCCAAGTCACCGGTCTCCCCGGCATGTACGGCCCGGCGCCCGAGAATCAACGTGTAGGTCCAGTATCCGGCCAGGACAATGGCTCCGATGGTGATCTTCGCCCAGACCGGGAGTTGGCTGGGCGTCACGAAACCTTCAACAATGCCCGACACCAGCAGGACCAGCACCAAGCCCAGGGCGATCGTGATCAACGACCGTCCCTCATCGGCGACTGCCTGCATCCGCGTCCTGGGGCCGGGGCGGACCATGGCCCAGAATATTCTGAGCCCCGCAGCGCAGGCGATGAACACAGCCGTGAGTTCCATCAACCCGTGCGGGAGGATGTAGCTGAAGAACACATCGGTTTTTCCTGATGCGATGAAGACTCCCCCGGCGATCCCCACTGCCTGGGCGTTCATGAAAAGAATGTAAGGCACCCAGAACCCGGTGATGCCGAACGCTACGGCCTGGGCTGAAATCCACGCGTTGTTGGTCCACACTGCCCCGGCGAACGATGCCGCCGGGTTCTCGGAGTAGTAGTCGATAAAGTCTTCCTCGACGTACCTGCGAACTCTTTCGTCGCTGCCGAAGGCCGCCCTCAGCGCATCCGGCGAGGTACCGATCCAGAAAGCGTACGCGACGCCGACCACAGTGAACGCCAGCCCGCACCACAAGGTCAGCCAGCGGATCCGGTAGAACGCGGCCGGCAGTGAGATAACGAAGAAGCGGGCCAGGTCCTCCATGAAGTTCGAGCGCGCGCCGGTAAATCTCGTGCGGGCCTGCGCCAGGGCTGCCGACAGCGACGACGACAGGCTGGTTTCAGGAGCCACCGAACGGATCAGGGACAGGTGGCCCGAAACCGTTTGGTAGAGGCGCAGCAGCTCGTCCGCTTCCTCCCCCGTCAACCGGCGCTTATGCGCCAGGAAATGAAGCCGCGACCATTTATCCCCATGTACGGCCGAGAAGGCATCGATGTCCACGGCACCACCCTAACGCCTGAAGCGCACCCCTGGGACCGACCTGTACACCGGAAACCGGCGTCATTCCCCTTGCACGCCGCTAGACTCGTTGTGCAGGCGCCGCTGGGCACCGCATGTACGGAAAGCGTGGGGGCTGGGTTGAGTTCGATCATCACAGGCGAGGCAGTGGTCCTGGAGCTGCGCTCAGCGTCTTTTGCGGCCCGGGGACTGGGCCTCGTTCTCGACGTCATTTCCCAGGTCATTCTGGCAATCCTGCTGATCATCCTCGTCCTGTCGGCGTCTTCTGACCTTGACGACTCGGCGATCCAAGCACTGGTACTGTGCAGCATCGTCTTCTCGGCCGTGGTGGTGCCCGTCACCGTGGAAACCCTCACCCGCGGGCGCTCGTTGGGGAAGCTCGCCATGGGTCTGAGGATCGTGCGCGACGACGGCGGATCCATCCGTTTCCGGCACGCCCTGATCCGTGGACTGCTTGGCTTCCTGGAGATCTACATGACCTTCGGTGGCTTGGCCATCGGGGTGGCACTGTTCAACGAGAAGTCCAAACGGCTGGGCGACATCGTTGCCGGAACATATTCACTCCGCCTGCGGGTGCCGTCAAAACCCAGGATCATGCCTGTTGCACCGCCTTACCTTCAAGGGTGGGTGAGCGTGGCGGACATCGGCCGCGTACCGGACGCCACCGCACGCCGGGCCGGTACGTTTGTCCAGCAGGCGTACCTCATGGCACCGGCATCACGGCTGTCCATGGCAACATCCCTGGCCACGGAGCTGGCCCGGTACGTCGCACCGCCTCCCCCGCCGGGGACCATCCCCGAGGACTACATAGGTGCAGTCCTCGGGGAGCGTCGCAACCGGGAACTTGCGCGCCTGCGTCAGGCCGAGCAGAGGAACGCCGTGCTCGGCACACGGTTGCGCAAGCTCCCGTTCAGCCATGAACCTTAGTTCGGCCCGGGCCGGGCGACCGGCACGGACTCATCCCCAGTGGTCAGGCCTGCGGAGCCGCGGAGGCAGAAGTGTCCCGGAGTTGCCCTCGGCTGCGTTGATCTGCGGTTGAGTCACGTAGAGCGCTGAGGAAAGGTCCGCGCCCGACAAGTCTGCCCCGCGAAGATCCGCCCCCAGCAAGTCCACTGCCGTCAGGTCACTGCCGGTCAGTTTGGCCCCTATCAGGTAGGAACCGCGAAGGTCCGCGCCGCAGAGTCTGAGGTTCGCCAGTTGGGCGCCGATCAGGTCGGCACCTGGCTGCAGGCCGCCGTCGGGCAAGTGCCGTTCGTCCGCGCCGTAGGAAGCACGGACTTCCCCGCTGACCTCCATGAGGAGGTTCCGCACCCGTCCATGGAGGCTTTCGACGTCGGCCTCCAGGACCGTAGTGGCGTCACCACGGGCGGTGTCCGCCACGTGCTGGGCAAGGCTGGCTGCCGCCGTGGCGAGCTCGGGATCGAAGGTCCGCTGCCGGGCTTCGTCCAGGTACCAAAGCATCTCGTGGAGCTGCCTGACGATTTTGAACACGGCGAACATCCCGGGTGCGGAAGCGGGGCGTTCCCGCCAACTGGTCCCACCGAAGGTGTGCTGGGAGACCAGTTGGCCCGCACCGAAACAATCAAAAACTGTGCAGCCTGTGAACCCACGGGGCCGCAGCCGTTGATGGATGGTGCAGGAAAAGTCCGCATCCAGGTTTGGGCACGGCGAAGCGGCAGGCTTGTCGATGGCGAAATCCGCAGAGCGGGCGAATCCCAAGGCAGTGCAGCACAGCGCAAAGCAATTGCCGCAGTCCGGGCGAAGGGTTGGTTGGGTGGTCATATGGTGCTCCAGGTGATGAAGTGGGTCCGGTGGAAGGAGCTGGGGAACCCGTCAGCGGGTTCCCCTCAGGGACACCTGTCATCACGATGGAGGGCAGCACAAAACCGGAGGCCAACAGATGGTCGGCACAGAAAATCCGGGTCAAGGAGAAGTCCGGGTCAAAGAGCGCAAGAAATAATCACTGCGCCGATCCTAACAGCTGGATTACCGCTGGGCGTAGCTCGCCCAAGGAATGTTCCAGTCACCGAAACCTTCCAATGGTTCAACGGCCGGTGCCCCCGTGTTCAGGATTTGCACGACGTCGCCGGTTTTCATGTTGTTGAAGAACCATGCGGCGTCATCCGGCAGCAGACCCACACAACCGTGCGAGACGTTCACCCTGCCAATGGCGCCCCACGCAGCCTCAAGTGCTTGGTGGACGTAAACTCCGGACCACGTCAGCCGGTTGGCATAGTCCACTACCATCGGTGGGTAGTAGCCCTTGTCTCCGGGCTTGAGGCCGATGCTGCCGGCGTTGAAATTGGATTTGCGTTCCTGTTCGAGGATGACCGCGTAGCCCGTGGGCGACAACCAGTCCTCGCCGCCGAGGGACACAGGGGCTGTGTGGACCAGTTGCCCGTCGGAGTAGACGTTCATGGTCTTGGTGGTGTCATCGACCACTGCTATCCGCTGCGGTCCGGTGGTGAAGGTGGACACCACATCCCCATTGCCGATCATGTTGTTGCCGAAGTCGACACCCAGAAGCTTCATGTCAACGGTGACAGTGGTTCCGGAAGCCCAGAATGCCTCAGGCCGGATGCGCACCTTCTTGTCCGAGTACCAATGCCACGCGACAGGCTGGCCGGAAGAGACTGTGATGGCCACCCGCTTTTCCATGGCCGCTTTGTCCAGGATGGGCTCGCTGAAGTTGATTTCGATCGGCTGGCCGGAACCGGCGGTGGTGCCGTTTCGCGGGTAGATGGATGCATCTGCCTCATAAGCGGCCGACACCGTGGTGAAGCTCTGGGACTTGGTGGTTTCCTTCCCCGCGGTGTCCACCACCGTATAGGAATAGTTGTACTTGGTCTTGAACTTCAGGACTTCCTGGGTGGTCCAGGTGGTGCCATCGGGGCTGATCTTGCCAACCACCGGAGTCCCGCCATCAGCTGGAGTCAACACGACATTCTTGACCTTGCCGTTGACTGCCTTGATCTGGGGACCTACCACTGGGTTCCACTCCACCGCGCCGTCCAACGGGGTGATGCCTACCTCGACGGGTTTGGCCTCCACGGTCGGGGTGGGAGACGGGGCGGTGCCGGTGTCCTGCGAGGATCCGGGCAGCAGTCCAGGCACGGTGGCCACGCCGATTCCGCCCACGGCAATGGCCGCGCAGATCCCAATGATGGCAAGGACCTTGCCCGTTTTCCGTTTGGCGACTTCCGTCATGTTTCCCGTCATCCTGTCCCCCGGCAAGCCATACTGAATACCCAATTCTAGTCGAAAGGCCGGCCACGCTGATCGCGTGCCGGCCTTTCTCCATCGATTGTGGATTACGGAGAGCCCTTAGTAGCGGTAGTGCTCCGGCTTGTAGGGGCCCGCTACGTCAAGGTCCAGGTACTCGGCCTGTTCCTTGCTCAGTTCCGTCAATTCCACGCCGAGGGCATCCAGGTGCAGGCGTGCCACCTTCTCGTCCAGGATCTTCGGAAGAACGTAAACCTGCTTCTGGTACTCGCGTTCACCCTCCGGCTGGTCCTTCTTGGTCCACAGCTCGATCTGGGCGATCGTCTGGTTGGCGAACGAGTTGCTCATCACGAATGAGGGGTGGCCGGTGGCGTTCCCCAAGTTCAGCAGACGGCCCTCGGAGAGCACGATGATGGAGCGCTCCGCGTCCGTGCCGGAGTCGAAGACCCACTCGTGCACCTGCGGCTTGATCTGGACCTTCTTGACGCCTTCGACCTTGGCCAGGCCGGCAATGTCGATCTCGTTGTCGAAGTGGCCGATATTACCCACGATCGCCTTGTTCTTCATGCCGAGCATGTGTTCGGCAAGGATGACGTCCTTGTTGCCGGTGGTGGTGATGAAGATGTCGCCTTGTGCCAGCACCGTCTCCAACTTGGCCACCTGGTAGCCGTCCATGGCCGCCTGAAGCGCACAGATGGGGTCGATCTCGGTAACGATGACGCGCGAACCTTGGCCGCGCAGCGCTTCGGCCGCGCCCTTGCCGACGTCGCCGTAGCCACAGACGACGGCGACCTTGCCGCCCATGAGGACATCGGTGGCCCTGTTGATGCCATCCGGAAGCGAGTGGCGGATGCCGTACTTGTTGTCGAACTTGCTCTTGGTGACGGAGTCGTTGACGTTGATGGCCGGGAAGAGGAGCTTGCCCTGCTCAGCCAACTGGTACAAACGGTGGACACCCGTGGTGGTTTCTTCGGTGACGCCCTGGATGAGGCCTGCGATACGGGTCCACTTCTGCGGGTCCTCAGCCAGCGTGCGGCGCAGGAGGTCGAGGATGATCGCATATTCCTCGGGGTCCTCTTCCGTTGCCGCCGGGACAGCGCCCGCTGCCTCGAACTCCACGCCCTTGTGCAGCAGCAGCGTGGCGTCGCCGCCGTCGTCGAGAATCATGTTGGGACCCAGCTCGGGGTTGGTGTCGGCACCCGGCCAGGTGAGGATCTGCTCGGCAGTCCACCAGTACTCTTCCAGAGTTTCACCCTTCCAGGCGAAGACCGGAACACCCTGGGGGTCCTCCGGAGTTCCCTTGCCGACCACAATCGCGGCAGCGGCTTCGTCCTGGGTGGAGAAGATGTTGCAGGAGGCCCAACGGACTTCCGCGCCAAGCGCCGTGAGCGTCTCGATGAGCACGGCGGTCTGGACCGTCATGTGCAGCGAGCCGGCGATCCGCGCGCCCTTGAGCGGCTGGGAAGCGCCGAACTCGGCGCGAAGCGACATCAGGCCGGGCATCTCGTGCTCAGCAAGCCGGATCTGGTGGCGGCCTGCCTCAGCGAGCGAAATGTCAGCCACTTTGTAGTCGAAAGTCATGGAAGTCCTTAGGTGCCGTGCGGGTGTTAAACGTGCGTTGTGAATCCGAGCCCGGTAGGAAAACGGGCTGCTAGGCCTTGGAGTCGTGCTGGCTCGAGCCGGCCGCATTGGCCGCAGCCAGAAGCTCCGGAGGCAGCAGCAGCGGAATGCCGTCCTCGATGGAGTAGCGGGGCTTGGTGCCGTCCGCGGCTTCAGCTGTCGACACCAGCTCCTCGCCCTCCTGGACCAACGGTGAACCCGTCACGGGGCAGCGCAGGATGGACAACAGTTCAGGACTGACCTTTGGCATGAATGATGCTCCCTGGGTGGCGCCGGCCTGGCGCCGCTGGCGGATTTATCTGCAGCTTCCAGACTACCGCGCGGGAGCGCAGGCTTTGGTTTACGGCGACGGTTTGGGTCACGACGGCGGTACAGGCCGCCGTCGTCCGCTCAAACGGCGGTGGAACTTACGGCGCTGGAACCTTAGGACGGTTCGCGGAGAATGCGGAGATGGCCCCTGCGTGTACCTTCGGCGCTGGCCGGTGCTTCAATGTGCGGATGGCTCTGCCGTGCAGGTGTTTCCGGGGCGGCGGACGCTGCCTCGCGGACTGCGTTCGCCAGCGCCAGGAGATCATCCGGGCCAGGCTGCGGGGGTGTCGCAGGCATCGCCAATCGCAGCACTTCCCAGCCGCGCGGAACCGTGAGGCTGTCGGCGTGCTGTGTGCAGAGGTCATACGCATGCGGCTCCGCATAGGTGGCAAGCGGACCCAGGACAGCCGTTGAGTCTGCGTACACGTACGTCAAAGTGGCCACCGCAGATTGGCGGCAGGCTGATCTTGAACACTGACGAATAGCACCCACAACATCCCAGATTAGCGCCACTTGGTACGTGTGGTGCGCATTGAGGCCCCGTGGCTGCCAATGCACGGCGTGGTTCCGGCGACTTCGGCGCGGTGTGGACAATGATGTCGCGCTGGCCGTTACCCGGGACTAAAGTCGATATATGCAGTCACAGCCACATGTTCCCGGATTTACCGTCCGGTGGACTGACGCCGATGGCGATCAGACACAGGAACACGCCGGATCAAGCGGGCGGGGATTCCGGCAGCGCCGTCGCAACCGCCACGGCAGGGGGCTGAGGGGCGAGCTGATGCTTCCCAACCTCCCAGGTTTCCGCACCCGCTCGGAGCGGTTCGACGACATGGTGCTTGACTCCGCCGAACGCCTCCAGGACATGTGGGGCAAACAACTGGACGGCGTCCTCTTCGCGGTGGACGAGATCCCGCCGAACCTGGAACAACTGGTGGCCTCGGGCAACCCGGCGCCCATGGGTGCCTACACTCCCGGCGGTCGCGGCGAACCGCCCATGATCACAGTCTTCCGCCGGGTGGTGGAGCAGGGCACCACCACCCGCGACGAGCTGCAGGACCTGGTCCATGACGTTGTGGTGGAGTACACGGCAGAGATGCTGGGGGTACCCCCGGAAACCCTGGACCCCGTGTACCGCCGCCGCTACCAGTAACCGCCGGCTAGTAGACGACTGTGACGGGAACCTTCTCCAACCCCGCCGCAGCATCCTGGATCGCCACCACGGACACGTCGTTCCGGCCCTGTTTTCCAAGAATCATCGCGCCGTAGACGGGATCGCCTGACGCAGAAACCACGTATCCGGCTATGACGGAGTCTCCGGACTTTGCCGGGAGCTCGATTACAGACGTGGTGCCGCCGGCCAGGTCAAGGTCAACAGCCTTGCCTACTTTGCCGTCGGCCGTGACCGGAGCGTAGTTGACCGTGGCGCGGCCCTCGGGAACGCCAAAGCTCAGGGAGCGCAGCCCATCACGTGGAACGGCCACCAAATGCTGGCTACCCAGCCGCGCCGATGCCGGTGACCACGCAAAATCCGTGGCGTCTTCAGCCTTGGCGCCACGGGTGACCCTGGTCGATGCCACAAACGAAACGTCGGAGCTGGCACGGACTGTGTAACTGCCGGCCGGAACGCCATCAAGATTCATCGTGGCAACGGAACCACCCTTGACCGTGACCACTCCCCCGTTGGGAAGCTTCCGCTCGCCATTGGCGCCGTACAAGCTGACCTGCACCACTGCATCCGTTGAACCGGGAACGGCGATCTGGAAGGCCGGCACCGCGTCGGCGAACCCGGACTTTGCGGACAGGGCTTTGACGCCGTCCGCATCCTGGATGTCGACGCCGGACATCACCTGGACGTTCGATGGCCCGTCGCCCGGGGAAAGGTATTCAACTCCGCCGGGAGCGAGCCCACGCAGCACACTTTGCTGGATGGTTCCCGCCACTGGGCCGCCAGTGCTGCGTACGTGGACGGCCAGCTGCGATTCTCCCGGAGCCAGCCCCGCAAGGTTCAAGGAGCGGGTGGTTCCGGGAGCCACCAGCAGTCCCCTGGCTCCCGGGGCCTGTATCTGGCCTTCGTAGCCGAAGAGGTCGAGGTTCACCGTGGCGGGGGTTTCAGAGGGGTTGCTCAGGTTGAGGACCGCGGTGCGCCCAACCGAGGTGTTCGCGCCCAGCAGCCATGAATCATTGCTTGGCGGCTGGCACTGCGCGGACGCCAGGCCACGGAGGTCACCGTCCGTGGCCGAATAGCCGAGGTTGGCGGCCATGGTCGCCTGCTCATTTCCAATCGGCGCCGCCTCCACCACAGACGGCGAGGTCACCGGGCTGATCGACGCCACACCTGCTGCAAGAACCGGTGGCCCCGCCGTAGGCGTTGGAGTGCTTGTGGGAGTCTTCGCAATCTCAGCGACTGCCCCGCCACCCAGGGCCGTGACCTTGCTGCCGGGAACTGTTCCAGCGGGATTGCTCAGGACTACGGCATTGAGGGCGCTTGAGGCCGTGGTCGAGACGGGACTGAAGTCGGCGTCCGTACCCACCACCGTCCCACTGACCAGCCGTGCCGGTTCGGGGCAGACTCCGAGGGCCCGGCCGGCCGGAACGTCAGCCTGACGGATGTCGGTGCCGGTACCGCCGGAGGGTCCGGGAACCATCGACGTGGCAGCCACAGCGCCTCCGCCGGCAGCCAGGATGACCACTGCCGAGAGCACTCCGGTGACCATGCCCGAGTTGGACCGTCGCGGACCCTTCGTGCGGGAGGACTTCCCGCTGCGCGGCGACTTGTCGCTGCCGGAGGACCTCTCGCTGCGGGAGGACTTCTTGCTGCGGGATGGGTCCTCGGCCGGCTTCGCCTCAGCCGCCGGTGTTGCTTCGTCGGCCGTGTTCTTCTGGTCCTCAGACACTGCTGTACTCCTTACGGAGGGAGACTTCATCCCTCGACATACCCGTGCGGGAACGGCGGGCCGGCATCGGAATCGCCAGGAGGACTGTCAAGGCGATGACCACTACCTGCAGAATTCCCAGCCACACAGCCCACGGGTTCGTGTAGCGGATTTCAAGCTCGCCGCCACCGGCCGGGAGGTCGAATGCCTGCGACCACCCGGATGTTGTCGCCGTCAGCGGCTTGCCATCCAACAGGGCCGACCAGCCGGGATCAGACCGTTCAGCCAGCACCACTTTCCTGCCGTCGTCTCCGGAGGGGACGCTGGCTTTGGCAGCCACCTCGTCGGAGGGCAGCGTGCCCACGGTTGCACCTTGTCCGTTGACGATACGGACGCGGTGCGTCGCATCGGCAGCATTGGCCGCCGCTTGGCCGCGCGGCGTCACACGCCACAGCCAGCCCGCATCCGTTTGACCGACGGCAACGAGCCCCGGAACGGCGTCGATCCTGCTCGCGGTCAGTTGGTCCGCGTTGTCCGCAGCCTTCAGCACCACGAAACCCGCGCCAAGTTGCTCGAGGTCGGGGCGGGGATCCACACCCGTGCTGGCTACGATCGTCGCCACGGCCCTCCGCAACGACGCGGTAGCGGAGTCATCGCTCGTGAGTTCTTCCCGGCCCGGTGCGCCAATGATGGTCCTGGCGGAAGCGATCGTGGACAGGCTGTCCAGCGTTGTTCCGGCTCCGCGCATGAGGGAGGATGTGAAGGCGCCTTGCTCGCCACTGGTGATCACCAGGGTTCGCGAACGCTCGGGCCCTTGGCCGCGATCGACGGCGGTAGCGGGCAGCGTGCCGGACCCGGTGGGCCACACTTGGCGGTGGGCGCCCAGGGACCCGGCCGACTGCGGAGTTTTGGAGACCGCCGGGGAACCCGTGGAAGTCGAGGGTTGAAAGACGTTCTGCGCAGCCCAGGCTCCCATTCCAGCCAAAGGCCCCGCAACCAGCAGGATCACCACGACGGCCGAAGCAGCGCGTCGCAGCGGAAGCCTCCGGCGGCCAGGATCAGACGTTCCGCGGCTCGCGGAGAAGATCTTCTCAGCCCCGAGCAAGGCAGCAGCCAACAAAAGCATCCCCGAGGCGGACACGGCCGGGCCGGTAAAAGGCCCGACTATGACGTTGTTGTTGACGCCGGTGGCCACGTGCCCCACGAGCCAGCCGCTTCCCAAGGTGGCCAGGGCAGCCAGCCAGAACACCCGCGCCAGGGCTGTGCGCTTGCCGGGCACGAACAACGCCGCCACGGCGAGCAGAACGACGGGCACACCAATGAGCAAGGCCAGGATCAACGCCCATGGCACAGGGCCCGGACCGAACAGCGACAGTCCGGTCAGACCGCCGTCGATCCCGAATGCCAGTGGCTGGCCGAGCAATTGCTGCCACAGCGGGGCGGCATCGAACCCGAGGGGAAGTCCGGGATCAGCCAGCAGGGAGCGGGGCCTGTCGAGTACGGAAAGGCCGTAGGGAAGGAACAAAGCAAGAGTGGGCAGCAACGACCACCACATGGTTTTGCCGCGCTGCCCCAGCACCACGGCAGCCAGGACAACGGCAACGACGACGGGACCCAGCAACGATGGCGCCGATGCCGTGACCACAGCCATGGCCAAACCGGCTGCAGCTGCCGCCGTCCACGAAGGCGTCCCATTAATGCCGGGCTTGCTGCGGACAGGAGCGAGTCTGGCACCGGAGGGTGCGTGGGACGTCGTGGAATACGGTGCCCTCGACTGCCCGATGGCCGATCCCGATGCCCGCACCAAGGCAAGCAGCAGCAGCGGCATCATCAGGTGGGCCACCAAGGCACCGATGCGGCCTTCATTGATGGAAATCAGAAGAGTCGGAGATCCCGCCCAGATCAAGGCTGCCACGGTCCGGAACCGGCGCTTGGTGGTCAACGCGCCCGACGCGAACCAGGCGCCAACAGCGGACAACGGCATCGCGAGGATGAGGAGCCATGCCATGGCTGCGTTCCCGTCCCCGCCTCCGAGGAGGGAGAGAATCCACAAGACGTAGCCGAAAGGATCACCGTGGCCCGGCAAGCCGGCACCAAGGGAGATCCACCATGTAGACGCGTTGGCCCAGATGTCCGCAGGGGATTCCGAAAGAGGCAGGAGCCCTCCCCCGGTGACAGAACCGGAGCGAAGGAGTCCAAGCAACCCGACCACGGCCGCTGCGAGGGCGATGCAGGCTGCGGCAACAGCGCCGGTCCCCACCCAGCCCCGCTCGTTCGTGGCCAGCGCTGCGAAGTCATCTGCGGCATCGCCGCTGGGCTCAGGAGCCAGGAGATCGCTGGAGGGCTGGGAGTCCTCACCGGGGCGGATGGCTTCCAACAGGGATCGCCGATGGGCCCGGACCTCCCGCGTCGGCGTTTGGAGGCCGCGCACCACGGAACGATGGACCCGCCGCGTCCTGGCGGCGACGCGGCGCCCCCGGGCAATCGCGACAGGACGAATCAATGCTGCGATGGTTGCTGTGAACTGGGAGAAGCCGTACCCCGGTTCCTTCACAAGGATGCTCAGGACCAGCCGGACGAGAGCTCCGAAGAAGGCACCAACAGCCTGGAACGGCACCTTCCACCACGGCGTGTGCTTGAGCCGAAGATGGATCTGGGCTTTTCGCGCTGCCGAAGCCGTGCCCAAGCCATGGGGGCGGTGCTCCACGTGGAACATGCGGGCAGAGGGCACAACAACCACACGGTTGCCGGCGAGCCAGTTACGCCAGCAGAAGTCGACGTCGTCGCCGCTGCCTGGCAGCGCGGGATCGAACCCGTCCAGCTGCTCCCAGACATCCCGGCGAATCAGCATCCCTGCGGAGTTGACGGCAAACGTATCCGACCGGGCGTCGTATTGGCCTTGGTCCACTTCGTCGGCATCGATCAGGGTCAGGCGCTCGGCCCAGCGGCTCGTTGAAAGTCCAACATCCACGAGGTGGCGGCCGTTGTCCCAGCCGAGCTGTTTGCAACCGGCAACGGTTACCGACGGCGCGCGCTCGACGGCGTGCAGCAGCTCTGCCAGGGCGTCCGGGGCGGGGGCGGCATCATCGTGCAGCAGCCAAATCCACTCCACAGGCTGGCCCTCGCCGGAGCGGGTCCCTGCAGGAGCAAGCTCCTGAAGACCCGCGCTGACAGCAGCGCCGAAGCCGCTCTTCGCTTGCTGGAAGGTGGTGACATTGCCTTCGCCGAAGGCACCGCGGAGCAGACCCAAGGAGTTATCCGTGGAACCTGTATCAATGCCAATGGCGGCATCTGCCGAACGCGTCTGGTCCGACAATGCCGCCAATGTCCTGGGCAGGTAGTTACCGCCGTCGTGGGAAACCACTACGGCGGTAACGTGCACTTCCTTGAGAATTAGACCGCTCGCTTCCTTAGCCGACGGCGCTCCCGCTCGGAAAGCCCGCCCCAAATACCGAACCGCTCGTCATTGGCCAGAGCGTATTCCAAGCACTGTGAGCGCACGTTGCAGGCTCCACAGACTTTTTTGGCATCCCTGGTGGATCCACCCTTCTCGGGGAAGAACGCTTCGGGATCGGTCTGCGCACACAGCGCGTCCGTCTGCCAGCCAAGCTCGCCTTCGTCGTCGAATTCCCCCTGGCCGGGGAGACCGATCCAGACGGGCTGGCCGGGCGTCTCAAGCGGACGGCGCAGCTCCATGGGAGGATCGTCGAGGTCATCTTCCGGGCCAGACGGCAGGTCACCGATCAACGCCTCATGTGCGGCGAGGAGGGCCGTTGCCTGGTCCTCCAAAGACTGCTGCACATTCTGGTTGTAACGGTCTGCCGCTTCCGGATCCGCAGGGTCCACGTACCAGTCACCCGGCACTTCCCGCGAACGGTATTTCACCGACGCATGTTCTGCGACGACTGCATCTTCCTGGATACGCAACGCTTGCCCCATGGCGTCCCTCCTGAGTTTGCAGCTGCTGCTTGGATGTATTTCCGACCCCCGGTGGTGTTCCGGATGTCTGTGCAGCGGCGTTGATTACTAATTACACGCGTGTAACTACAGTCAGTCAAGCCGCGCCGGGATAATAATCAAGAAGCTGTGGAAAAGTGGGATGCGCCACGCCCAAGATCCCGCGCCTTGCCCCAATCGAAACCAGCGGGAAACGGGACCGCTGAATCGCTTGTGTGAACATTCGTTGAATTTCCGCGGAATCGGCAAAGGCGCGGCGGACACCACCAGCGACTGGACAAACCCGCCTGTAGCGCAAATCACATCCAGCGCCTTGTTGCCGGCAGTGGCGCGGGACCGCCGTGGCAAGATTGACCCATGAGCATTCCGGCAGTGAACTTGATGACCACCCTCCGGTCCGGGCACTCAACATCGCCCCGACTCACCTGGTACGGCCCCGACTCCGAGCGCGTTGAACTGTCCGGGCGCGTTTTGGACAACTGGGTGGCAAAAACAAGCAACCTGCTCCAGGACGAACTCGACGCCGAACCCGGCATGGCCATCCGCCTGGACCTGCCGGCCCACTGGAAGTCTTTTGTTTGGGCTCTCGCTGCCTGGCAACTGGGTATGGAGGTTGTCCTGGACGGCACCTCCGCAGATCTCCTGGTTACCGACAAGCCCGACGACGGCGCCCGCGCCGGCTTCGATGCGGTGGTCGCCGTGCCGCTCGCGGCACTTGCGATGCGCTGGCCCGGAGAGCTGCCATCCGGCGTCGTGGATTACGCGGCAGAAGTCCGCTCCCATGGCGACGTCTTTATGGCACATGACGACCCCGAGGGTGGAAGCCCCGCCGTGCGCGGTTCCGACGGGCACCTGCACTCCGGGCTGCTGGAAGGGTTCGCCGCTGCGCAGCAGCCTTCAGTCCGGCTTCTGGTGCGCACTGGCGATGGATTGGAATCATGCCTCGCCGCGGCCCTCGGCGCATGGAAAGAGGACGGCTCCGTAGTACTCGTCCACGACGACGTGGAGGTCACCGACCACCTCTTGGACAACGAGCGGGTCAGCCGCTCCTAGTGTCAGCCGTTCGGCAGCGGCCCGGGGTATCGGGCGTCAGGGCTTCTTGATGGAGGGAAGCTCGCCGGTTGCCGGGTTGCCTGCTCCTGCTTCCGCGCCGGCTTTGGCCTTGGGGTGGATATCCAGAAGTTCGTGGTCGTGCGAAAATTCCGGTTCCTGATCCAGTTCCTTGTTGAAGACCAGGAAGCGGTAGGCAAAGAACCGGACTACCGTGGCCACAAGAATGCCCACTACACCGGCCGCAAAAAGCAGGTTCTTGTCCGTGATGTTCAACCAGTAGTTGGCAATGAACGTGAAGCCCGTCGAGATTCCGATGCCGATGCCATTGATAATGACGAACATCACGAACTCGCGCACGACGTTGTCCTGCCTGCGATGCCGGAAAGTCCAGAACCTGTTGGCGATCCACGAGAAGATTGTTGCCACCACGGCACCAACAAAACGCGCTTTGGACGGGCTGTCCGTCATCGGGCCGTGCATCAGGTAGTACGTGAGGCCGTTGTCGATAACGAACGCAACACCACCAACAGCGCCGAACTTGGCCACTTCGCGCCAGAAGAGCGAAGCAAGTCCGCGGATGCGATCTGCAAGTGTGGTGATCATGACCCTCCATGGCCGTTGAAAGTGGGCCGATGGGCCTTGACCATTTTAGCGCCGATTTCCACGTACTGCCCGGGAGTACGCTGTGAGAACGCCAATAGAGGGTAAAGAACCGGGGATAAAAGCGCCCAAATGAGCCACAGAATCAGTGATCCTGCCGCTGGTTCGGTAGGCTGAACCTTGTGACTTTTCCAGTAATTGGCGTTGTTGGCGGCGGCCAACTCGCACGAATGATGGCTCCGCCCGCTACCGCATTGGGCTTCGAACTGCGCGTTTTGGCCGAAGGCGAGGACGTTTCGGCGGTTGCCGCCGTGGCTACCGCCCCCATTGGCGACTACAAGGACCTGAACGCTCTCCTGGAGTTTTCCAAAGGCCTGGACGTTCTGACGTTCGATCACGAACACGTCCCCACGGGGCACCTGCGAGCCCTGCTGGATGCCGGCGTGAACGTTCAGCCCGGTCCCGATGCCTTGGTCAACGCCCAGGACAAGCTCGTGATGCGGGCCGCCATCGACCGGCTGGGCCTGCCCAACCCGGAATGGTCTGCCGTGCACACCGTGGACGAGCTCGTTGCCTTCGGGGACAGGATCGGCTGGCCCGTAGTACTGAAAACGCCACGCGGCGGCTACGACGGCAAGGGCGTCAGGATCGTCGACTCCGCCGCCGAGGCCCTGGAGACCGAGGACTGGTTCCAGGCCATGAGTCCCCTGCTGGCCGAAGCGAAGGTGGACTTCAGCCGTGAACTCTCCGCCTTGGTGGCACGCACTCCCAGCGGTGAGTCCCGCGCCTGGCCCGTGGTGCACACCATCCAGGTTGACGGCGTCTGCGACGAAGTCATTGCCCCGGCCCAGAATATTGCCGTGGAAGTCGCTGCCGCTGCCGAGGAAGCCGCCCTCCGCATCGCCAACGAGCTCGGAGTCACCGGCGTGATGGCTGCGGAGTTGTTCGAAACTCCGGGCGTCGGGGCGGGATTCCTGATCAACGAACTGGCCATGCGTCCGCACAACACCGGCCACTGGACCCAGGATGGTTCCATCACCAGCCAGTTCGAACAGCACCTGCGCGCCGTACTGGACCTGCCGCTGGGTGCCACCGATGCCCTGGCTCCGGTCGTTGTCATGAAGAACTTCCTTGGCGGGGAAAACCAGGATCTCTTCAAGGCCTTCCCCACGGCTTTGGCGTACGAGCCCGCCGCGAAGGTGCACTCCTACGGCAAATCCGTTCGCCCCGGCCGCAAGATCGGTCACGTCAACCTCGTCGGCAGCTCCGTGGCCGACGTCGACTCCGTACGTGAGCGCGCAACCACTGTGGCCAACATCATCCGTGATGGCCGCACGCCCGAACAGACCCCACTCGAGGAGACCGTATGACGACCACACCGCAAGCCCCGCTGGTAGGACTCGTCATGGGCTCGGATTCCGATTGGCCCGTCATGGAGGCAGCCGCGGACGCCCTGGCCGAGTTCGGCATCCCTTTCGAAGCAGATGTGGTCTCCGCCCACCGCATGCCGACGGAAATGATCAGCTACGGCCAGAGTGCGCATGAGCGTGGCCTTCGCGTCATCATTGCCGGTGCCGGCGGCGCAGCCCATCTGCCGGGCATGCTGGCTTCCGTAACTCCACTTCCCGTCATCGGTGTTCCTGTTCCGCTCAAGACACTCGACGGGATGGACTCCCTGCTGTCGATCGTGCAGATGCCGGCCGGAGTTCCCGTAGCCACTGTGTCCATCGCCGGTGCCCGCAACGCAGGGCTCCTGGCCGTACGCATGCTCGCATCCGGCACCGACGAATTGGCTGCAAAGCTCCGGAGCGACCTTCTCGCGTTCGCACAGGAACTCAACGATGTGGCCAGCAAGAAGGGCGAAAACCTTCGCCGCAAAGTAGAGGAAGTCTTCTCCCCGGACAACGCTTCAGCACGGAGCACCCGCTAGGAAGGCAGCGGATGACTACCATGCAGAAGAACCCGAGTCAGCCCGGTTCCGCCCTGACTGATCCAGTCCGCTACCCATCCGGTGCCAGTGCACCGGTGCGGACCAAACGCGCCTTCGTGCTGGTCCTCCTCACCCTTTTTGTTCCCGGCAGTGCCCAGATCGTCGCGGGCGACCGCAAGCTTGGACGCCTGGCCCTGCGCGTGACGCTCACAGTGTGGGCGCTGGCGCTGGTGACCATCGTCCTTGCTGTGGCCAACCGGACGCTGCTGCTGGGCATTGTGACCCACCCGGTCGGGTCGCTGTTCATCATTGTGGTCCTGGTGGCCCTCGCCCTGGGCTGGGCGTATCTGTTCCTCAATACCCTGCGGATCATCAGGCCAACGCTCCTCGCTCCTGGAATGCGGCCCATCATCGCCGTAGTAGTGGCACTTGCCACGATTCTCGCCAGCGGATCGCTCGGTTACATCGCCTATGTCCTGAACGTGAGCCGTAACGCGATCGGCAGCATCTTCGAAGCCGGTCCAGCCATCGACCCCGTGGACGGCCGCTACAACTTCCTGATGATGGGCGGCGACGCCGGAGATGACCGGACCGGACGACGTCCGGACAGCCTGTCCGTCATCAGCGTCGACGCAAAGACCGGCGAAAGCGCCATCATCTCCGTGCCCCGCAACCTCCAGAACGCCCAGTTCAGCGAGGGGTCGCCCATGCGGAAGATCTACCCGGACGGCTACAACTGCGGCGACGAATGCCTCATCAACGCCGTCAATACCGAGGTCACCAACAAGTACAAAGACCTCTACCCGGGCGTCCAGGACCCCGGCGCCCAGGCAACCTTGGAAGCAGTCTCTGGCACGCTCGGCATCACCGTCCAGGCATACGTCCTGGTGGACATGGACGGCTTTGCCAAGCTCATCGACGCCATGGGCGGCATCCGCATCAAGGCCGGGGGCTGGGTACCGATCAGTGGCCCGGTCACCGACGAGGCCAACGGCATCCACGGGATGCCCGACGGCTGGATCCCTGCCGGAGACCAGCACCTGGATGGCTTCCACGCCCTTTGGTACGGACGTTCCCGGGAATTCGTGGACGACTACGCCCGGATCGCGCGGCAGCAGTGCGTGCAGCAGGCCATGCTCAAGCAGCTGGACCCTGCCACCCTCCTGACCAAGTTCGAGGATATCGCCAACGCCGGAACCAAGGTGGTTGATTCCAATATCTCGTCCAACCAGCTGGGCAGCTTCGTGGATCTCGCACTGAAGTCCAAGAACCAGCCGGTCAAACGCCTCACCATCGGGCCACCGGATTTCGATGCTTCCTTCTCCACGGTTCCCGACTTCGACGTGATCCACTCCAAGGTCCAGGAACTGCTGACTCCCTCCAGCAACAGCCCCAAGGCCAGTGACGCCGTCGTGCCCTCCGGCAGCAGCGGTGCCGCGGCGGGAGCCGGAGCTGTCATGGCCGCCGGAGCTGTCAGCGCCCTGGCGCCTGCGAGCCAGCTGCCTTCACCGTCGGCGGACTTCACTCCTGTGACCACCACCCCGGACGGCACGCCGATCACCATCGAATTGTTGAACGGCCTCAAGGCCCAAGGCGATGAACAGGGCATCCGCGACCTCGTGGCCACCAACGGCCAGTGCGCACCCCTGTAAGTTCCACCCCACGTTCAGCGCAACGATAAGGACTTTCTTTCGTGTACCAGATTGAGAATGTTTTGCGACCCTACGCGTGGGGTTCGACGACGGCGATCGCCGAGCTGCTGGGGCGGCAGGCGTCAGGCGGTCCCGAGGCAGAAATGTGGATCGGAGCCCACCCGGACTCCCCCTCCACGGCCATCCACCCCAATGGCGTCACCCAGCCCCTGGACGCCCTGATCGCCTCCGACCCACAGCGTAACCTCGGATCGGAAAGCCTCGCCGAGTTCGGTCCCCGCCTGCCGTTCCTCACCAAGCTCCTGGCGGCAGAACAACCGCTGTCCCTGCAGGTCCATCCGAGCCTCGAACAAGCACGCGAAGGATTTGCGCGGGAGAATGCCGCCGGGGTCGCCCCCGACGCCGCAGACCGCAACTACCGCGATGACAACCACAAGCCGGAAATGATTTTTGCCCTCACGCCCTTCAAGGCGCTGTGCGGCTTCCGCTCCCCTGCTGATTCCCGCGGCATCTTCGAGCACCTGGCCCATGTCCTGGACTCCGCTGCAGTCGACGTTCCGCAGGTGATCACCGACGTCGTCTCCGACCTCGGCCAAGCCGAACCGGCGACGGCACTGAAGGCTGCCTTCAGCCGCCTGATCGAGGGCGGCAGCGCGGTCTCCGATGCCATCGACGAGGTCGTCGCGGTCCTGGCCGCGGGGGCGCCGCTGGAGCCCCACCGCCAGGCCTTGACGGCGATGCTCGATATCAACCAAGCCTTCCCCGGCGACCCCGGGGTCCTCATTTCCCTGCTCCTGAACCACTTGTCCCTGGAACCCGGCGAGGTTGTCTACCTGCCGGCGGGCAACGTCCATGCCTACCTGCACGGGCTGGGCGTCGAAGTCATGGCGTCCTCGGACAATGTCCTCCGCGGCGGCCTCACCCCCAAGCATGTGGATGTTCCCGAGCTGCTGAAGACTGTGCGTTTCGAGGCTCTCGGAGTTCCGCGTGTCGAGGCCAGTGGGACGGAATTCGGGCAGGAACTGTACTGCCCGCCCTTCAAGGAGTTCCAGCTCCAGCGCATCGAGCTCGCCCCCGACGCCGCCCCGGTGCCGCTGGCGCAGACGGGGCCGGCCGTCGTCGTCGTTGTTTCCGGTTCCGTGCTGCTCGACTCGCCCAAGAGCGATCTCCAGCTTGGTCGCGGCGCCGCCGCTTTCATCCCCGACATCGAGGCTCCGGTCAACGTCCACCCCGTCCAGGGTGCCACCGAAACCAGCATTGCCTTCGCCGTGACCACGGGCTTGGGGAACTGACGCATGGAATTCTTTCTTCAAACGCCCGCGTGGGCGGCAGTCCAGCGTTCCCTGGGTCGCCGCGTCCACGAACAATCCGGTCCCGGCTGGAGCTTCCTCGCCATCGAGGAAAAGAACCCGGCGGGCAAAGTCATCTATGCCCCCTACGGACCGGTGGCAGATTCGGTGGAAGCCTTTGACGCCGCCACGGCAGCGCTTGTGGCTTTGGCCAAGGCGGAGCACGCAGTGTTCGTCCGCATGGAACCGGCCGCGGCAGGTTTCACAGCGGACGACGCCGGTCCCCTCCTTCGCGCCCGCGGCCTGCGGCCGGCGCCGGTCAACCAGCAGCCCGAACTCAGCTGGGTGGTGGATCTGGAGGGAGATTTCAAGGATGTCCTGGCCGGCATGAAGCCGACCAACCGCAACCTGTACCGGAACATCCACAAAAAGGGCGTGACGTTCCGCGCTTCCCAGGACCCGTCTGATATCTCGATCCTGCTGCACTTCCTCCACCTGACGGCGGCGCGCAATGGCTTCAAGCCGCAAAGCGACGAATACCTGACCCAGGTCGCGGCGTCGTTGTTGCCCTCAGGCGCCGGAACCCTGTTCATTGCCGAGCTTGAGGGCGAGCCCATCGCCGCCGCTTTCGCCTACGACTCCGCAGACACCCGGGTCTATGCCCACGCCGCCCTGGATGACACGCACCGCAAACTCAGTGCCGGCATCCCGCTCCTGGTCACGCTGATAGCCGACGCCAAGGAAAAAGGCCTTAAGCACGTGGATCTCTGGGGCGTAGCACCCGAGGACCAACCCGACCACAAGTGGGCCGGCTTCACGGCCTTCAAGAAGTCCTTTGGCGGCCGCGAAGTCTCCTACCCCGGCACCTGGGACCTCCCGGTCAACAAACTCCGCTACGGCGCCTACCAGCTGGCCCGGAAGGTCCGCGACAAGCTCCGCTAAAGGCGCCCGGCATTGGTGTAGTGGCGTGCCGCTGCGACCCACTTTGCGGGCTCTCGGGTCGGGACACGCCGCTGGTGGCGGCGTGTCAGGCTGCCCACGGCTTCAAAGCAGATGGCGACGGCACATCCGGCGCCGCGCTCCCGGGAAGGCCGACGTCGGGCACTCACCCGGGTGCCGCCGTCGAGCTTTCGACGGCGGCAAAGTAGGTTGTGGCGGCACAACCCAAAACGCGCGAGGACTGGGGGCACGGCACCAACGCACCCGGATGGCGAAAGGCGCCTCATCGCGTCAGCGGCATCAAATCGACGAGGTACGAGGAGATAGCCGCAGAGCGATGGGGCGCCTTTCGCGCCAAGGGCGCGGTAAGTCCGAGGTACTACGCCTTGCGCGCGTACGTCTCCCACTTGGATGCGTGGTGCTCAGCATCGACGAAGCGCACAGTGCCGGACTTTGAACGCATCACGATGGACTGCGTCAGGACACGGTCCTTCTGGTAGCGGACGCCGCGCAGGAGGTCGCCGTCGGTGATGCCGGTGGCTGCGAAGTAGCAGTTGTCCGAGGTAACGAGGTCGTTGGTGGACAGAACACGGTCGAGGTCGTGTCCGGCGTCGATCGCCTTCTGCTTCTCTTCGTCCGACGTCGGCCAGAGGCGGCCCTGGATAACGCCGCCGAGGGACTTGATGGCGCACGCTGCAACAATGCCTTCAGGCGTGCCGCCGATGCCCATAAGGGCGTCGACGCCGGTGCCCGAACGTGCAGCGGCGATGGCACCTGCGACGTCGCCGTCCATGATGAACTTGGTGCGCGCACCGGCTTCGCGGATCTCTTCGACCAGCGGACGGTGGCGGTCACGGTCAAGGATCATGACGTTGAGCTGGTTGACCTTGACGCCCTTGGCTTTGGCGATCAGGTGCAGGTTCTGCTTGACGGGCAGGCGAAGGTCCACCATGTCGGCAGCTTCGGGACCCGTGACGAGCTTCTCCATGTAGAAGACGGCCGAGGGGTCGAACATTGAGCCGCGCTCGGCAACTGCCAGCACTGCCAGGGCGTTGTTGATGCCCAGCGCGGTGAGGCGGGTTCCATCGATGGGGTCGACTGCAACGTCACACTCGGGACCAGTGCCATCGCCAACCTGTTCGCCATTGAACAGCATGGGGGCTTCGTCCTTTTCGCCTTCACCAATCACCACGACGCCGTTGAAGTGGACGGTGTGAAGGAATGAACGCATGGCGTCGACGGCGGCGCCGTCAGCTTTGTTCTTGTCGCCGAAGCCTACCCAGTGGCCACCGGCAATAGCCGCGGCTTCGGTGACTCGGACGAGTTCAAGCGCAAGGTTGCGGTCGGGTTCGTCGATGCCGACGGCGAGCGACGGCGAAATCGTGGAATACTGCTGGGTCATTGGTGCAGGAGACACTTGAACCTCTTCTTCGAGTGACGATTCACGGGACCGGGCAAGGTTGCACAAAGGCAACCCGGGGTTCCTCTACCAACGATCATAGTCGCCACGTCCACTGAGGGTGGTTGGATGACCACCGGCCGCAATACCGGTGGTGAGGTTGCCCGATGTGTGTTCCCCGCCCCGATAAGGGATCATTGAGTGGTGAGTGAAACGCAGGACAAGTCCGCTGCCGGCAATCAACCTGAAGCCGCGGCGGCCGACCCCATCAATGCCCAGGAAGCGCCCTTCAAGCCCGTCATCGCGGCGAAAGCCGCCAAACGGGCCAACGCCTCCGTCATTGGCATGGTCATCGCCCTTCTGGTCTGCGTACTGGCTTTCCTGCCCATCGTGTTGATGAATCCGGCTCCCAAGGGAGAGGGCTTCAGGCCCGCCATTGACGTAGCTTCCATCGCCAAAAACGCCGAAGGTGTGGCGGGATTCACACCCGTGACACCGGATACCGGCGACACATTCCGCCCGAACTACGCCCGCTGGGAGTCCGGAAGCGGAACGGGCGTCCCCACTTGGGAGGTTGGTTTCCTCACTCCCAAGGAAGCTTTCATCGGCCTCACCCAGACCAACAAAGCCAACCCCACGTGGACCCTTCAGCAGACCGGCAACCTGCCGGTGACCGGAACCCGCAATGCCGGCGGGCAGGATTGGGAACTGCGTGACTCCGGCAAGGAAAAGCGCAGCATGGTCCTCGAGTACAAGGGGACCACCATCATCCTGAGCGGCACGGCGAGCCTTGAGGAATTCGCCAAACTGGCCGACGCCGTCGTGAAGTCCGCTGACCAGGGCACGGCAACCGCGTCATCGTCCGCTCAAAGCAGCGCAACAGTTTCACAGCCCGCAACACCTGCACCGTAAAGTAATAAGGTGCCTACTAAACTGACTCCAGCCCTGGCCTGGCAACGCCTCCGCGAGGGCAATGAACGATTTGTTTCCGGCGAATCCCGGCATCCCAACCAGGATGCTTCCCGCCGCTCGTCCCTGCTCGAGGGCCAGAACCCCTTCGCCGTGATCTTCGGTTGCGCGGATTCACGCCTGGCCGCAGAGATCATCTTCGACCTCGGCCTGGGCGATGCCTTCGTGGTGCGCACAGCCGGACAGGTGATCGACGACGCCGTCCTGGGTTCGCTCGAGTACAGCATCAGCGAACTCAAGGTTCCCCTGATCGCCATCCTCGGCCACGACAGCTGCGGCGCCGTGACCGCCACCAAGGGCGCGGTGGAAACGGGTGAAATGCCGCCGGGCTTCATCCGCGACCTCGTCGAACGCATCACCCCCTCGGTCCTCACGGCCAAGCGCAACGGCCAGGAAGACGTCAACGACATGGTGGTGGAACACGTCAAGCAGACCGCTGAACGGCTGGCGGACAGCTCGCGTGTGATTTCGGACGCCATTGAGGATGGCCGTGTGGCCGTCATCGGCCTTTCCTACAAACTCGGCGAGGGCCAAGCGGCCCTTGTTTCCGCGATCGGCGAGCTCTAGGAAGCCGTGCCCCGGCCACCTGGCCGGGGCACGTAGCACTCCCCTGCGGGTTTTCTGTGAAGCGTCCAATCGCCATAAGCTAGCCCCATGACTTCCACCACTGAGTTCCGTATTGAACATGACACGATGGGCGAAGTTCGCGTCCCCGTGAACGCCCTGTACCGCGCCCAGACGCAGCGTGCTGTGGAGAACTTCCCCATCTCCGGCAAGACGCTCGAGCGCACCCACATTGAAGCCCTTGCCCGGGTGAAGAAGGCAGCCGCACTGGCGAACGCTGAACTGGGGGTGCTCGACGGCGAGCTCGCCGAGGCCATCGCCGCAGCAGCCGATGAGGTGGCAACCGGCAAGTACGACGGCGACTTCCCGATTGACGTCTTCCAGACCGGCTCGGGCACGTCCTCCAACATGAACACCAACGAGGTCATCGCCGAGTTGGCCTCCCGCGCCCTCTCCGCCGCAGGCAGCGACAAGGTGGTCCACCCCAACGACCACGTCAACGCTTCGCAGTCCTCCAACGACGTCTTCCCGACATCCGTCCACGTCGCCGCCACCTCGGCCCTGATCAACGACCTGATCCCGGCGCTCGAGTACCTGGCCGCTTCCCTGGACCGCAAGGCCGCGGAGTTCAAGGACGTCGTCAAGTCCGGCCGTACCCACCTCATGGATGCCACGCCCGTCACCCTCGGCCAGGAATTCGGTGGCTACGCGGCACAAGTGCGCTACGGCATCGAGCGCATCAACGCAGCCCTCCCCCGCGTTGCCGAAGTTCCCCTTGGTGGCACCGCCGTCGGTACCGGCATCAACACCCCCGCTGGTTTCCCGGAGCGCGTCATCGAACTGCTCGCAGCCGACACCGGCCTGCCGCTGACCGAAGCCCGCGACCACTTCGAGGCCCAGGCCAACCGCGATGGCCTCATCGAAGGCTCCAGCCAGCTGCGCAACATCGCGATCTCCTTCATGAAGATCAACAACGACCTCCGCTGGATGGGTTCGGGCCCCAACACCGGTCTTGGCGAAATCGCCATCCCCGACCTTCAGCCGGGCTCCTCGATCATGCCGGGCAAGGTCAACCCGGTCATCTGCGAAGCGTCCATCATGGTCTGCGCCCAGGTCATCGGCAACGACACCGCCATCGCTTGGTCCGGCACCAACGGCGCCTTCGAGCTCAACGTCGGCATCCCCGTCATGGCCGCCAACCTGCTCGAGTCCATCCGCCTGCTGGCCAACACCAGCCGCGTCATGGCCGACAAGATGATCGACGGCATCACCGCCAACGTCGAGCGTGCCCGCTTCCTGGCCGAGGCTTCGCCGTCCATCGTGACGCCGCTGAACAAATACATCGGCTACGAAAACGCCGCGAAGATCGCCAAGATCGCCGTCAAGGAGGGCCTGACCATCCGCCAGGCTACCGAGAAGCTCGGCTTCGTCGGCGAGGGCGAAGGCAAGGTGTCCGAGGCCGACCTCGACAAGGCCCTCGACGTCACCACCATGACGTCCCCGGCCCACAAGGCGTAACCGCCGGAGCAAGACCCAAAGCACGACGACGGCCGGTACCTTCCGCACGGAAGGTACCGGCCGTCGTCGTACCCGGAGTCTTTGCACTTTCGGTGCTAGGGTGCAAAACTTTACTTTGTGAGCAATAGTGCAAATATTGACGGGGGCCTGCGCGAGCGCAAGCGGGCCGCGACGCGGACGGCGATCACCGCCGTCGCGCGTTCTTTTACGGCCGCCCGTGGCCTGAACGGTTTCACCGTGGAGGAAGTCTGCGAAGAAGCCGGGATCTCGCGCCGGACCTTCTTCAACTACTTTCACACCAAGGAAGACGCCGTGATCGGTTCGTTCTCGGATGAACTTCCCGAGGACGTGCTGGAGGCCTTCAACGAGAACCCGTCCCGCACACCCGGCAGCATCTCGGGCACTCTCCTGGCAGCACTGCACGTCCTTACCGTGACGCTCATGGAGCGTTCGTCCATCAGCCGCACGGAAGTCCAGCAGTTCATTGCCGCCGTTACGGCCGAACCTCAACTCCTTGCACGGCTCACGGTCGAAGGGGAGGCCCGGGAACGGCAATTTGCCGCACTGGTGGCCGCCCGCGAAGGCCTGAACCCCGAACACCCCGAGGTCATGACAGCAACAGTGCTGTTCGGTGCGGTTTCCAAGAAGACGGCCCAGCAGTTCTTCTCGGAGGACAACACGCGCAGTTACCGCAGGATCCTCGAACAAAACCTCAATGCCGCGCGGAAACTCTTTGCCCAGCCGCTGGCCACGAACCACCAACTGGGCAACAACCCCCTTGAAACCCCGAAGGACCCCGCATGAGTACACTCTCGAAGGCAGCAGAACCCTTGCTGCTGACCCAGAAACGAATCTGGATCATCTTCTCCGCGCTGATCGCAGGCATGCTGCTGTCCAGCCTGGACCAGACCATCGTCTCCACGGCGATGCCGACCATCGTCGGAAAGCTTGGCGGTGTGGAACACCAGGCCTGGATCACCACTGCCTACCTGTTGGCCACCACCATCGTGATGCCCATCTACGGCAAGTTCGGCGACATCCTTGGCCGGCGGAACCTGTTCCTCGTGGCCATCGCACTGTTCACACTGGCATCCGTCGGTTGTGCTTTTGCCACCGATTTCTGGGG
Organism: Paenarthrobacter sp. AB444; assembly: GCF_028736865.1. Classification (NCBI taxonomy): domain Bacteria; kingdom Bacillati; phylum Actinomycetota; class Actinomycetes; order Micrococcales; family Micrococcaceae; genus Paenarthrobacter; species Paenarthrobacter sp. AB444. The sequence continues at coordinate 107,389 of NZ_JAQZBY010000008.1, read as the reverse complement.
CTTCGTGATCTTCCGTGCCATCCAAGGACTGGGCGGCGGCGGCCTCATGATCCTTTCGCAGGCCATCATCGCCGACATCGTTCCGGCCAAGGAACGCGGCAAGTACATGGGCCCGCTGGGCGCCATCTTCGGTCTCTCGGCTGTAGCCGGTCCCCTGCTGGGCGGCTTCTTCGTTGACCACCTCACCTGGGAATGGGCGTTCTACATCAACATCCCCATCGGCATCGCCGCGTTCATCACGGCCTGGTTCACCCTGACCCTGCCGAACAAGAAAGCCGAAAAGAAGATCGACATCCTGGGGGTCATCTTCCTCTCCGCAGCCACCACCTGCCTGATCTTCTTCACAGACTTCGGCGGCAAAAAGGACGAAGGCTGGGATTCACCCCTGACGTGGGCCTTTGGCGCCGGCATGGTCCTCGCCGCGTTCGCCTTCGTCATGGCTGAGCGCCGTGCCGAGGACCCCATCATTCCGCTGAGCCTGTTCAAGAACCCCATTTTCATCAACGCCACGGCCATCGGCTTCACGCTGGGCCTGGGCATGTTCGCAGCCATCGCCTTCGTTCCCACGTTCCTGCAGATGTCCTCCGGGACCTCCGCCGCCGAGTCAGGCCTCCTGATGCTCCCGATGATGGTGGGCCTTATGGGTACCTCAATCTTCTCGGGTATCCGGATCTCCAAGACGGGCAAGTACAAGCTGTACCCGATCATGGGTGCGGCCTTGACCATCCTGGCCATGCTTTGGTTGACCACTTTGACCGCCGAGACACCTATCTGGATGATCTGCGTGCAGCTGTTCATCTTTGGTGCCGGGCTGGGCCTGATCATGCAGGTGATCGTGTTGGTGGTGCAAAATTCCGTACCGGCTGACCAGATCGGCACGGCAACGAGCACCAACAACTACTTCCGCGAAGTAGGTGCCTCCCTGGGCGTCGCTGTCTTTGGCTCCATCTTCACCAACCGCCTGGCCGAATCGCTCACCAAAGCCTTCACGGGCGCAGGGGCATCAGCCGAGCAAGCATCCCAGTCCACCAGCACCCTGGACCCGCAGGCACTGGCACAACTGCCGGGGCAGTTGCGGGACGCGATCGTGAACGCCTATGCCGACTCCTTGGCGCCGGTGTTCTGGTACTTGGTTCCGTTCATCGCCATTGCGCTGATCCTGGCGATCACGTTGAAGCAGATTCCACTCTCCGATACTGCGGGCATGGTGGCCCGTGGCGAAGCCATCGGCGGTGCCGAAGCCGAAGAGCTCGAAGCGGCCCGCCGCTAGGCAGGTTGCTGAGCCCGCGCTACTCAGTCTGGTACGCCACGGGGCCCTCGGGCTCTGTGGCAAGCCGGATGGCTTCAAGGTTCCCGGCGCTCATGTCGGGAAGCTCGTCCAGAGCAAACCATCCCACCGCAAGGGACTCGTCGTCGTTGACCCTGGCGTCCCCGGAGACATACCTGCAGCGGAAGATGATGTCCAGGAAGTCGCAGACGTCACCATTGGGAAACGTCACCGGACCAACAACGCCGACGCCGACGATCCGCTCGGTCTCTGCAACTACTGCTGTTTCCTCGAAGATTTCACGCACGAGCCCCGGCGCCGGATGCTCGCCGGGTTCAAGCATCCCCGTGATGAGGGCCCAGTGTCCGTTGTCGGCTCGTTGGCCCAACAGCACCCTGCCGGCGTCGTCGAACACCACTCCTCTCACGGCCGGGAGCCATAGAGGGTCATGTCCAATCTTCTCCCGCAGTTTCAGCACGAAATCCGGTGCACCCATGAGTCAGCGTTCCTCACAAGAAAGATCGATCCTGCCGCTGTTGCAGCCTTGCTGACAGGCTAGTCTCATGCGGGCAGCAGCACCATTGCCGCGACCGCTCCGGCGAGCATGAAGGGGCCGAAGGGGATTGCTGAGCGAAGTGTCCCCCGGCGCGTGGCCAGGACTGCCAGGCTCCACAGCCCGCCCAGGAGGAACGCCGCGAAAGTGCCCGCGAAGACGTGGCTCCAGCCGAGGTAACCAAGGTAAAGCCCCAGCACTCCGGCCAGCTTCACGTCGCCAAAGCCCATCCCAGGCGGATGAATGAACCGCAGCACGAAATAGAAGAACCACAGAACCGCGCCGCCGGCCAGTGCTGCCAGGCCCGGCACTCCGAACAGTGCCGCCGTGGCCGGGTGTCCCTCTCCCGCATCCGGGACGGCCTCCGACACAGCAGCGGCCAGCAACAACACTCCCGCCACGCCGTAGGACGGAAGCACGATACGGTTCGGCAGCAGGTGGCTTCTGATGTCGATGACGGTGAGCCTGACCGCCATCACCACGAAGTAAAGGCACGCAGCCGCCAGCAGCCAGAACGCCAAAGGGCTGCCTGGCCAGAGTTCGGATAGTCGGCGGATCACCCTCGGATGCTACCCCGATTTGCCCGTCCAGCCCGCTTGAACGTCTGGGTACACTGTGGATATGGGGCGCTACAGTGCAGATGTACCGGGTTTTGACTTGTCCTCCACATTCCGGAATCTATGCCGCTCTTCGCCATGGAAGTGGACAACCCTGCGGTTTGAGTACCTTGAGCGGCCTGGAACCGGAGCCGACATTGTCAGAGCCTGGCTTCGTCGCCCTGGAGCCCTCCGCCTGGAGACAAGCGATGGGCAGTTACTGCACAGCACCACCGGCATCAACGACTCCCGGGATGACATGTACGTCAGCGCCACACGGCGCTCCTGGCTGCTTCCCGCGCACTTGGTGACGCCTGTCTATGACGACGCCGGCTTGGTCCGACGCCGTCCCGAGGCTCTCTACGGAGAACCTTCCTTCGGTAATGGTCGCCTCGCCGCAGCCTTGGATCCCGTTGAGCTGGCCGGAAATTCTCCCGTTCCCCTCGAGTTCCCCGACACCAACCGCGTCTTCTTCGAAGAGCCCCGCTCAGTGGACCACGAAGGCCGTCCAGCCTTGGAAACCATCGTCACTCCCAGCAGGACCTATGTACCCTCGGATCCCGCCCACCCCCTGGTCCACCCCGGAAGGACATTGATCAGGATCGACGCCGGAACCGGGGTCTGCGTTGCCAGTCAAAGCCTGGACGGAGATACGTCCGGCGTGGGCCATTGGCTGAAGATCCTGGGGGTGGACGAGTACATGCTGGACGACCTGTTCCTGGCCGAATCCATGAACCTGACGGATGTCCGCCGCCACATTCCCTGGGACATAGGGCCCGCCGCCTGAGGGCGCTCCGGCTTTTCGGGTTAGGCTACGGCGATGACATCGCTGGCAGACATATGGCCCCCGTTCGGACTCATCCTCACCACCCCGAGGTTGACTGTCCGTCCGATTCTCGACGACGACATCCCCGCCGCAGTTGACGCGGCCCGCTCCGGAATACACGAACCCGGAAAGAGCCCGTTCAGCATGCCATGGGCCGAAATGCCCGATGCCGAGCTGGCGCCCAACATGGCCCAGTGGTACTGGCGTTGCCGCGGCAACTTCACCAAGGATGATTGGACCCTCCTCCTCGCGGTCTGGCACGATGACGAATTCCTGGGCGTCCAGGACCTTGGGGCCAAGAACTTCAAGACCCTCAGGACCGTCAGTACCGGCTCCTGGCTCAAGCAGTCCGCGCAGGGCCGGGGCTTCGGCAAGGAGATGCGTGCCGCCGTCGTGAGCTTTGCGTTCGACTATCTGGACGCGGAAGTGGCCGAATCCGACGCAGCCGTCTGGAACGGGAAATCACTGGGTGTCTCCGCAAGCCTTGGCTATGAACCCAACGGCGTCTTCCGCGATGGCTGGGGCGACAAGGTGGAGGAAGTCCAAAGGGTCCGTCTCACCCCGGCCACCTTCAAACGCCCCGACTGGACCCTCCAGGTAAAGGGCCACGAAGAACTGAAAGCCTACCTGGGGCTTTGAAACCGAAAGGCCGCGGTCCGGCGAACCGGACCACGGCCACAAGCCGGCAACAACAGCTTAGATTTCGGCCCCTTCCAGAAGCTCCGTCACGAGGGCCGCGATCGGCGACCGTTCGGACCGGGTCAGCGTGATGTGGCCGAAAAGCGGGTGTCCCTTGAGGGTCTCCACCACGGCAGCCACGCCATCGTGCCGCCCCACCCGGAGGTTGTCGCGCTGGGCGACATCGTGGGTAAGGACGATCTTGGAGTTTTGCCCGATGCGGCTCATGACGGTCAGGAGGACGTTCTTCTCCAGCGACTGTGCCTCATCCACGATGACGAAAGCGTCATGCAGCGAACGCCCGCGGATGTGGGTCAGCGGAAGGACCTCAAGCATGCCGCGGTCCATGACTTCTTCCACGACTTCCTGGCTGACCAGGGCGCCGAGGGTGTCGAACACGGCCTGCGCCCACGGGTTCATCTTTTCCGACTCGGATCCCGGCAGGTAGCCCAGCTCCTGGCCGCCCACAGCGTAGAGCGGCCGGAAGACCACCACCTTGCGGTGCTCCCGGCGTTCCAGCACGGCTTCCAGGCCCGCACAGAGGGCAAGCGCAGACTTTCCAGTGCCTGCCCGTCCGCCGATGGACACGATGCCCACCGAAGGATCCATCAGCATGTCGATGGCCAGCCGTTGCTCGGCTGAGCGCCCGTGGAGACCGAAGACGTCCCGATCGCCCTTGACCAGACGGACCTGCTTATCCGCCCCAACGCGGCCCAAAGCGGAGCCCCGGTTGGAGAGAAGGACCAGTCCGGTGTTGACGGGAAGTTCGGCCGCCGCCGGTATGAAGACCGGTTCGTGCCCGTAGAGCGTGGTGATTTCGTCGTCGTTGGCTTCGATCTCAGCCATGCCGGTCCACCCGGAGTCCTTGACGAGTTCATTGCGGTACTCATCTGCTTGCAGACCCATGGCCGAGGCCTTGACCCGCATGGGGAGGTCCTTGGACACCACTGTGACGTTGTGGCCCTCGTTGGCGAGGTTCTTGGCCACAGCCAGGATCCTGCTGTCGTTGTCGCCCCCGCGGAAACCGGCGGGAAGGACGTCCGGTGAGATGTGGTTCATTTCCACCCGGAGGAGGCCGCCATCGTTGCCCAGCGGTATGGCCCGGTCCAGTCCTCCGTGTTCGATGCGGAGGTCGTCCAGGAGGCGCAAGGCCTTCCGGGCGAAATAGCCCAATTCGGGATCGTGGCGCTTTCCTTCGAGCTCGCTGATAACCACGATGGGAACGATGACCTCGTGCTCGGCGAACCGCAACAATGCGTGGGGATCGGAAAGCAGGACGGAGGTATCGATCACATAGCTGCGGCCCGTGGCGGACGTTGCCGCCCGCGCTTTTTGTGGGACCCGCTTGGCGCGAGAGGTAGCTGCACTTTCCCCGTCGGAAACCATTGCGGGCAGTTGCTCAGAAATAGCCACATCGACTCCAGCCCCGGGCGGTCGCCCGGCCTAATGGTGAAGCGGCTCGGCCGGAAGGCCGGGCGTGGCCTCCCATGTAACTGGTGCGATGTTCCGCTCCATATACTGGCCTCCCCGATCAGCGGGCGGTTTTGCCTGCTGATGGGATTAACGTAATCCCCGACACATTCATTTCCGCAATCCGTTCCCGGCAAGTCGCGTGTCGGGCTCGTTAATTTTCGGTGAACCGGCGCGTGATCAGGTTCCGAAGCGGCGTTGCCGGCCCGCGTAATCCCTCAAGGCCCGCAGGAAATCGACCTTGCGGAAAGCAGGCCACAACGCTTCGCAAAAATAGAACTCGCTGTAGGCGCTTTGCCACATCAGGAAGCCGGAGAGCCGCTGCTCACCGGACGTGCGGATGACGAGGTCCGGATCCGGCTGGCCGCGGGTGTAGAGGAAGCGGGAGATGTCGTCCACCGAAAGTTCATCTGCAACTTCTGTCATGGTCCGCCCCTTGGAGGCGGCGTCGTGCAGAAGTTCCCTGACGGCGTCGACGATTTCGCGACGGCCACCGTAGCCGACGGCGACGTTGACGTGGATCTTTTCATGGACCGGCGTGCGGGACGTGAGTTTATTCAGTCGCTCGGCGAGATAGTCCGGGAGCAGTTCCGGGGCGCCCATGGCGTGGACGGACACGTCCTCGTCTTCGTCCAGGCGGTCCATGGTGTTGGCGATGATGCCCATGAGCAGGTCCAGCTCTTCACCGGACCGGTTCATGTTGTCGGTGGAGAGCATGTAGAGCGTGACGACCTTGACGCCCAGTTCCTGGCACCAGCCCAGGAACTCATGGATTTTGTCGGCCCCAGCCTGGTGTCCTTGGCTGGTCGGGGCATTGAACTGGCGCGCCCAGCGGCGGTTGCCGTCCACCATCACGCCGATGTGGCGTGGGATCTGGTCCTGCTGGAGGGAACGCAGGAGTTTGCGCTCATAGAAGCCATAGAGGAAACCGGGCAGCTCCACCGGACACTCACCTGACTTCCTTGCTTGTACGACGACGCACATCCAAGGCTACCTTCCCAACATGGTGAGCCGGTGCAGCAGGCAGTCAAAAACCGCTTGGCGCTTGTTACCCAGAAGTAACCTACCGAAACGTAGGTTACTCTTGAAACATGGCCGAGCTCCTCGAAACCAAGCCCCGCTGGCGCGGGTGGATCCACGCGGTGGCCGCCCCCTTCGCCCTTGCAGCAGGGATCGTCCTCGTGACAGTTGCCCCGAGCCCGGACCGCAAAATCACCTCTGCCATCTACGCGCTGACCGGCTTCCTGCTGTTCGGCGTTTCCGCCGTGTACCACCGTGGAAACTGGTCCCCCAAGGTCCGCATGCTGCTCAAGCGCCTGGACCACACCAACATCATGCTGGTGATCGCCGGCAGCTACACACCGCTGGCCTGGTCCCTGCTGGAACGCCCTGAAGCCACCACGTTGCTCTGGTTGGTGTGGTCCGGAGCAATCATCGGGGTGTTGTTCCGCGTGTTGTGGACCCACGCCCCGCGCTGGCTCTACGTGCCGGTGTACATCGCCCTCGGGTGCGGCGCGTTGTTCTACCTGCCGCAGTTCTTCGCCGCCAACGCCCCTGCAGCGGTCCTCATTTGCGTCGGCGGAGCCTTATACATTGCCGGCGCCGTGTTCTATGCCCTCAAAAGGCCAAACTTCAGCGTGCAGCATTTCGGCTTCCATGAGCTGTTCCACGCGTTTACAGTCTTTGCCTTCGCGGCACACTTCATCGCCATCATGATGGCGGTACTGAGCTAGTCCCGGGCGCTCGGCCCAGGACTGTCCCGCGCCGCCTTCAGCGAGCCTGGCCGCCGTCGTCGTTCCCGTCGGCGGGGCCGCCCGCCCCACCCGGGTTACCGTCCTCGGAAGATCCACCGGCCTCAGCCGCCAGGCGGGCCTCCTCCACCTGTGCACGGTAGCGAACGCGCCGGATCCTGCGGACCATGTCCACGATCAGGAAGGTCGTGAGGATCACGATGAAGGCCGTGAGGACAAAGCCCCAAGTACCCGGCGTCACCTGATCCTCGGACAGGCCAGGCCGCAGCGTGCCCGTGGGATCGGGCGACGGAGTGACGGTCAGGGCGAGAATCAAGTGGTGCACGGTCAAACCTTCTATGGGAGCTGGTGCGTGCCGGCCGGCGAACCGGAACCGGGATGCTGGAGGGCCATACAGCAATTTCTACGAACGATAGAAACTACTGGTGTTCCTATCTTATCCCTGCGAACAGGTCCTTTTCCGGCAGCTCGGAGCCCACCCGGGACTTGATCAGGGTGTAGTCCTCCCATGGCCAGACGGTCCGCTGCAGCTCGGGCGAAACGGCGAAGAAGAAGCCCACGGGGTCGATCTGGGTCCGATGGGCCCGCAGGGCGTCGTCGCGGACCTCAAAGAAGTCGCCGCAGTCGATCTGGGTAGTGGTCTCATGACCGCCGGTGGGCGGCGTGTGCCCCTCGGCATCGGCCTCCAACCATGCCGCCAACCGCTCAGCATACGGAGACTGCAGGCCGGCCTCCTCCAGGGCAAAGTGCAGGGCACGGAAACGTGCAGGGCTGAAGGCGCGGTCGTAATACAGCTTGGCCGGCGTCCACGGTTCGCCCATGCCGGGATAACGCTCAGGATCACCTGCGGCCTCGAAAGCCTCGACAGCCACCTTATGGGCCATGATGTGGTCCGGGTGCGGGTATCCTCCGTTTTCGTCATAGCTGAGGATGACGTGGGGCTTGAATTGCCGGACCAGGCGCACCAGCGGAGCAGTTGCCCGCTCAAGCGGCTGCAGCGCGAAGCATCCTGGCGGCAGCGGCGGAAGCGGATCACCCTCAGGCAGTCCGGAGTCCACGAAGCCGAGCCAACGCTGCTGGATGCCCAGGACAGCTGCCGCATTGGCCATCTCCAGGCGGCGCGCGCCTGCCATGTCACGCTTGGGATGCGGGGCATCCTCCATGGCGGGATTCTGGATGTCTCCACGGGATCCATCCGTGCACGTGGCGACCATGACCTCCACACCGGCGGAAGCATACATCGCCATGGTTGCTGCACCCTTGCTGGACTCATCGTCCGGGTGGGCGTGGACGGCGAGCAGCCGCAGCTGCTGGTCGGAACTGCTGGACGCACTCACGTGACGGCTCCTCTTTCATGGATCTGGTCTCAGGGGTGTGGCTCGTGCGGCGGCAAGGAGCCACCCGGTTCGGCACTAAACTGGATGGGTGACTTCAGAGGACCCTTCGGCCACCCACGTACCGGCAAGCACCAGCCTAGCCAATCGCTACGGCGGCCAAAAGCGCGCCATGACACGCAAAACCAAGCGGAACATCGTCATCGCCGCCCTGGTGGTTGCCATCGGACTGGCCGCTTATGTTGCAACCGGGTCCGCGCAGGCTCCCGTGACGTTCAAAGACATTGGCTACAGCACCGTGGACGACACCCAGGCCGAAGTGGACTACCAGGTCAGCAAATCCCCCGGTGCCACCGCAAAGTGTGCCATCAAGGCCTTGGACTCCAAGTTCGCCGTGGTGGGCTGGGAAGTGGTGGAAATCGGCGCAAACCAGCCCGAGAACACCCCGGATGGCGGGCGGACCACCATCCAGCGGACAACCCTGCGGACCGAGTCCCCGGCGGTCTCGGGCGTGGTGGACAACTGCTGGATAGTGGACAGCGGGAAATAACAACTGTGTGACCCACGGCTCAACCGGTTTGGGTTCGTCCAGAGGATTTACTACAATGGATGAAACCTTCACCCCGTTAAGTTGGTTACTGAGTTGTACGAGTGGCCAGCGAGGCGGGGTCTTTTGCATTGTCAGATCCAGAGGAGAAATCCGTGTCTACCACCAACAGCGCCACTGCGGCTTGGCTTACCCAGGAAGCTTTCGACCGCTTGAAGGCTGAGCTGGACCACCTTTCCGGCGCTGGCCGGGCGGAAATCGTCCAGAAGATCGAAGCTGCCCGCCAGGAAGGCGACCTCAAGGAAAACGGCGGATACCACGCAGCCAAGGAAGAGCAGGGCAAGATTGAAGCCCGCATCCGTCAGCTGACCGTCCTTCTTCGCGACGCCCACGTTGGCGAAGCACCGGCCGACGACGGAATTGTCGAACCCGGCATGCTGGTTGTTGCCCGTATCGCCGGCGACGAAGAGACCTTCCTGCTGGGTTCGCGCGAAATTGCCGGAGATTCCGACCTCGACGTGTTCAGCGAGAAGTCGCCCCTCGGCGCAGCCATCATCGGCCACAAGGAAGGCGACAGCCTCAGCTACGTCGCTCCGAACGGCAAGGAAATCGCGGTGGAGATCGTCTCCGCCAAGCCGTACTCCGGCTAACGCTTACACAGCGCCATAAAACGACGACGCCGGCCCCCTCCTTCGCGGAGGGGGCCGGCGTTTTGCGTTGCCCGGCTACCCAACTGGGGGACAGCAAACGTCGCTATGCGGGCTCAGTGGAGCATCTGCTGTCCCCTGGTTGGGTCAGGGGATGGCGGTTGCCGGTTTGGGGCGGAGCAGTATCGCAGCGATGATGCCGCCCACTGCTCCGCCGAGATGGGCCTGCCAGGAAATGTAGCCCATCACCGTAGGCAGCACGCCGAACAGGATGCTGCCGTAAGCCATGAACAGCACCACGGAGAGCAGGATCTGCCACCAGCTCCTGTTGAAGAAGCCCCGGACCAGCAGGAACGCGAAGAAACCGAATACCAGGCCGGAGGCTCCCACGGTTACCCCTCCCCCGCCGATGAGCCACACCGTCAGTCCCGAGCCCAGCCAGCTGAACGCCAGAGCCGTGATGAAGACACGGATTCCGGACAGGAACACCAGGAAGCCGAAAATGATCAACGGCAACGTGTTGGAAATCAGGTGGTTGAAGTTCGCGTGCAGCAACGGAAAGGTCAGGATATCCAGGAAGCCGTCCATGGAACGGGGTCGCAGCCCGAAGGTGGCATTAAGGGCATGCCGCATCAGCGTGTTCAGGATTTCGATGACATAGAGCAGGATCACGAAACCGCCCATGAAGAGCAGCCCGCCCTTTGCCCGGCCCGCCAGCGATTCCTCGGCGTCGGCCTTTGGTCCCTCAGGTGTTCCCAGCACCATGGCCGCCCCTCCCGTCAGTGCACCACGATGGGCTGGAAGCCTTCGGCCCGCAAGGCGCCGAGGACCTGCTCGCCGTGTTCGTGGCCCTTCGTTTCCAGGTTGATGGTGATGGAAACATCGCCCATGCTGATGGATCCACCCAAGCGGGTGTGGTCCAGGCCGGTGACGTTGGCATCATTTTCGGCGATGATGCGGGCGATGGTGGCCAGCGAACCGGGCCGGTCATCGAGCATCATGCGTACTGTCATGAACCGGCCTGCGGCGGACAAACCGCGCTGGATGACTTTGAGCATCAGCATGGGGTCGATGTTGCCGCCGGAAAGCACGACGGCGGTGTTCCCCGGGTTTTCGATCTTGCCGTCCATGAGGGCGGCTACTCCCACGGCACCGGCGGGTTCAACCACCATCTTGGCCCGTTCCAGCAGGAAGATCAGGGCGCGGGCCAACGAGTCTTCGCTGACGGTTACGACGTCGTCCACAAGCTCGCGGATGATGCTGAACGGCAGTTGTCCGGGCCGTCCGACGGCGATGCCGTCGGCCATGGTGGAAACTTTCTTGAGCGGCACCAGCGCATCGGCGGCCAATGACGGCGGGTAGGCCGCGGCATTTTCTGCCTGGACGCCGATGACCCTGATCTCACGGCCCAGCTCCTTGGCTCGGGCCTTGATGGCAACTGCGACGCCGGCCAGCAGCCCGCCACCACCAACCCCCATGAGAATGGTGTCGACGTTGGGGACCTGGTCCAGGATCTCCAAACCGATGGTGCCTTGGCCTGCCACGACGTCAACGTTGTCGAAGGGGTGCACGAAGACGGCCCCGGTTTCGTTGGCGTAGCGCTGCGCTTCGGCGAGGGCTTCGTCTACATTGTGGCCGTGGAGGACGACCTCTGCCCCATGGCTGCGTGTGGCGGCCAGCTTGGGAAGGGCTACGCCCAGGGGCATGTAGATCCGGGCGTTGATGCCCAGGCTCTTGGCAGCCACTGCCACACCCTGGGCGTGGTTGCCTGCCGATGCCGCTACGACGCCGCGCTTCTTCTCTTCGGCTGTCAGCCGGGCCATGCGCACATAGGCACCACGAACCTTGAACGAGCCGGCACGTTGCAGGTTCTCACACTTGAAAAAGACGTTCCCGCCCACAAGGTGGCCCAGCGCCCGCGACGACTCCACAGGAGTCTTGGTAATAATGCCCCCGAGCAGCTCCTGCGCCTTGAGGACATCGTCCAGAGTGACGGGCAGGGTATCGAGGGTATTCACTGACTATTCTCCTTTATTGGTGTCGGCCACAGTTCTCTCAACAGAGCTACTGCCTGCGGCCTTGGTCTTGCCGGTGCCATCCTTTGCAGGACGGGATTCGGGCCGGGGAAGGTGTGCTTCCTTGAAGTTGGCGTCATTGTCCTGACCGGCCGAGCCGGCCGCCCCTTGGAGTTCGACGCCGCCCAACCCTTCATCATGTTCCCACGTCCGGCCCGCAATGTAGCGAACTGCCGTGTTTACTACGGCGAGCAGCGGAACAGCGAACAGGGCTCCCGGGATGCCTGCCAGATAGGAGCCGGCCGCTACGGTGAGGATCACTGCCACCGGGTGAAGGGCCACGGCCTTGCCCATGACCAGAGGCTGCAGGATGTGGCTTTCAAGCTGCTGAACCAGCAGGACGATGGCCAACATGATCAGGGCGTTGATGGGGCCGTTGGCGACGAGGGCCAGCAGCACGGCGATGGCGCCGGTGACCAGTGCACCCACCACGGGGATGAAGGAGCCGATGAAGACCAGGACCGCCAGGGGCAGCGCCAAAGGAACCTGGATGATCGCGGCGCCAACGCCAATGCCGACTGCATCCACGAAGGCTACGAACATCTGGATCCGGACGTAACTGACCATGGAGGTCCAGCCCCTCCGGCCTGCGCCGTCTGTGGCACGCCGCGCCGCTTTCGGCAGGAGGCGCACCAGGAAACCCCAAATCCGGCTTCCTTCCAACAGGAAGAAGATCAGGATGAACAATGCCAGGACCAGGCCCGCGGCAAAGTGGCCCGCGGTGCTGCCGAAGGAAAGGGCGCCACTGAGAATGCTGCTGCTGTTGTTCTGCAGGGCGTTGGCACCATCGGCGATGTACTTGTCGATCTGGTCCGCGGTCAGGTGCAGCGGGCCATCGGCCAGCCAGGCTTGAACTTGCTGGACTCCGGTGAGGGCTTCCTGCCAGAGCTCGCCGAACCCGGAGACGAGCTGCCGCCCTACCAAGGCCAGGGCGCCGGCAATCACGCCGATGAAGCCAAGGACCGTGATGGCAACCGCGGCGCCGTTGGGAACCTTGCGGTTGCGCAGCCAGGCCACCACCGGATAGAGCAGTCCCGCGAGCAGGGCCGCGACCATCACCGGAATAATGAGGAAACTGACCTTGCCCAGCAGCCACACCAGGGCACCGACCATAAGCAGGATCAGCCCTGCCCGCCAGGACCAGGCGGCAGCTATGCGCACCCCGTAAGGGATGTCCTCGGCGATTTGGCGGTCAGAACGGGGCTTGGCGTCCGGCGTAGGCGTCATAAAACCATAATTCCGTAGCCCGCCCCGTATGGGAAACCGACCCGCAGGCGGTGGCAGGGGCTAGAGGGATGCGGCAATGCCCCAGTTCATGGTGAAATCCCCGCCCGGCGCCAACCACCGAAGGCCATCGCCGCTGTTGAAGGCGTTCGCCGGCCCTGTCATGGGTTCGATCGCCACCGCCTTGGATCGTCCCGGGAAGGTGTCGGTGATGAAGATATGCACGTACTGGCAGTTCCCGTCCTGCTCCAAACTGACACTGCGGCCATCCGGGGCGGCAAGCGTATGGCGGGCCACGCCGCCGTCGAACGTTAAGTCGGTCAGCGCGACGTCCACAAGGGCTGGACCCACTGCGGTACCGGACGAAAAGTCGTAGGGGCCATCCGCGGGGGCAGTGCTGCGTGGGATCAACCGATCATCGGCTACCAGCCGGGTGCGCGCCTTGACAGTGAGGACCAGGTCTTCGGGGGCGGTGTCGCCGAGCCGGAGGTAGGGATGGGCGCCCAAGACGAAAGGTGCCGCGCTTTGCGACTGGTTGACCAGGGTTTGCGACACGCGGAGGTCCAGAGCGTCGTCGAGCTCGTAGCGCACCCGGTGCTGGACCAGGAACGGATAGCCATGCTGGGGAAAGACCGTGGCTTCGAGTGTTACAGAGAATTCGGATTCATCCACCAACGCGTAGCCGGCATTGCGCAGCAGCCCATGGCTGGCGTTGTTCCGGGAAACCTCTGTGATGTCCAGTTGCTGCTTCTTGCCGTCGAGGTACCAGACCCCGTCTTCCACCCGATTGGCCCAGGGAGCCAGGGTGATGCCTGTGGCGCCGGGAGATATCTCGTCGTCGCCGTACGTCTCCGTCAGCTGGACACCACCGCGGGCGTATAGCCGAAGCCCTGCGGCCAGTTCCGTGACCACGGCGACGGCGTCCCCGCGGCGCAGTTCGAACTGCCGTCCGGTAGCGAAACGGCGCGGCTCGGTCTGATGGGCAGGGTCGGCTGGCAACGAAGAGGCAGGCATGGGATTACGGTACTGCATTCTTCGATCGCGGCAGCTACGGATCCGGCACCAAGCCCGCAACAAGATATGTTTGATTTTGTTAGAAACTATGCGTTTTTGGTTACTTGTGGAATGATGATTTCATGAGTCGCATCACCACCACCCGCCTTGCGGACAGCCGAGAGCTGATCTACTTTGACGATCCCGGAACGCCGGAGAGGACACCGGAATCGCTGGTGGATCACCGTCGGCTTCCCGCCCGCGGAGAGCCCGGTGACGTCAGGTACGACGCCTTGTCCGGAGACTGGGTGGCCATCGCCGCGCACCGGCAAAGCCGAACACACCTGCCCCCGGCGGATCAGTGCCCCATCTGCCCCACGACACCGGCGAACCCCTCCGAAATTCCGGCACCTGACTACGACGTCGTGGTGTTCGAGAACCGTTTCCCCTCCTTGGGACCGGCTCTGGGCGACATTCCCACGGCGCCCGCGCCGGGACACAACGGCCACGGCCTCACCGGCCCGGCCTTCGGCCGCTGCGAGGTAGTGGCCTTCACGCCACAGCACACAGGTTCTTTTGCGGAGCTGGGCGAAACCCGCGCCCGCACTGTGATCGAGGCATGGGCCCAGCGGACCGAAGCGCTGAGCGCACTGCCTGGCATCAAGCAGGTGTTCCCCTTTGAAAACCGGGGTGCCGACATCGGCGTCACGCTGCACCATCCGCACGGCCAGATCTACGCCTACCCCTACGTGACGCCGCGCGCAGCACAGCTCGGCGCTGTGGCCCGGAAGTATTACGACGACGTCGACGCGAAAGAAACGCTCGCGGCATCCCTGCTCAGGGCCGAACGCAACGACGGCAGCCGCATGGTGCTCGAGGCCAAGCACTTCAGCGCGTACGTCCCCTTCGCTGCCCGCTGGCCGCTGGAGATCCATCTGGTCCCCCACCGCAGCGTCCCTGACCTCGCTGCCCTGACCGGCGAGGAACGCGGCGAACTCTCGCATGTCTACCTTGACCTGCTGAAGCGGCTCGACTCCCTGTACCCCACTCCCATGCCCTACATCTCGGCATGGCACCAGGCACCCCTTGACCCCGTACTCCGGCCCGCGGGTCAGCTGCACCTGCAGCTGACCTCGCCCCGGCGTGCAGCCGATAAGCTCAAGTACCTGGCCGGATCAGAAGCGGCCATGGGTGCATTCATCAACGACACCACACCCGAAGCCGTGGCGGAGCGCCTGCGTAGCGTCGCTGCAGCACCGTCCGGCAAATCCATGGAAGGCAGCCGAGCATGACCACCACCGCGGACGCCACCGCCCTCACCGACCGCTTCCTGGAAACCTTTGGCGCCGCTCCCGACGGCGTGTGGCAGGCACCGGGACGCGTCAACCTGATCGGCGAGCACACGGACTACAACGAGGGGTTCGTCCTCCCCTTCGCCATCGACAGGACAGCGAAGGTGGCTTTGCGCGTCCGCGACGATTCAACCGTGCGCATGCTGTCCACTTTCGGCGGCCATGGCATGGTGGAGGCCGATCTGGAGGGCCTGGAACCCGGCTCGGGCGATGGCTGGTCCCGCTACCCGCTGGGCGTCGCCTGGGCTTTGCAGGAACACGGCATCGCCGTCCCCGGTTTCGATCTCCTGTTGGACTCCGACGTCCCCCTGGGCGCAGGACTGTCCTCGTCCCATGCCATCGAGTGCGCAGTCATCTCAGCCCTCAATGAACTCACCGGCGCGGGCCTGGCTGCTGAGGAGCTCGTGCTCGCCACCCAGCGCGCGGAAAACATCTTTGTGGGGGCACCCACGGGAATCATGGACCAGTCTGCATCGTTGCGCGGCGCGAAAGGCCACGCAGTTTTCCTCGATTGCCGGGACCAGCACGTTGAACTGGTCCCGTTCGATGCCGAGGCCTCGGATTTGGTCCTGCTGGTAATGGACACCAAGGTCTCGCACTCACACGCCGACGGCGGTTACGCCTCCAGGCGCGCGTCCTGCGAGTTGGGTGCCGAGATCCTTGGCGTCAAAGCACTGCGCGACGTCGGCGTGGAACGTTTGGAGGAAGCGTCCGGACTGCTGGATGAGACCACGCTGAAGCGGGTGCGCCACGTCGTGACGGAGAACGATCGCGTGCTCCAGACAGTGGAAGTCCTCGGGACACAGGGGCCTGCGAGCATCGGGGCCCTGCTTGATGCCAGCCATGTTTCCATGCGGGACGACTTTGAGATCTCCTGCCCGGAGCTTGATCTAGCCGTGGACACTGCCAGGGCAAACGGCAGCATCGGCGCACGGATGACCGGCGGCGGTTTCGGTGGCTCGGCCATAGCGCTGACTCCCGTGGGCCGGGAGCAGCAGGTGAGGGACGCCGTCGTGCGTTCCTTCGCGGAAGCGGGCTACACCACACCGGACATTTTCACCGTGACCCCGGCAGCAGGCGCCCTGCGTCTTGTGTGACCTCACAGCCTGCGCCCGGACCAGCAGCGGATGCCGGGCGTAAGCTGGGGCCATGACTGAGGCCGTCATTGTTTCCACTGCCAGAAGCCCCATAGGCCGCGCCTTCAAAGGCTCCCTCAAGGATGAACGCCCCGACGACCTCGCCACGGCCATGGTGGAGGCCGCCTTGGTCAAGATCCCGGGCTTCGAACCCGGAGCCGAGGACGGGCGGGGGCTGGACGACATCCTCTTGGGCTGCGCCGAACCCAGCGGTGAGGCGGGATCCAACATGGCTCGGGTGGTCGCGGTCCTGGCAGGGTTGGACAGGGTGCCTGGGGCGACCATCAACCGCTTCTGCGCCTCGAGCCTGCAGACCCTGAGGATGGCCTTCCACGCCATCAAGTCCGGAGAAGCCCAGGCGATCGTCTCCGCCGGAGTGGAGAGCGTCTCCCGCTATCAACACTGGGCGGGCGCCGGCGAGACCGATACCGCCAACCACAACCCAGCCTTCGCAGCCGCCGCCCAGCGCACTGCCTCCCGGGCCGCCTCCAACATTCCATGGACCGATCCCCGGCTTGGCGGCCGCCTCCCTGATATCTACATCTCCATGGGCCAGACGGCCGAAAACGTTGCCACCAGCTACGGCATCAGCCGCGCCGAGCAGGACCAGTGGGGTGTATTGAGCCAGAACCGGGCGGAGGCAGCCATCGCCTCCGGCTTCTACGCCCGGGACATCACGCCGTACACCCGCAAGGACGGAGTGGTGGTAGACCGCGATGACTCTCCCAGGGCAGGGGTGACACTGGAGGCGGTCTCCGCGCTGCAGCCCGTCTTCCGCCCGGAGGGTACCGTCACCGCCGGCAATGCCTGTCCACTCAACGATGGCGCGGCGGCCGTGGTGGTCATGAGCGACGCCCGGGCCCGCGAGCTCGGATTGGAACCCCAGGCGCGGGTGGTATCTACCGGCGTCAGTGCACTCTCTCCGGAGCTGATGGGCATGGGCCCGGTGGAGTCCACGCGCCGCGCTCTCGCCCTGGCCGGACTGACCATTGATGACATTGACCTGGTGGAGCTCAACGAGGCCTTTGCCGTTCAGGTGGTGGCGAGTGCCCGCGAACTGGGGATCGATCCCGACAAGCTCAATGTCCACGGCGGGGCCATAGCGCTGGGGCATCCTTTTGGGATGACCGGTGCACGGATGACCAGCACGCTGCTCAACGGGCTGGTGGAGCGCGACGGATCACTGGGGCTGGCTACGCTCTGCGTCGGAGGCGGCCAGGGCATGGCGGTCGTTTTCGAACGTTTGAGGTAGTCCGACGAAGAATGCCCCCGAATTGCTTCGGGGGCATTCTTCATGTGGAGCTTTGGCGGCTAGTCGTCGCCTCGCAGGATGGCCAGCAGGCGGATGATTTCCACATACAGCCAAACCAGCGTCACCGTCAGGCCGAACGCGGCAACCCAGGAGTAGCGTTCCGGGGCGCCTGCACGGACGCCTTCTTCAATGCTGGTGAAGTCCATGATGAGCGAGAAAGCGGCCAGGCCGATGGCCAGGATTCCGATGAAGACACCCAGCGGGATACCCGCAATGGTGATGCTCGTACGGAGGCCGAAGGGTTCCTGCACGGCACCGGTCCACATCATGACGAGGTTGATCAGTGCGAAGACTGCGTAGCCGATGGTCGCGATCATGAAGAACCGCATCAGCTTGGGCGTTGCGCGCACCTTGCCGCTCTTGAACAACACCAAGGTGACGCCGAAGACGGCAAGCGTGCCGATGACGGCCTGCAGGCCGACGCCGGGGTACATGCCGTCCAGAATGCGGGTCAGGCCACCAAGGAAGAGGCCTTCGAGTCCGGCATACGCCAGGATCAGCGCCGGCGAAGGCTGCTTCTTGAACGTGTTGACCAGGGCAAGGACGAAGCCGCCCAGTGCACCGACAATCATCAACAGGCTGGACAAGCCAGGCGCAACAAGGAGCGTCACGCCGGCGCCGACCACGACGGCCACCAGGCAGGCGACGGTCTTCATGATGACGTCGTCGTACGTCATCCGGCCGGTGTCAGCGGGGCCTGCCGCCGGCTGGTTGTACATCTGCTGCAGCTGCTCGTTGGTCATGCTCTGCTGCTGGGCAGACCACGCGGCCTGGCCGTCCAAGACCTGGCCGGGGGCGCGGCCAGCAGGGTTGAATTGCTGGCCGTACGGATTGTGCGGTACAGGCGGGGCCTGCTTTGCTCCACGGAAATTCTTTCCGTTGAAGACTGGGTTGCCGCCAAGTGCCATTACGGGTGTCCTCCTGAGAAAGGGCTAAGTGATAGTTCACGGTACCAATTACCACGCTCGTAAGGCAGGGAAAGTTCCCCCGTTCACCCAGACGAAACTCAACCGTGATCCTGGGAGGAATCCGCGGGGCGTCACGCTTCCCAGCGGGAAACTTTAGGCACGTCGGCATACGGCAAATATTTTCTTAAGGACTCCTACATTATTAGTTGCCTATAGCTTCACAGTTGTTATCTGATCGCTACCTTTGCACCCCCGAACTGGGCATTCATTCGTCTCCACGAGCGGTAACAT
Source organism: Paenarthrobacter sp. AB444 (assembly GCF_028736865.1). Taxonomy (NCBI): domain Bacteria; kingdom Bacillati; phylum Actinomycetota; class Actinomycetes; order Micrococcales; family Micrococcaceae; genus Paenarthrobacter; species Paenarthrobacter sp. AB444. The sequence goes on along the minus strand of NZ_JAQZBY010000008.1, from coordinate 88,429 downwards.
AGGCCACACATGGGTGACTTAGATCACAATTGAGGCAGCCAGGCAAGTACTGTTCTTAAGCCCCATGACCCGTTCGCACCGGTTGCAATGGCGCAGCCGGGACCACCCCCACTGTGGAGGTTTCCATTTTGAGAAGCACACTGCGCGACCCGTCCATCAGACGGTCCAAGGGACTGCGGAGAGCAATGGGGGCGCTGTTTGCATCCCTCCTTGCTGTTCTGCTGATCGCCGCCCCCGCGGCGGAGGCAACCACCCCCTCGCCTTCGCCATCCGCCACCAATTTCCAGAACAGCATCAGCGGCTTCCTCCGTGACGATGCCCGCGCCCCGATATCCGGCGTCAAGATCAAGGCTTCCGGCAACGGATTCGAAGGTGAAGCCACCTCCGGATCCAACGGCGCGTGGAGCATCGGTGTCCCTGTTCAGGGCACCTACAAGGTGGAGCTTGATACCTCAACGCTGCCTGATGGCATCAAGCTCGCCGACGGCCAGGAGAATCCACGCAACGTGACGTTCAGCCAGACGTCCAACCTGTCGGTCATCTTCGCCTTCGGTAAAGGCATCGTGGTCCAGCAACAGGACTTCGGGCAGAATCTCCTGAACCGCCTGGTCGCGGGTTTGAGCTTCGGCCTCCTCCTCGCCCTGGCCGCCGTGGGACTCTCCCTGATCTTCGGAACCACGGGCCTGACCAACTTCGCCCACGGTGAGATGGTCACCCTCGGTGCCGTACTCGTTTTCATGTTCAACGGGTTCGGTTTCCCCTTCTGGCTCGCAATCCTGCTGGCCCTGGTCGGTGGCGGACTCTTCGGGTATGTCCAGGACGCAGGTCTGTGGCGGCCCCTGAGGCGGCGCGGTTCCGGCCTGGTCCCCATGATGATCGTCAGCATCGGTCTTGCGTTGGCCATCCGGTACGTCATCCAGTTCTTCTTCGGCGGCGCCACACAACAGCTGCCAGGGGCCCAGAGCGCAGAGATCCAGATCGGCCCTGTCTCCATCTCGCCCAACAACCTGTGGTCGCTGATCATCAGCGCCGTCGTGATCGCCTTGATCGGATTCATCCTGTTGAAGACCCGCCTGGGCAAGGCAACCCGCGCTGTGGCCGACAACCCGGCACTGGCGGCGGCCTCCGGCATCGACGTCGACACGGTCATCCGGATCGTGTGGATCGTAGGCGGTGTCCTGGCTTCGCTCGGCGGTATCCTGTGGGCCTACTACCGGCCCGGCGTCACCTTCGACATGGGCTCCCAAATCCTGTTACTGATCTTCGCAGGCGTGACGCTCGGTGGCTTGGGCACGGTATTCGGTGCCCTGATCGGTTCGATCGTCGTAGGCATCTTCGTGGAACTGACGACTGTTTTCGGCCTTCCCGCCGACCTCAAGTACGTCGGAGCCCTCTTCATCATGATCGTTGTCCTTTTGTTCCGACCGCAGGGTATCCTCGGCCGGCGTGAGCGTGTGGGTTAGGAGCGGGCCATGGACTTCGGATTCATTCTTTCCAGCGCCCTTGGTGAACTTTTCAGTCCGACGACGGCGGCCTACGCGCTTGCCGCTTTGGGCCTTGCCGTTCACTTCGGCTACTCGGGCCTGCTGAACTTCGGCCAGGCAGGCTTCATGGCGGTAGGCGCCTACGGCTTTGCCATCTCGACGCTGACCTTCAAGGCACCGTTCTTCATCGGCTTGCTGATCGCAGTCCTGTGCTCCGTGATCTTCGCCTTCATCCTGGGTATTCCCACCCTGCGGCTGCGGGCCGATTACCTCGCCATCGTCACCATCGCCGCGGCAGAGATCGTCCGGTACGTCGTGACCACCAACCAGCTGACCAGCGTCACCGGTTCGGCAAACGGCCTGGCCGCGTTCGAGGGCGACTTCTACGCCATGAACCCCTTCCCCGAGGGTTCCTACATGGGCATGAACAACAGGGACTTCTTTATCCGCGTTGTCGGCTGGGCCTTGGTGGTCGTGTGCTGCCTGTTGGTCTGGCTTCTGATGCGCAGCCCGTGGGGACGTGTGCTGAAGGGTATCCGGGAAGACGAGAATGCCGTGCGCTCGCTCGGCAAGAATGTGTACTCCTACAAGATGCAGGCTCTTGTGATCGGCGGCGTCCTCGGTGCTTTGGCCGGCATGATCTTCACCCTCCCCCGCGGCGCAGTCCAACCGTCCAACTACGGCACGGAACTGACGTTCTTCCTCTGGACCTGCCTCCTGCTCGGCGGCATGGCCACAGTACTGGGGCCGGTCATTGGAGCAATGATCTTCTGGGTTGTCCTCTCGCTGACCCAAAGCCTGCTCTATGGCCTCATCGAATCGGGAGTCATCACCTGGCTGACTACAGTGCAGGCCGGCCAGCTGCGCTACATCCTGGTGGGCGTGGCTCTGATGCTCCTGATGATCTTCCGCCCGCAGGGCGTGTTCGGCAATAAGAAGGAGCTTGCTTTCGCATGAGTGAGACCAACGAACGTAACACCGAAAACATCGACTACATGACGGACTCCCGCCCCATCGCCGTCGGGGAAAACACTCCCGGCTGCAAGAAGCGCGATCCGATCGTGGTGGCAGAGGACGTCACGCGTTCCTTTGGCGGCATCAACGCCGTCGACGTGGAATACCTGGAAATTCCCCGCCACAAGATCACGGCGCTGATCGGGCCCAACGGTGCGGGCAAGACCACGCTCTTCAACCTGCTGACAGGATTCGATACCCCCAACACCGGCAAGTGGCAGTTCGAAGGCAACAGCCTGGCTGGCGTGTCCTCCTACAAGGTGGCACGCATGGGCATGGTCCGGACCTTCCAGCTGACCAAGGTGATGGGCAAGCTCACCGTCATGGAGAATATGCGGCTCGGCGCGGCCAACCAGCCCGGCGAGCGCCTCTCCAAGGCCCTCTTCAAAGGCATCTGGGGTGGCCGCGAAAAGGAAATCACCGACCAAGCCAACATCCTGCTGGAAAAGTTCAAGCTGGATGCCAAGAAGGACGACTACGCGGCGTCCCTCTCGGGCGGCCAGCGGAAGCTCCTGGAAATGGCACGCTCGTTGATGGTGAAGCCCAAGCTCGTCATGCTCGATGAGCCGATGGCAGGCGTCAACCCCGCCCTGACACAATCACTGCTGGACCACATCAAGAACCTCAAAGCCGAAGGCATGACTGTCTTGTTCGTTGAGCACGACATGAACATGGTCCGCCACATCGCCGACTGGGTGGTGGTCATGGCAGAGGGCAAGGTTGTTGCCGAAGGACCTCCGGGAGAAGTCATGAAGAATCCTGCCGTCATCGACGCCTACCTTGGTGCCCACCACGACGTCGACCTCGGCGACGCCGAAGGCATCAAGGAACTTGAGGCAGAACTCGAGGCGGACGACGAGTCCGTCGTCGGAACCGAAGATGCCGGAATCCTGTCGGACATCCCTGAATCCACGACGACCTCCCCGACGACAGCTGAGCCGACGACAACCGACCACAGGAACGAGGAGGGCAAATGAGCAGCACCAGTGCCATGCCGGTTCCAGCCGCCGCCCCCACAGACGAGGCCGTAGTCAAGGTCACGAACCTTGTCGCAGGCTACATCCCGGGCGTCAACATCCTGAACGGTTGCAGCATCGAAGCCCGCAAGGGCGAGCTTATCGGCATCATTGGACCCAACGGCGCCGGCAAATCGACACTGCTGAAAGCCATGTTCGGCCTGGTCAAGGTCCACTCGGGCACGGTTGTGGTGCGCGGGCAGGACCTTACAGGGCTGAAGGCGAACAAGCTGGTCACCCAGGGTGTGGGCTTCGTCCCGCAAACCAACAACGTGTTCGCCACGTTGACCATTGAAGAGAACCTGCAGATGGGGATGTTCCAGCGGCCCAAGGTGTTCGCCGAACGCTTTGACTTCGTCGCCAGCCTGTTCCCTGAACTGGCGAAGCGGCGCGCACAGCGGGCCGGTTCGCTCTCCGGTGGTGAGCGCCAGATGGTGGCCATGGGCAGGGCCCTCATGATGGATCCTGCGGTGCTGCTCCTGGATGAGCCCTCCGCGGGCCTCTCCCCCGTCAAGCAGGACGAGACGTTCCTCCGGGTCCACGAAATCAACCGCGCCGGCGTCTCGGTGATCATGGTGGAACAAAACGCACGCCGTTGCCTTCAGATCTGCGACCGCGGCTATGTCCTGGACCAGGGCAAGGACGCGTACACGGGCACTGGCCGCGAACTGATGAAGGACCCCAAGGTCATCCAGCTCTACCTCGGCACACTCGCCGACGAGGTCTAGCAACCGCACCAGCCAAAGGGCGGGTCCGGGATCAGGTTCATGATCCCGGACCCGCCCTTTTTGCTTGTCGGGGCCCACGAGGCCGTCACGACCCACCTGCCGCCCCCATGACAAACCGACGACGGCGGCACTCACCCAAGCGCCGCCGTCGAACCTCCCACCCACTCCACAAGGCAACGCGGGGTCACTTATGGCCCATGTTTGGCCTCTGAAGGGGCCATAAGTGACCCCGCGTTGCCTTAAACGGAACAGGTCCCCTTCCTGCGGAAGGGGACCTGTTCGGGCTTAGTGGAGAGCGGGCTGCTTAGAGCTTGCCGAACTCTTCACGGACCGGCTTGTAGGTGTTGTCGTCCTGGTACTCGTAGATACCGATGTAGGCCTCGGTGGGGTCACCGGCGTCGGAGAACGTGACCGGACCGGACTGGCCGTCGTAGTCGATGTCCTTGCCCTGGCGGAGGAGCGTTACGCAAGCGGCGTAGCTGTTGCACTTCTCGCCACCCTCAGAGACTTCCTTCAGCTTGGCTGCGATGTCCGTGCCCTTGGTGCTCTTGGCAGCTTCAGCAGCCAGTGAGATCAGGTTCACGGCGTCGTAGGACTCACCTGCGTAGCTGTAGTCCTTCAGGGCGGGGTCGATGGCCAGGAGCTTCTTCTTGAAGTCGTCCTTGGCGAAGGTACCCGGGATGGTGCCCTGGGCACCCTTCAATGTGCCCGCCTGGAAGTCCTTGCTGTAGTCGGAGGTGTTGCCGTCCACCATGAACAGCTGCGTGGGCTTGATGCCCTTGCCGGTGATCAACGGGACGATGCTCTTGGCCTGGTCAAAGGTGATCAGCGCGATGGCGTCCGGCTTGGCGGCCAGGACCTTGTCCACCTGGCTGCTGAACTGGGAGTCACCCTCGTTGAACAGTTCCTCGGCCACGACCTTGCCACCGGCTGCTTCGAAGGCTTCCTTTACGTTCTTCTGGAGACCGGTTCCGTAAGCGTCGTTCAATACGATCATGCCAACGGTCTGGGCGCCACAGGTAGCCATGTAGTTGCCGAGCACCTTGCCCTGCAGGACATCGGACGGTGCAGTACGCCAATACAGCCCCTTGTCGTCCCAGGTGGTGAAGTCGGGCGACGTGTTCGCAGGCGAGAACTGGATGACGCCGGCACCGGTGATCTGGTTGATGACCGTCTTGGAAACACCCGAGGACGCTGCACCGATGATGGCGCTGACGCCTTGTCCGAGCAGTGCCGTGGTGGACTGCGTGGCGATGTCGGTCTTGGTGTCACCGGAGTCGCGGTGGACCACGGACACTGGAGCACCCAGGACACCACCGGCGTCGTTGACTTCCTTGATGCCGAGGTTCACGCCGGCGATTTCCGGTGGGCCAAGGAACGCCAGCGACCCCGTTGTCGGCAGGAGCGATCCAATCTTCAGCGGCGTGGACGTCGTGGTGGTCGAAGGAGGTACAGGTCCAGAGTTGGTGGCGGCCTGGCTGTTGCCGGCACCTGCCCCCGCGCTGGGAGCCGGGCAGGAAATCCCCGCCGAGGCTGCGGAACTGGAGCCGGAGCCGGTCTGGCTCGGCGTGGAGGACCCACCACAAGCCGTGGCGAGAAGAGCCACCCCAATGCCAAGCGCTGTCAGCTTGGCGGCCCGGGGCGCCGCTTGGGAAAGATCAAACATTCGTTGTCTCCTCGATCGAAAGGTGCGAACTGCCTTTGATGCGATTACTCAGGTGTTCCTGATTAGGACTCAAACTAGTGCAATTGATCCGGGAACATAAGTGATTCAGGTCACATCCCTATAACACTCGTTGCCTGTGGGGAATCTACGAGCCTGCTGGGAAGATTCTCCGAAAAGAAAACGAAAAAAGGAAGGGGAGCACACGCTCCCCTTCCCGCAGTGCCCCAGGTGGGACTCGAACCCACAACACGCAGATTTTAAGTCTGATGCCTCTGCCAATTGGGCTACTGGGGCGCCCGGACCATGGTATCCCAGCTACAGCCGTTCGAAGGGCGTCGCAAAGCGGAAGGTGCCGCGGACGCCGTCGTGCCAGCCGGGAAGTGGCAGCACTTGGAAGTGGTCGCCCCAGCGGGCTTCAGGCGGCTTGACGCCCACCGAGACACCGGGAACGTAACCGAACCGCGGATAGTAGGCGGGGCTGCCCAACAAGGCGATGCCCGGTTCACCGGCGGCCGCGGCACGGGTGGCGGTTTCCTGCAACAGGGCTGCACCGATCCCCCGCCGCTGCAGTGCAGGAGCCACGCCGACGGGACCCAGGCCAAGGAAGGGCTCATCCCCCACCCAACCGCGGGTAGTGATGACGTGGCCCACGATGTCCCCGCCGATCTCCGCCACGATGCTGAGCTCGGGGATATATTCCTCGCTCTCGAACAACTCCCGCAGCAGGCCAACCTCAATGGGGGTGCCGCCCACCGGTCCACCGGTGACCGGCGAGATGGCAAAGGCCTTGGACGTCAGCTCAAGGATCTTCGCGCGGTCTTGGGGCTGCTCGCTCCGGAGCACGGGATTCAAGGACTCCAAGGGTGTCTCCATGTCTGTTTCGCCAGCCATGGCAATCAGTCTAGGGCCACCGGAACCGCCAGCGGCGTCGTCGTCATACGCGGGTAAACGCCGACGGCGGCCACTCCCCTTCCGGGAGCAGCCGCCGTCGGGCGTGAACTACTTGGCGTCAGCGGTGACCGGGGTCTTGTCCTCGGCAGACTTCCCAGGCGCAGGAGCCGGTGCCGGCGCAGCGGCCGGCTTGGGAGCCGGGGTTGCTGCGGCAACGAAAGCACCGCGCGGGTTGTCGAGGTCGATCAGCTGCGTGGTGTCGCGGCCGGCGAAGAAGGACAGGATCCAGCCGAACACGACGCGGAACTTGCGCTCAACCGTGGGCATCGCCATGCCGTGGTAGCCACGGTGTGCGAGCCAGGCGAGGCCACCCTTGAGGCCGATGCGGCCCAGCAGGTTGATGTTGGCAACACCCTTCCACTCGCCGAAGCCAGCAACAGCACCAAGGTTCTTGTGCTTGTAGTCGTGCAGCGGCTTGTCCCAGCGGGAAGCCCAGAGGTTCTTGGCGAGCTTCTTGGCCTGGCGAAGTGCGTGCTGGGCGTTCGGGACGCAGGTGCCGTCCGGCAGGCCCTTGCCCGTGAGGTCCGGAACAGCGGCGATGTCGCCGGCTGCCCAGGCGTTCTCGATGATGCCCTCGTCGCCTGCGATGCGCAGGTCCGGGAGCACGCGGACGCGGCCGCGCGGTTCCAGCGGGAAGTCGGTGGAGCGGATCATCGGGTTGGCCTGCACACCGGCAGCCCACACCAGGGTGTCGGCTTCGACTTCACCGGCGGACGTCTTGTCCGGCAGGTTGATCAGCTTGAGGTTGTCCTCGGCGCTGTCCAGGGACGTGTTGAGGAGAACCTCAATACCCCGGCTGCGGAGGTGCTCCACAACCCATTCGGCCTGGGAAGCGGTGACCTCGGGCATGATGCGGCCCATGGCTTCGACCAGGATGAAGCGGACCTCTTCCTGGCGGATGCGCGGGTTGTTGCGGACCGCTGCACGGGCGAGATCTTCCATTTCGGTGAGGCATTCGATGCCGGCAAAGCCGCCACCAACAACCACGAAGGTCAGTGCCTTGGCGCGTTCTGCGGGGTCGGTCATGGTCGAAGCGGCTTCGATGCGCTCCAGGACCTTGTTGCGCAGCGCAACGGCTTCCTCGATGGTCTTCAGGCCGATGCCCTTGTCCGCGAGGCCCTTGATGGGGAAGGTACGGGTGATGGCACCAGCTGCGATGACGACGTCGAAGTACGGGATCTCGAACGGTTCGCCACCATCGGACGGAGCCACCACTGCGGTGCGGTTGGCGTGGTCGATGCTGGTGACGCGGCCCTGGATGAGCTCAGTCTGCTTCAGGTGCTGGCGGTGGGAGACGACGGCGTGGCGTGCCTCGATGTTGCCACCGGCCACCTCGGGGAGGAACGGCTGGTAAGTCATGTAGGGCAGCGGATCGACGACGGTGACGATGCCACCTGCATTCGCGATCTTCTTCTGCAGTTTGAGTGCTACGTACAGGCCGACGTAGCCGCCGCCGACGACGAGAACCCGGGGACGGTCAATGAGCTCTGGGGTGGTTGCCATGCATCCAGAGTACCGTACTTTGTGAAAATCTTCACTAGCTACGTTTGGTGGGCGGATCCACCGCCTCCAGGGTTCCCGTCTCTGCCTCTTCGGGCACCGCTGGAGGGTTCTTGGAAACACGCCGCAGCTGGATCGCGGCCCCGGTCACCAAGGCGATGAAAAGGGCGCCGAATCCAAGCACGACGGCGGCGGGCAAGGCCTCGTCGACTGTCGCCGGCGTCTTCGCTGCAGGAACCGTGGGATCGGCCAATGTGGGCGCGGCGCTGGTGGGACTGGCCACCGGCGCTTGCGAAGGTTCGCTGAGGACGCCGCGCCGATGCACCCGGATCCAATCCGCGATGGAGCCCAAGGGGTTGCTGCTGGTAGTGGGGACGTCGCCCTTGAGGGCGGCCTCCGCGTCGAGGATGCCGTAGCCGTAGAGCGGGTCCTTTCCTGGCGCTCCGGCGTCCTTGGCCGTACTGACAATCCTGTTGATGACCTGGCTGGCACTCATTTCCGGCCATTTTGAGCGGATGAGGGCCGCCACGCCGGACACGATCGGCGCGGCTCCGGACGTTCCCGCCCACTCGGCGTAGCCGCCTCCCGGGATACCGCCGACGAGGTTCTCGGCCGGAGCCGCCACTCCGATGCTGATGCCCTGGGAGGAAGAGTCGACGCTGGCGCGGCCTTCGCCGTCGAGACCGGCCACGGTGAGGACGCCCGGGATGGTGGCAGGGGCACCAACCTGGATGTTGCCACCCACCCTGTTACCGGCGGCAGCAACGATCACCACGTCCTTCTGCTCGGCATAGAGGAACGCGGCGTCCCAGCTCTGCGGCCAGTCCGGCGAAGTGCTGCCGAGGGAAATGTTGATGACCTTCGCGCCGTTGTCGACGGCCCAGCGAACGGCATCGGGAATCTGTTCCTGGTCGGTCTTGCCGCCAGGGTTGGGCGAGCCTAGCCACGTGGAGACCGAGAGGATCTCCGCCTCAGGTGCCACGCCTATGGTCCCGTCCGGTCCCCCTGCCGGAGGGGTGGTGGGCACAGGTGCCGGGGATGCCGATGCGGAAGCCGACGGCGGCGGCGTCGGGGTCGTGTGGCCGCGGCCGGCCAACATGGTGGCCACGAGCGTCCCGTGCTCGGTCTTGGCTCCGATGCTTTTCTGCCCATTGGGCGCCCCGGCTCCGGAGACATCCGTTCCGCCCACCACGGCGCCCTTGAGGTCGGGGTGGTTTCCATCGACGCCACTGTCGATGACAGCAACCTTGACCCCTGCGCCCTTGGAGACCTGCCAGGCGTTGGTGACACCGGAATCCTTGAGCCAGAATTCCTTGTCCCGCCAGGCATCCGCAGCAGCGGCGGGCGCCGTCACAAGAGCGCCAAGCAGGGCGCCGCCAGCCATCACGGCAGCTAGCGCTGCGGAGATGGTGCGCCGGTGAGGCACCGTCATACGGCGTCCCGGATACTGAGCGCGATGCCGTCCAGGATGTCGTGCTCACTGGATACGGCTGTACGGATGCTGCCATTGCTGACCTCCGCCAGGCGCGCCAGAATACGACGCCACACCAACGCGCCAGCGCCTATGACGTCGACACGGCCGGGGTGCATGTAGGGAAGGGCAGCACGTTCGGCCCGCGTCATCTCAAGCAGGCTGGTGCACGCATCGCTGATGGTGGCAAGGTCCAGGGAAGCACCGTGGATCCGCTCGGGCTGGTACTCGCTCAGGCCAAGAGCGTGGGCTGTGATGGTGGTGATGGAACCCGCCACACCGACTACCGCGGTGGCGCGATCCAGGGGCACAGTTTCCGCAGCGAGGTCAAGCGCGGCGTCGACGTCGGCCTCTGCCGCGGCGATCTGCGCAGCCGTAGGAGGATCATTGCGAAGGTGGCGTTCCGTGAGCCGCACGCAGCCGATGTCCACCGAGCGCGCCGCGATGACGCCCGCCGAGTCGCCCAGGACGAACTCCGTGCTTCCGCCGCCAAGATCCACCACCAGGACAGCCTTCTCCCCCATCGCCGGCAAGGCGCTGCTGGCCCCGGCGAAGGACAACGCAGCTTCCTCGTCGCCACTGATGACTTCGGGCTCCACACCCAGAAGGTCCCGGATGCCGTCCACGAAGACATCGCGGTTGCGGGCATCGCGGGTAGCGGAGGTGGCCGCGAAACGGACCCGCTCCGCGCCGTGCTCGTTGATCAGTTCCGCATAGTCACGGGCGGCCGCGAAGGTCCGCTCCAGGGCCTCGGGAGCAAGCTCCCCCGTAGCGTCCACGCCTTGCCCCAGCCGGACCACGCGCATTTCACGCACGACGTCGATAAGCGGCCCAGGTGCCCCGCTCGCCGAGGCGTCGGCGATGAGCAGGCGGATGGAGTTGGTGCCGCAATCGATGGCGGCGACACGGCTCATGCTGTTTCCTCGTCGGCCGAAGACTTTGACTTCCGCACCGGCGCGGGACGGCCCACGATGTCCGGAAGGCCTTGCGGTCCATGGCGGCTCAAGTCCCTCGAAGGTGCCTCGCCCGCAGTGTCCCAGGCGCCGTCGCAATAGCAGCGGTCCTTGGTCCACCACTCGGCAATGGCTTCCAAAGCCTCGTCCCCCAGCGGGTTTACTCCGGGACCGGCAGCCAGCGAGTGGCCCACCAGGACATGCAGGCACTTCACGCGGGAGGGCATGCCGCCGGCGGAGATCCCATCGATTTCAGGAACGGCGCCGGTGCCCGAGCGGTCAGCAATGTCGTTGCGGGCCTGCAAGTAGGCTTCGTGGGCATCCCTGTAGGCGCCCGCCAGCTCCTGGTCCCCGGCCAGGCGATCGTTCATCCCGTTCATGAGCCCGCCCGCTTCAAGCCGGGACACCGCGGACGTGATGACGGGATGCGTCAGGTAGAAAGTGGTGGGGAACGGAGTTCCGTTGCTGAGCCGTGGAGCAGTTGCCGCTACCAACGGGTTGCCGCAGACACAGCGTGCGGGGATCTCAACGACATCCCGGACCGGCCTGCCGAGCTGTCGGCTGAGCACCTCGAGATCGTGTGCTGATGGCTGGCGGGATTCCTGCGGCACGGCTGCCGTGTTCTCTTCCACTTGCGCTGCCAACCTTCCTTCCCTTTTTGCCGTGTCCCATGCGGACACGACGGCGGTGGGCGCCGCGTCTAGTCAGTTGCCGATCGTCTGATGGACTCCCAGAGAGCATCCACCCACGGCAGATTCTCCGGGTTTGCAGTTGATCCGGAGCCGGTGCGGCCACCTGGCGTGCCGGCGGCATCTTCCCCGCCAAACACCCAGTAACCTGTTTCACCCGGCATAACCATGTTAATGCGGTCGCGGGCCTGCTGTTTCACATAGTTGGGATCCTGCCACCGGGAGATCTGCTTGTTCAGTTCAGTCTGCTCGGCTTTCCGGCTGGCAATCTCGGCTTCCAAGGCCGAGATTTCGGAGCGCTTCTCGAGGAAAATCTTCACCGTAGGAGCCAACAGGATAGTGATGGCGATCATCACCACGGCCAAGGCCAGCATCCTGCCGGAAAAAGCCTTTGCCGGCACGGGATCAAGCTGTTCTGAGCCTCTGCCCGCCCCATCCTTGGAGTGCCCTTTGTCCGTACGCTTGTGCGCATCACCGGTGCTGCCGCTCTTTGCCTTTGCACCAGCAGGGGCCGACTTTCCGGTCGACTTGGTGCCTGTCGCCGTCGACGATTTTGTCGTCGTCGAGGTTTTGTCAGTGGTGCGCGAGGCACCCAAGGAAATGACGTCGGCGTCGTCGGAAGCCTGGGAGGCGGGACGGCCGGAAGCGGATGCCCCGGCAGGGCGTGCAGAGCCGGCAGGGCGGCCAAGGGCGTCGGCCCTGGGTACTTTTGGTCGACGGGTGGCCATGACACTCCTGTAATGCCCGGTGCTTGCCTGGCGGGGTTGCAGCGCTTGCTTTCGAACCTGGCCAGCCTTAAACAGAACCGGTGGCCATGGTCTTTCCACCATAGCCACCGGTCAGCTGTTTTCGCTGAAGGCTAGCCCTTGAAACGCGGGAACGCGCTGCGGCCGGCGTAGCGTGCGGCGTCGTCGAGTTCTTCTTCGATGCGCAGCAGCTGGTTGTACTTGGCAACTCGCTCGGAACGGGCCGGGGCACCGGTCTTGATCTGACCGGCGTTGGTGGCAACGGCGATGTCAGCAATCGTGGTGTCCTCGGTTTCGCCGGAGCGGTGCGAGGTGATGGTGGTGTAGCCCGAACGCTGGGCCAGGGAAACGGCGTCCAGGGTTTCGGTCAGGGAGCCGATCTGGTTGACCTTGACCAGCAGGGAGTTTGCCGTTGCGGCGTCGATGCCCTGCTGCAGGCGGACCGGGTTGGTGACGAAGAGGTCATCGCCCACCAGCTGGACCTTGTCACCGATGGTGTCGGTGAGGGTCTTCCAGCCTTCCCAGTCGTTCTCGTCCAGCGGGTCCTCGATGGAAACCAGCGGGTAGTCGGCAACGAGTTCGGCGTAGTAGGCGCTCATCTCGGTGGCCGAAAGTGCCTTGCCTTCGAACTGGTAAGCGCCGTCCTTGTAGAACTCGGAGGAGGCAACGTCCAGTGCCAGGGCGATGTCCGTGCCCGGGGTGTAGCCGGCGTTCTTGATGGCTTCGGTGATCAGGTCCAGTGCTGCACGGTTGGACGGCAGGTTGGGAGCGAAACCACCTTCGTCGCCGAGGCCCGTGGAGAGGCCCTTCTCCTGGAGGACGGCCTTGAGGTTGTGGTAGACCTCAACGCCCCAGCGCAGGCCCTCGGAGAAGGTCTCGGCGCCGATCGGGGCGATCATGAATTCCTGGATGTCGACGTCGGAGTCGGCGTGCGAGCCACCGTTGAGGATGTTCATCAGCGGAACGGGCAGCACGTGGGCGTTCGGGCCGCCCAGGTACTTGTAGAGCGGCAGGTCGGCCGAGGCTGCGGCGGCGTTGGCCACGGCCAGGGAGACTCCCAGGATGGCGTTGGCGCCCAGCTTGCCCTTGTTCGGGGTGCCGTCGAGGTCGATCATGGCCTGGTCGATGCTGCGCTGGTCAGTGGCGTCGAAGCCAATGAGTGCCGGGGAGATCTCGTCGATGACGGCGTCGACGGCCTTCTGGACACCCTTGCCGAGGTAACGGCCCTTGTCGCCGTCGCGGAGTTCGACAGCTTCGTGCTCGCCGGTGGAAGCACCGGAGGGAACTGCTGCGCGGCCGATCTGGCCGTCGGAGAGCAGAACCTCAACTTCTACGGTCGGGTTTCCGCGGGAATCAAGGATCTCGCGTGCGTGGATGGCATCGATAAGCGCCATGGATGTGCTCCTTATGGGCAAATTACAGGAATGAGGAGGGAAATTCTCAACGTCCTCGTCGCTACTAGCGTAGTCCAGAGTGGCTCAGGTTACGGAACGAATTCCAACCTTTCACGTCATGAAGGCCGGGCCTGGCGGTTCTGAAACGATCGAACAGCGGCACGGAGAGCCCGTTCGGCGTCTAATCCCTGATCCCGGGCTCCGGCGACGATCCCCAGGAGCAACTCACCGAGGGCCTCTTCAGAGTCCGGGATGACAGGAATTTCGACAGCGGACGCCTCGCCTTGGGTGCCGAGTCCCGCACGCTCAGCCCGGTCAAGGGACTTTTGCGCGGCCGCCAACGCGGGAAGGTGCGGCGGAATGCCCTCGAAGGGATCCTTGCGTTCCGGTTTTTCCGCGCGTTTGGCAGCGTCCCACTTGACGATGATCTCCTCGACGCTCGCCGGGAAAGTCTCCCGGAGGGAACCGTCGGCCTTGAAAACGTGCCCGTTGCGCCGGACCATCTTCGCGTTGATGCCCTGGGCCACGGCTGCGAAATCGAAACTGCCGCGCTCCTCGGCGAGCCGGGCATGAAGCACTACCTGGAGCAGCACATCACCCAGCTCGCCGCGGAGCTCATCGTCAACAGCGCCGGCTTCGATCGAGTCCACCACTTCATAGGCTTCCTCGATCAGGTACTCAACCAGCGACTCGTGCGTGAGCGCCCCCATCCAGGGGCAGTGCTCACGCAGGGCGGCAACCGTTCCCAGCAGCTCGTCGAGGCTGGTTTTGTCAGCCGAGGTTGGCGTAGGCATCGTTGATGTACTCGACCAAAGCTTCGCGCTCATCCAGCGGGAGGAAGGCTGCCTCAGCTGCGTTGAGGGTCAGTTCCAGCAGGTCATCGAGGTCGTAGTCGAAGGTTTCCACCAGGAGCTCGAACTCGTCCGTCAGGGTGACCCCGCTCATCAGGCGGTTATCGGTGTTGATGGTCACGTTGAAGCCCAGTTGGAAGAGCATGTCCACCGGGTGGCTCTCGATGCCCTCGCCGAAACCGGAAATTGCTCCGGTTTGCAGGTTCGAGGACGGGCAGATCTCCAGGGCGATTCCACGGTCGCGGACCCAGCCGGCAACGTTGCCGATGGTCACCATGCCAACGGTGCCCTCGCCGTCGTCGTCCGGGTTGTCCTCGAACTCGACCGAAATGTCCTCGGCAATCCGCACGCCGTGGCCCAGGCGCAAGGCCCTGCCATCAACAAGTGCGGACTGGATGCTTTCCAGCCCGGCGGCTTCTCCAGCGTGAATAGTGGCGGGGAAGTTGTTCTCCGCCAAGTAGGTGAAGGCGTCCTTGAAGCGCGATGGCAGGAAGCCGTCCTCAGCGCCGGCAATGTCGAAACCAACGGCTCCGTTGGTCCGGTGGCGGACCGCGAGTTCGGCGATCTCCTGGCCACGGTCAGCATGGCGCATGGCAGTGATCAGCTGGCCCACCTGGATCTGCTGGCCACGCTCCTCGGCGGCATCCACGCCCGCCTCAAGGCCAGCCTGGACGGCATCCACCACTTCATCAAGGGTCAAGCCCTTCTGGAGGTGCTGCTCCGGCGCCCAACGGACTTCGCCGTACACCACGCCGTCTTCAGCCAGGTCCTCGACGAACTCCTTGGCAACCCGGAACAGGCCTTCCTTGGTCTGCATCACGGCGATGGTGTGGTCGAACGTCTCGAGGTACCGGACCAAGGAACCGGAATCGGCGGAGTCACGGAACCATTGGCCGAGGGCCACAGGGTCGGTGGAGGGAAGCGTGTGGCCCACAGCCTGGGCGAGTTCAATGATGGTGGCGGGGCGGAGGCCACCATCCAGGTGGTCATGAAGGGAAACCTTGGGCAGGCTCTTCAGATCGAAGTCGAGGGCAGGGGCAGCGTCAAGTATGGGCTCAGTCACGTACTAAGACTAGGGGGACGGCCGGACCTTAGCCAGCGGGCTTGGAACGGTCGACGCCCACCACGGCCTTGTGGGACTCATCCATCGACGGAGCCTGCGCGGCTGCGGCGGCCTCCTTGGAGTGGTCCCTTTTCTCAAGGTATTTGTGCCACCAGCGGAGCGTGTGATCCACGATGATACCCAGCACCACAGCGAAGGCAACGGCGATACCAACGCCCAGGAGCGGATTGTGGTGCACCCATTGACCGGCAAGCAGGCCGATGCCGATGGAGTATGCCACCCACGTGATGCACGCGAAGGCGTCTAGCCAGAAGAAGGTCCGGTGCCGGAAGCCGGTCTGTCCCGCGACGTAGTTCACGGCAACGCGGCCCCACGGAATGTAGCGGGCCGTGAAGATCAGCACAGCGCCGCGCTTGTCGAGTTCGTACTGGGCCCATGCGAACATTTTTTGTACCTTGGGGCGGCGCATCCACTTCCAGCGGGTCAGGCCAATTTTGCGCCCCAGCATGTACGCCATGTTGTCGCCGGCCATGGCTCCCACCAGGGCCGTTGCGCCCAGGATCCAAAGATTCGGTTCTCCGCTGTGAAGGGACAGCGCCGAGAGACCAACAATGGCTGTTTCGCTGGGGAGGATGGTGGCAAATCCGTCAATGAAGAAGAAGACGAGAAGTACGGGATATATCCAGGGCTGCCCGGCTGCATGCTCGAGCATTTGGTTCAAAAACTCCACGCGGCGGTAGCTCCTAGATGAATATGACTTGACAGTGTGATCGAAGTCGCTCTTAGTGTCCCATGGCCGGGACGTCGTTCGCTACGCCCCAGCCGTGGAATCACACGCTTAACGCTATCGGCCGGGCCTTGCTGCGGCGTCAACCGGCGGACTGATCTTGGGAGGCCACGGGCGTCATACCGTGGGTGGAGGCGGGGCATCCTGTTCGGCGATGTTCTTGCCGTCCAGGGGCGCGGCACCGCGGACCTTGCTGATGATGCGGTCAATAATGACGCCAAGGATTACTGCCACCACAATCGCGATGACGGCCCCCAGCAGATGGTTGTGCTCGAACCACACGCCAAAGAAGTACCCCAGGACCACGGAGTAGCTGGCCCACAGAATCGCCGAAAGCGCAGTCAGAGCCACAAAGCGGCGATGGTTGAAGTGCGTTGCTCCGGCGGTGAGGTTGACTGCCACCCGGCCGATGGGAATGAACCTGGCCACCATGATGAGCGAGGCGGCCCGGCGTCGGAGTTCCTTGCCCGCCCAGCGGAAAGCACCCTGCATCCGTTGCCTGCGCATCCAGCGCCATCGCTGCGTACCGATCCGGCTGCCGATGATGTACGCGATGTTGTCCCCGGCGAAGGCGCCAAAGGCCGCCATGAGGCCCAGCAGCCAGATGTTCGGCACACCGCTGCTGCCGGATACAGCGCTGAGGCCCACCACCACGGACTCGCTGGGTATGGGAGGAAAGAAGCCGTCAATCAGGCAGCACGCCAACACCAGGAACAGCACCCACGGCTGTCCCGCCGCGGCCAGGATGAAATCGTTGATGCCCTGCACGGTTTCCTTAAGGTAGGCGGCTCCCCCACAGGCGCCGGGTGACAAATGTTCCGGGCCACCCGCTGGATGGCCCGGAACAATTAAGCCTAGGCGATTCTGCTGATAATCAGCTGACTGCCCGGCCGCGAACCCTCCGGGGCAATGACCACCGCGTCGCGGAGAGCTTCCTTGGCCCGGTCGAACTTCTCCGGGGTGTCCGTCAGGAGCGTCATCAACGGCTCGCCCGCGCGCACCAGGGCTCCGGGCTTGGCGTGCATCCGGACGCCTGCCCCGGCCTGCACTTTGTCCTCCTTGCGGGCCCTGCCGGCGCCGAGCCGCCAAGCTGCGACGCCCACGGACAGTGCGTCCAGCTCGACCAGGACACCGTCGGCGGGGGCGTAAACCACCTCCGACTCCTTGGCTACCGGCAACGCCGCCCGGGGATCGCCGCCTTGGGCCTCGATCATCCGGTTCCAGACGTCCATCGCGCGGCCGTCCTTGAGCGCGGCCGCCGGATCGGCGTCGTGGATACCGGCACCGGCCAGCATCTCCTCGGCCAAGCGGACGGTAAGTTCGACGACGTCTTCCGGACCGCCTCCCGCGAGGACCTCCACTGACTCTTCCACTTCGATGGCGTTGCCTGCTGTGAGTCCCAACGGCGTCGACATGTCGGTAAGCAAGGCAACGGTGTGTACGCCTGCATCCTTGCCCAGTGCCACCATCGTTTCGGCAAGCTCCCGGGCCTTGGCTTCGTCCTTCATGAACGCTCCGGAGCCCACTTTGACGTCCAGGACCAACGAGCCCGTGCCTTCGGCGATCTTTTTGCTCATGATTGAGGACGCAATCAGCGGAATCGCCTCCACCGTCCCGGTGACATCGCGCAAGGCGTACAGCTTCTTGTCCGCGGGAGCCAGACCCGATCCGGCAGCACAGATCACAGCACCCACGTCCTGCAGCTGGGCCATGATCTCGTCGTTGCTGAGGTTGGCGCGCCACCCGGGAATCGCCTCGAGCTTGTCCAGGGTTCCCCCGGTGTGGCCAAGGCCGCGGCCGGACAACTGCGGTACAGCGACGCCGAAAACAGCCACCAACGGGGCCAGCGGCAAGGTGATCTTGTCCCCTACCCCACCGGTGGAGTGCTTGTCGCTGGTGGCTTTCCGGCCGCCGTCGGGCGTTGTCAGCGACGAAAAGTCCATCCGCTCACCCGAGGCGATCATCGCGGAAGTCCAGCGCGAAATCTCCTGGCGGTCCATGCCGTTGAGCAGGATGGCCATGTTCAGGGCCGCCATCTGTTCCTCAGCGATGACGCCGCGCGTATAGGCGTCGATGGTCCAGTCGATCTGTTCCGGGGTGAGCGTGCCCTTGTCACGTTTGATGGTGATGATCTGGACAGCGTCGAAGGCTTCAGTGCTGGTCAAGGGTCTCCTCCAGATGTTCAGGACCAAAAGCGTCAGGAAGCACCTGGTCCATGGTTTTGATGCCTTGGGTAGTCATGAGCTGCATCCCGGGTGCCCGGAATTCGTAGAGCAGCTGGCGGCAGCGTCCGCATGGCATGAGCACATTGCCCTGGCCGTCCACGCAATAGAAAGCGGCGATCCTGCCGCCGCCGCTCATGTGGAGTTGGCCAACCAGGGCGCACTCGGCGCAGAGAGTCAGTCCGTAGCTGGCGTTCTCCACATTGCAGCCGCTGACGATCCTGCCGTCCTCGGTGAGGGCCGCAGCCCCCACCGGGAACTTCGAGTAGGGAGCATAGGCATTGGCCATGGCCTGGACCGCGGCAGCTTCCAGGGCCTGCCAGTCGACGTCATCCGCTGGCATCGTCAACCCTTCACGTACGGTATGCCGCTTGCGGCCGGTGGCCGCGACTTACCCACCAGGCCGGCGACGGCGAAGATGGTCACCAGGTACGGCAGCATGGCCATGAACTGGCTGGGAACGGGCGTTCCGATGATGCCCAGAATGGACTGCAGGTTGTACGCAAAACCGAACAGCAGCGACGCCAGGAACGCCCCGATCGGGTTCCATCGGCCAAAGATCAGGGCAGCCAGCGCAATGAAGCCGCGGCCACCGGAGATGTCCTTGGTGAAGGAGTCGATGGTCACCAGGGTGAACACCGCGCCACCGATGCCGGCGATAGCACCGCCCAGGGTGACGTTCCAGAAACGCGTTGCGTTGACGTTGATGCCCAAGGTGTCCGCAGCCTGCGGGTGCTCACCGACGGCGCGGACGCGCAGGCCCCAGCGGGTCTTGAACAAGCCGAACCAGACGACGGCCACAGCGATGTACATGAGGTAGCCGGCGATGGACTGTTCGAACAGGATGGGCCCAATGATGGGGATGTCCGAGAGCAGCGGGATGGGCAGGATATCCAGACGGCCCGGAGTGTTGAACTGTTCCTTGTTGGGGACCATGAGCGTGCCGTACAGGAAGCCCGTCAGGCCGGACACCAGGACGTTGAGCACAACACCGACGATGATCTGGTTCACGAGGTACTTGATGCTGAACACCGCGAGGACCATGGAGACGACCGCACCGGCAGCGGCCGCGGCGATCAGGCCGATGTACGGGCTTCCGGTCATGGTCGCCACCAGGGCCGCGGTGAAAGCGCCTCCCAGGAGCTGGCCTTCGATGGCGATGTTGACCACGCCGACACGCTCACACAGGACGCCCGAAAGCGAGCCGAAGACCAACGGAACCGCGAGGGTCACCGAACCGGCCACCAGGCCTGCCAGGGAAATGGACGGCTGACGGGCACCGGCCACAATCCACACCAACAGGGCGAAAACGAAGACCACGGCGAACGCTATGGGAAGCCACTTTGGCGACTTTTCTCCCTTTGTCCAGAGGTAGATCGAGTAGGCAGCCATAGCCAGCAACAGGATGCCGAGCACGATGCCACCCACTTGGCCGGGAATCATCAGCGCCGGGACGGCTACCGCGTCGCCGGTATCGCTGATCTTCATCTCCGCTGTCTTGTCCGAGCCGAGGAAGCCAAAGAAGACCAGTGCAACAAGGGCCAGGACGCCCAGTGAAACGGGAACTTTCAAGGACGGTCGGAACCCCGGCAGGGCCGTGGAACCCGACTTGGGGGCAGTGGTTGTCGCGCTCATTTGGCACCTCCGGTGGCGTTGGCAAGGGCAGCTTCAGGGGCCGCCTTCGGTGTCTTGTCCTTCTTCTTTTTCTTGCCTTCCAGCCGGAAGATCGATCGGATCAGTGGCGGAGCAGCGATGAACAGGACGATCAGGGACTGGACCACCAGCACGATGTCGATGGGTGTTCCGGTTTGGATCTGCATCTGCACGGCACCGGCGCGGAAGGCACCGAACAACAGTCCCGCGAAGAAGGTCCCCCACGGCGTGCTGCGGCCGAGCAAGGCAACAGTGATGGAGTCGAATCCGATCTGGGCCGCCACACCGCCGGTCAGCACCTTTTCGGTGCCGGCGACCTGCGCGACGCCACCGAATGCGGCCAAGGCACCGGCCAGTGCCATCACGAGGATGGTGGCCCGGGGTACCTTGACGCCGGCCGTGCGGGCAGCGATGGGATTCGCACCAACGGCGCGGAATTCAAAGCCGACGGTGGACCGGTTCAACATCCACCACACGCCGTAGGTCAGCGCGATGGCCACAAGGAAGCCAAGGTGGAGCCGGGATCCCGGAATGAGCACCGGGTAGGTTGCGGATTCATCCAAACGCGGCGAGATGGGGCTGTTGTCCCCCGGCCGCCGGAACGCTGCGGTGTTCAGGAGGAAGTCCAGCAGGAACAAGGCCACATAGTTCAGCATGATGGTCACGATGACCTCGTGCGCGCCGGTCCGGGCCTTGAGGATACCGACGATCGCGCCCCATGCGGCGCCGCCGAGGACACCCATGATGATAACGAGAAGCAGGTGCAGGCCGAAGGGCAGGTGCCAGGTGAACCCGACGTAGGCGGCAAGGGTGGCGCTGATGATGATCTGCCCCTGCGCACCGATGTTGAAAAGGCCCGCACGGAAGGCCAGGGCAACGCCCAGGCCGGCACAGATCAGGGGCGTGGCAACCGTCATCGTTTCCAGGAGCGGCTTGAAGCCCTGCCGGGGGCTGAAGACCGAGCCCTGGAAGAGCGCCACGTAGCTGTCCGTCATGGCTGCCCAGAGGGCGGTCAGGAAATCGCTGGGACGGGCGAAGAGATAGCCCGCGGTCTTGGCTACCTGGGAATCGGTGCTGGCAATCAGCAAGCCACCGAGGAACAGCGCAACAATGACGGCCAAAACAGACACGAAGCCATTGCCCATGACAATGCGACGCATCAGGTTGCCCTGTTCGTGTCCGGGATCTCCACTCTGGGACGAAACCGGGACAATGGACGGCTCAAGGGTCCCTCCGGCGGTATCCAAGGCAACGTCTGCTGCCCGTACTTCCGCTGTGGACTCCCCAGGGGTTTGGTCCTTGGTGGACCCGTCGCTGCTAGTGGTCATCGGAGCCTCCTTCCGGGCCGACGCCGGCCATCATCAAGCCGAGCGTGTCGCGGGGTGTTCCCGCCGGGACGATTCCCACGAGTTTGCCCTTGTAGAGCACTGCGATCCTGTCTGCGAGTTCGATGACTTCATCCAGCTCCGTGGAAACGATCATCACCGGTGTTCCGACATCCCGCTCGGCAACAATGCGCTTGTGCAGGAATTCGATGGAGCCGACGTCCACACCACGGGTTGGTTGGCTTGCGATGAACAACCGAAGCGGCCGGGAGAGCTCCCGGGCCATGACCACTTTTTGCTGGTTGCCACCGGACAAGGTTCCCGCAGCCGAACCGGCAGAGGGCGTGCGGATATCGAATTCCTCGATCTTAGCCTTGGCGTGTTCGGCCACCTTGGCGGGCTTCATGCTGATACCGCTGGCAAACGGGGCCTGGTCGTACAGGTCAAGCACCAGATTCTCGGCGACGGAGAAAGGACCCACCAAGCCGTCGACGGTACGGTCTTCGGGAACAAAGCCGACGCCGGAGCGCAGCACGTCCTTGACGGGGAGTCCCAGGAGTTGCTTCCCGTCCAGGACCACCGAGCCTGTCACGTGTTCCTGGACTCCGAGGATGGCTTCGGTCAGTTCAGTTTGACCATTGCCCTGTACACCCGCGATCGCCAGGATCTCTCCCTGCGCGATGTCGAAGCTGATCCCGTCCACCACGTTGGTTCCGTTGGCGGCCCGGACCGTCAGGTTTTCGACGACGAACGTGGTTTCCTTGGGCTGGGCGGCGGCCTTGTTCAGGCTCAGGCTGACCGGGCGGCCCACCATCATGGCGGCGAGCTCCGTGGGTGAGGCAGTGGGGGGTGCGTCGCCAACGACTTTGCCGCGGCGGACCACTGTGATCACGTCGGAGACGGCCTTTACTTCGCGCAGTTTGTGCGAGATGAAGACGATGGACGTCCCGCCGGCTTTGAGCTGGCGCATGATGTCCAGCAGTTCGTCGGTTTCCTGCGGGGTGAGCACGGCTGTGGGCTCGTCCAGGATGAGGACCTTGGCTTCCCGGACCAGGGCCTTGATGATTTCGACGCGCTGTTGGACGCCCACCGGGAGGTCTTCCACCAGGGCGTCGGGATCGACGTCGAAACCGTACTTGTCGGAAATTTCCCGGATCTTTTTCCGGGTCTCGTCGATGCTGAGGACACCGCCAAACGACGTCGGTTCGGCACCGAGCGCGACATTTTCGGCCACCGTAAACACAGGGACAAGCATGAAGTGCTGGTGCACCATGCCGATGCCGGCAGCCATGGCGTCGCCCGGGCCGCGGAAGTTCACCGGCTGGTCGTCCACCAGGATCTGGCCGGCAGTGGGCTCATACAGCCCGTAGAGCACGTTCATGAGGGTTGATTTGCCGGCACCGTTTTCGCCGAGGAGGCAATGGATCTGGCCGGATTCGACCACGAGGTCGATGTCTTGGTTGGCATAGAAGGTCCCGAACGCTTTCGAGATCCCCTTCAATTCGAGTTTCACAACTCCCACCGTTCTTTGAGTCCGAGGGACGGCTGAACAGCTCCAAAGCCACGAGCTTTGGGATCAGCCTAGTCAGGGCAAAAACGCGCCGCCAGTACCGGGGCACGGTACTGGCGGCGCGTCCAGGAATTGCTTACTTCTTGGGGCTTGCCTTCGATTCGACAACGAGCTTGCCGGAAACAATGTCCGCCTTGATGGCGTCGAGTTCGGACTTGGTTTCGGAAGAAACAGCGGAATCGAGGTCGTGGAACGGGGCGATGGCCACGCCGTCGTTGGCGAGTGTGCCAACGTACGCTTCGTTGCTGAACTTGCCGTCCTTGTCGTCCTTCACCACGGTTTCAACGGCCTCGCCCATCTGCTTGACCACGGAGGTCAGCATGAGGTCCTTGTACTCGGGAGCGGTCAGGTAGCCGTCGGAGTCAACCCAGATGAGCTTGACGTCCTTGCCGGCAGCTTTGGCTTCCTTGAGGGCTGCGCCTGCACCCTTGCCGACCGGACCTGCCACGGGCATGACGATGTCCGCGCCCTGGTCCAGCAGGTTGATGGTGACCTGCTTGCCGGTGTCCTGCTTCTCGAAGTCACCGGTGAAGGAGCCGTCCTGGGTGTTCTTGTCCCAGCCAACAACCTGGACGTTCTTGCCCTTGGCCTTGTTGTAGGCCTGGACGCCGTCGTAGAAGCCGTCCATGAAGATTGTCACGGTCGGGATCTTGATGCCGCCGAAGGTGCCCACCTTGCCGGTTTTGGACGTTGCTGCTGCGGCGTAGCCCGCCAGGTAGGCAGCCTGCGCGGTGTCGTAGACAACCGGCTTGACGTTGGCTACAGGGGTGTCATACGCGAAGTCGATGATGGCGAAGTGCTTGTCAGTGTTCTTCTCGGCTGCAGCCTTGGTGGCATCGCCCAGGAGGAAGCCCACAGTGATGGTCAGGTTGCAGCCTGCGGAAACCATGCCGTTGAGGTTGGTTTCGAAGTCGCTGTTGGCCTTGGACTCGGCCGACTTGGTCTGGATGCCAAGGTCCTTCTCAGTCTTCTTCAGTCCCTCGTACGAGGACTGGTTGAAGGACTGGTCGTCGAATCCGCCGGAGTCGGAAACGATGCATCCGAGGAAATCGCTCTTGGTAGCGGTGCCGGATCCGGCATCGGGGGCCTGGCCACAGCCGGTCAGCAGGAGCGCTGCTGCGCCGACGGTTGCGACACCGGCCATTGAACCGCGCTTCAGGGTGGCACGCAGTGGTTTCTTCAATTTTCCTCCAGGAAGAAAGTGATTGGCGCTACGACGGATGGTCAATGAGTGTCCGTTTCCAAAAACTTCGGGGCAGAAATTCTGTTTTCACTGAGGCTTCGCAGCACTGCGCCGAGGCGCACTTATAGCAACAACCCTAGTGGCCTGGAACACACCGGAGTAGCACAAAGCCGCCCTCCCGGACAGATTGTTGACTTTTTGTTACCAAGCAGTAGCCGGGTGTGCAAGTCACACCCGGCTACCCGCGACTACAACCGGACGAGCATCTTTCCGGTGTTGGCTCCGTCCAGCAGATCAATGAAGGCCTGCGGTGCGTTTTCCAAGCCGTCAACGATCGTCTCGTCGTAGCTGATGGTTCCATCTGCAAGCCACCCGGCCATTTTCCCGGCAAACTCGGCAGCGTGCTGGCGCTGTCCGCCCACCAGGAAACCGCGGAGGGTCAACTGCTTGCCGATGGCCACGGCCAGGTTTCGTGGGGCGGCCGGCGGCTCGGTTGAGTTGTACTGGGCGATGGCGCCACACATTGCCACCCGGCCACCGACGGTGAGGGTGGCCAATGCGGCCTCAAGGTGTTCCCCGCCGACGTTGTCGAAGTACACGTCGATCCCGCGCTCCCCCGCAGCTTCCCGGAGCTGCTCGAGGACAGGGCCGTCGTTGTAGTTGAACGCGGCATCAAATCCGAGTTCCTCAAGGCGGGCAACCTTCTCCGCCGAACCGGCACTGCCGATGACGTTGGAGGCACCCATGGCCTTGGCGATCTGGCCCACCATGGAACCAACTGCGCCGGCCGCACCGGAGACGAAGACGACGTCGCCCTCTTTGAACTCGGCCACCTTCAGCAGGCCGGCGTAGGCGGTCAGGCCGGTCATGCCCAGCGCGCCCAGGAAAGCCGAGGTCGGAGCAAGCCCGCCCGGCACCGGCGTGGTTGCTGCCGCGTCCACCACCGCGTGTTCACGCCACCCCAGTTGATGCACGACGACGTCACCCACCTTGTGCGCGTCCGAACGGGACGCGATCACCTCACCTACGGCACCGCCGTCGAGCGCTGCATCCAGGCGGAACGGCGCCGAGTACGACTTGACGTCGTTCATGCGGCCGCGCATGTAGGGATCCACGGACATGAAGTGGTTCTTCACCAGAATCTGGCCTTCAGCGAGCTCGGGCAGCACGGCCTGCGCCAAGCGGAAGTTCTCCGGGGCGGGACGGCCTACCGGACGTGAAGCGAGCTGGATTTCACGGGTTTCCACCGGTGTGCTGGCGGCGGCGCTCATGCTGCGAACTCCACGAGCTTGAGGTCAACGGCCATGTTGCCGCGGGTGGCGTTGGAGTAGGGGCAGATCTGGTGCGCCTTGGCCATCAAGGCTTCGGCGGTTTCGCGGTCCAGGGCAGGCAGGGCGATCTCCAGCTCAGCGGCAAGGCCGTAGCCTTCGCTGTCGGTCAATGCGCCGAAGTGGATCTTGGCGGCTACAGCGGAATCGCTGACATCCGCGCGTTCCTTCCGACCGACAAGCCTCAGGGCGGAGTGGAAGCACGCAGCGTAACCGGCGGCGAAAAGCTGCTCGGGGTTGGTTCCCTGGCCGTTGCCACCCAGTTCCACCGGGCTGGCCAGGGCCACGTCCAGTTTGCCGTCCTTGGTGCGGGCGTTGCCGTCGCGGCCTTCGCCGGAGGCAAGTGCCTCGGCTGTGTAGAGAGTCTTCAAGGTGTTTTCCGTTCTCTTCGGGAATTGGATCGCGTGAAAAATGTCAGAGTGAGCTGTTCAGCGCGGCCGTGAGCTTGCCGAGGGTCGTGTGCAGCTGGTGGATCTCGGCGGCGTCGAGCCCTGCGGCGTCGGCCAGGCGTTGCGGCACTGCCTGGGCCCGGGCACTGAGGGCTGTTCCGGCGTCGGTCAGCACGACGTCCACGCGGCGTTCGTCGGCGGCGGAGCGCTTGCGCTCCACGAGCCCCAGGCCCTCAAGGCGTTTCAGCAAGGGTGACAACGTTCCGGAATCGAGGCCCAGTTCGGCACCAAGTTCACGGACACTTCGCGGCTCCTGCTCCCACAACACCAGCATCACCAGGTACTGCGGGTACGTCAGGCCGAGTTCGTCCAACACGGGGCGGTAGACCGCCGTTGCGGCCTTGGAGGCCGAGTACAGCGCGAAGCAGACCTGGTGGCGGAGGCGGGGTGCATCACTCATGGACAAAACGATAGTGCACAATTCAATTGCGCACAACTCATTCCCGCCCAAACTACCCAACTGAGGGACAGCACGTGCTCCACTGAGCGCTCAATAGAGCATGTGCTGTCCCTCAGTTGGGCTACTGCTCGAGGTCCCGGATGGTGCGGAGGGCGGCACCCGTGAGGACCCGGATGGCGTACCCCAGAGCACGCTCGTCCACGATGAAGTCTCCGCGGTGCAGGTCATATTCTTCGCCGCCCGGAGTGTGGGTGCCCAGGCGCATCATGGCACCGGGGAGATCCGCCAGGAACCACGCGAAATCCTCCCCGCCCATGGACTGGGGAGTCAGGACCACGGCGTTCTCCCCCAGCTCAGCGCGGGCGGAGGCCTCGATAAGCGCTGTTTCGTGCTCCGAGTTCACCACCGGAGGGACGCCACGGGTGTGCTCCAGGTGCACGTCCACGCCGTAGGGCGCGGCGACCTGCTTCACGACGTCGTCCAGCAACTCACCAGCGTCATGCCAGGCGTCGCGGTCCAGGCAGCGCATCGTGCCCGCCATGTATCCGCTGCCGGGAATCGCGTTGGGAGCCGACCCCGCGGAGATCTGCCCCCACACCACGGACACACCACTGCGGACATCGACCCGCCGGGAAAGGACAGCGGGCACGTTGACGGCGATCTGCGCCAGCGCGAAGACCAGGTCTTCGGTCAGATGCGGACGGGACGTGTGCCCACCGCGCCCGGACAGTTCGATCTTTATGGTGTCGGAGGCAGAAGTGATGGCGCCGATGCGGGTACCGATCTGGCCAACGTTGATGCGCGGATCGCAGTGCAGGGCCAGGATGCGCGGAACACCTTCCAGAACACCCTGTTCGATGCAGGACAACGCCCCGCCAGGCATAGTTTCCTCGGCCGGCTGGAAGATGATCCGGACCGTGCCGCCCAACGGATTGTTCTTGTGCATGCGCTGGAGAACCAAGGCGATGCCCAGCATGGTGGTGGTGTGGATGTCGTGCCCGCAGGCGTGGGTGACACCGTGGTTCTTGGAGGCGAACGGCAGGCCGGTTTCCTCGATGATCGGCAAGGCATCAATATCACCGCGAAGGGCTGTCGCGATGGGCCCCTCCCCCACATCGACCGTCAGGCCGGTGCCTTCGAGCCGACGAGGATTCAGCCCGGCCGCTTCCAGTCGTTCTACGAGCTTGTCCGTGGTCCGGAACTCCTTGAAGGACAGCTCCGGGTGCGCATGGAGGTCGCGCCGGAATTCGATGAGTCCTGGCAACAGTTCATCAACCCAGGGGCCAACGACAGGAGTGGGCTCAGTTTCAGTTGTGTAATTGCGCACGTCACAACTCTAGCCATCCACGGCACAGGAAGAACGAAAGCCACCTCTTGGTTACGCCGCGTTCAGACGCAGGACAACCAAAGAGGTGGCTCACGGTATAAGACGGCGCTACAGGACGTCCGTGTCTCCGCTGGCTTTCAGCGCATCCACGGTGCCCTTCACCAACTGGGCATGTTCCTTGGTGGTAACCAGCAGCGCGTCCGGGGTATCCACGATCACGACGTCCTTGATGCCGATGAGGGCGATGACGCGCTTGGTATCGGAAACCACCACGCCACTGGCGTTCTCCGCGAACACGCGTGCGCCCTCGCCGAGAACCGTCACTTCATCGACGTCGCCGGCGTTGTTCAGGCGACCGATCGCCGCAAAGTCGCCGACGTCGTCCCAGCGGAAGGTGCCGGGCACGACGGCGACATCGCCGGCTGCCGCTGCGGGCTCGGCGACGGCGTAGTCAATGGCAATCTTGGGCAGGGTGGGCCACACCCGGGCCGTTACTTCGGCACGCTGCGGAGTGTCCCATGCCGCGGCAATCTCCTGGAGGCCTGCGAAGAGCTCGGGCTGGTTGGCTTGGAGGTGCTTGAGCATCAGCGCCACGGGAGCGACGAACATGCCGGCGTTCCACACGTAATCGCCTGCCTCGACGTACTTGTCGGCTACTTCCTGGCTGGGCTTCTCAACGAACTCCGCAACGGCCAGGGCATTCGGCGCACCCTCAATGTTGAGCGCGGCGCCGGAGCGGATGTAGCCGAAGCCCGTGGACGGGTGCGTGGGCTTGATGCCGATGGTGACGATCTTGCCTTCGGCCGCGGTGTAGATCGCTTCGCGGACCGTCTCCTGGAAGAGGTCGTCGGGGCTGATCACCTGGTCCGCGGCGAAGGAGCCCATGATGGTGTCAGGATCGCGGCGGTAAAGGATGGCCGCGGCAAGGCCGATGGCGGCGCCGGAGTCCTTGGGCTCACTCTCAAGGACGAGCTCGTCGTCGCCCACTTCGGGGAGCTGGCGGCAGACTGCTGCGCGGTGGGCTTCGCCTGTTACGACCAGAACGCGTTCGCCGGCCAGCGGCTCCAAGCGGTCGTAGGTAGCCCTCAACAAGGTGCTGCCCGAGCCGGTGAGGTCGTGCAGGAATTTAGGCGCAGCGGCACGCGAGAGTGGCCATAGCCGGGTCCCCACACCGCCCGCCGGAATGACCGCATGGAAGCGGTTCATGGGCGATTCCGGGTATTTCGCGTCTTCTGTACTCACCGCAACACTTTATCCGACGCAACCGGGAAGCTCCGCAGAACGCCACGGATGTGGCGTTCGTCTCAGACAGTGCCCAAAATCGCCTGAATCCGGGCAGGAAACATGGAATTAACAAGCAGAGAAGCCGGGCCTAAATTGAATATGCTGTGAGCGAAGCCTAGATTTAGGCGTGAGCTACGAGTGCTCTCGCAGCAGGCGTTCCCCCCGCATGGATCCCATGCCAGCGCCGCTGTGTTGCAGGAAGGTTTAATCAGTGCCGACAAAACCAGCTGGCACCTTGTACCGCGGCCGTGAAGGCATGTGGTCCTGGGTTGGACACCGTATTACCGGTGTAGTGATCTTTTTCTTCTTGTTGGTCCATGTGCTGGACACCTCATTGGTGCGCGTGTCCCCTGAGGCCTACACGGCCGTCATTGGTGCCTACAAGAACCCCCTCATGGCCCTGGGTGAAACGGGCCTGGTCGCTGCGATCATCTTCCACGCCTTCAACGGCCTGCGCGTGATCGCGATCGACTTCTGGAAGAAGGGCGCGAAGTACCAGCGCCAGATGCTGTGGGTCGTGCTTGCACTGTGGCTGGTCACGTTCGCCGGCTTCGCCATCCGCCACCTTTCCCTCGCGCTGGGAGGCCACTAAGCCATGACAACCATCGAAACACCACGCACCGGGAAGATCGCCCCGAAGTACAACCGCAATGGCTCCAGCCGCGGCAACTTCGAGATGATCGCCTGGCTCTTCATGCGCCTGTCCGGCATCGTGCTGGTGGTGCTGATCTTCGGCCACCTCTTCGTGAACCTCCTGGTCGGCGAAGGCATCCACGCCATCGACTTCGGTTTCGTCGCCGGCAAGTGGGCCGATCCGTTCTGGCAGTTCTGGGACCTGGCCATGCTGTGGCTTGCCATGCTGCACGGCACCAACGGTGTCCGCACCATCATCAATGACTACGCCGAGAAGGATTCCACGCGCTTCTGGCTCAAGATGGTCCTCTACGCGGCCACGCTGGTCATCATCATCCTGGGCACCCTGGTGATCTTCACGTTCAACCCGTGCCCCGTCGTCGACGGCGTCCAGCTTCCCGGCGGATTCTGCCCGGCACCGTAGCGGCCCGTGCCGCATCGGCGTGGCCGGCTTGCCGGTCCGCCTGAAGTAGCGGAGCAGCCTCCGCCGACCATCTGAATTTTTGAAAGAGAGAGCATCTGGTATGCAGGTCCATAAGTACGACGTCGTCATTGTCGGTGCAGGTGGCGCCGGCATGCGCGCCGCGATCGAGTCCGGTCAGCGCGCACGCACAGCGGTACTGACCAAGCTCTACCCCACCCGCTCGCACACCGGTGCAGCGCAGGGTGGCATGTGTGCAGCACTGGCCAACGTCGAGGAAGACAACTGGGAATGGCACACCTTTGACACCATCAAGGGTGGCGACTACCTGGTTGACCAGGACGCAGCCGAGGTCATGGCGAAGGAAGCCATCGACGCCGTGCTGGACCTGGAAAAGATGGGTCTGCCGTTCAACCGCACCCCCGAGGGCCGGATCGACCAGCGACGCTTCGGTGGCCACACCCGTGACCACGGCAAGGCTCCCGTCCGTCGCGCCTGCTATGCAGCAGACCGCACCGGTCACATGATCCTCCAGACCCTGTACCAAAACTGTGTCAAGCACAACGTTGAGTTCTACAACGAGTACTACGTCCTTGACCTCCTGATCGTCGAGGAAGACGCCGTACGCGAGGACGGTACGCCGTACAAGCAGAAGCGTGTTGCCGGCGTCGTCTCCTATGACCTCGCTTCCGGCGAACTGCACGTCTTCCAGGCCAAGTCCGTCGTCTTCGCCTCCGGCGGCGCCGGCAAGGTCTTCAAGACCACCTCCAACGCCCACACCCTGACCGGTGACGGCATGGGCATCGCCTTCCGCCGCGGCATCCCCCTGGAAGACATGGAGTTCTTCCAGTTCCACCCGACAGGCCTCGCCGGCCTGGGCATCCTCCTGACCGAGGGTGCACGTGGTGAAGGTGCCATCCTGCGTAACTCCGAAGGTGAGCGCTTCATGGAGCGCTACGCCCCCACCATCAAGGACCTCGCACCCCGTGACATCGTGGCCCGCGCCATGGCCAACGAAGTTCGTGAGGGACGCGGTTGTGGCCCGAACAAGGACTACGTCCTCCTGGACCTAACCCACCTTGAGCCTGCACACATCGAGGCCAAGCTTCCGGACATCACGGAGTTCGCCCGCACCTACCTTGGTGTGGAACCGTTCACCGATCCCGTCCCGGTGTTCCCGACGGCGCACTACGCCATGGGCGGCATCCCCACCAACATCTCCACCGAGGTGCTCCAGGACAACGACACGATCGTTCCCGGCCTGTACGCAGCCGGTGAAGTTGCCTGTGTCTCCGTCCACGGCTCGAACCGTCTGGGCACCAACTCGCTCCTGGACATCAACGTCTTCGGCAAGCGTGCCGGCATCGCCGCAGCGGAGTACTCCAAGACCGCCGACTTCGTCGAGCTGCCGGAGAACCCCGAGGCAATGACCCGCGGCATCCTTGATGGCCTGCTCAGCGGCAACGGCACCGAGCGCGTCGCGCAGATCCGCAAGGAACTGCAGGACACCATGGATGCCAACATGCAGGTTTTCCGCACCAAGGAATCCCTGGAGCAGGTTCTCCGCGACATCGCATCCTTCGAAGAGCGGTACAAGCACGTTACCGTCCAGGACAAGGGCAAGCGCTTCAACCTGGACCTCCTGGAAGCCGTGGAGCTGGGCTTCCTGCTGGACATGGCCAAGGTCATGACCGTCGGTGCCCTGCACCGCGAGGAGTCCCGTGGTGGCCACTACCGCGAGGACTTCCCGGACCGCGACGACGAGAAGTTCATGAAGCACTCCATGGCTTACCTGGACAACTCTGTCACTGCCGCCTCCTCGGCGGAATCCGTTGCGGGCATCCGTCTGGAGACGAAGCCCGTAATCTTCACCCGTTACGAGCCGATGGAGCGTAAGTACTAATGACGACCGAAATGGCAGAGCCCGCATCCAAGATCGAGCTCCCGGCGAGTGTTGCCGGCGACGGTGAAATTCCCACGTTCCACATCACGCTCCGCGTGCGCCGCTACGATCCGGAGATCTCGGAAGAAGCGCGCTGGGACGACTACAAGCTGACCATGTACGGCACGGACCGTGTGCTGGACGCCCTGCACAAGGTCAAGTGGGAGATCGACGGCACGGTTTCGTTCCGCCGCTCCTGCGCCCACGGTGTCTGTGGCTCCGATGCGATGCGCATCAACGGCCGCAACCGCCTCGCCTGCAAGACGCTGCTGAAGGACCTGGACACGTCCAAGCCCATCACCGTCGAGCCGATCAAGGGCCTCCCCGTGGAGAAGGACCTGATCGTGGACATGGAACCGTTCTTCCAGTCCTTCCGCGAAGTGATGCCGTTCCTGATCAACAAGGGCCACGAGCCCACCAAGGAACGCCTGCAGTCCGTCGAGGACCGTGAGCGCTTTGACGACACCACCAAGTGCATCCTGTGCGCAGCTTGCACCTCGTCCTGCCCGGTCTTCTGGACCGACGGCCAGTACTTCGGCCCGGCAGCGATCGTCAACGCACACCGCTTCATCTTCGATTCCCGTGATGACGCCGGCGACATGCGCCTTGAGATCCTCAACGACAAGGAAGGCGTGTGGCGCTGCCGCACCACCTTCAACTGCTCGGAAGCATGCCCCCGTGGCATCCAGGTGACCAAGGCAATCGCCGAGGTCAAGCAAGCCATCCTGGCCCGCAAGATCTAGTCAGCCGTTCCCTCAAGAACAGCACGACGACGGCGCCGCTCACCTGCGCAGGTGAGGGGCGCCGTCGTCGTTAATCAACTGCCGCAACCCACAACGCAACGCAAGGAGACCAGCGTGTCACGCTCTGAGAAGATCAGCTTCACGGGAAGCACCGGCGATACGCTGGCCGGAATTGTGGACGTACCCGAAGGTCCCGTGCGGGGCTGGGGCGTGTACTCGCACGGGCTGACGCTGGGCAAGGACAGCCCTGCGGCGTCGCGTATCTGCAAGGGCCTGGCCGAGCAGGGTGTTGGCATGCTCCGGTTCGACAACCTGGGCCTCGGCGGGTCCGAAGGCGAATGGTCGGCTGGATCGTTCAGCGTCAAGGTGGCCGACACCATCCTGGCGGCAGACTTCATGCGGCTCACAGGCCGGGAGATCTCTTTGCTGGTAGGACACTCGTTCGGCGGGGCGGCTGTGCTGGCCGCTGCCCGTGACATTCCGGGGCTGAACGCCGTGGTGACTGTCGGTGCGCCGTATGAACCCAAGCATGTCGAGCACATGTTCGACGCCGAAATCGAATCCATTTTGCGCGACGGCAGCGCCGTGGTGGACCTGGGCGGACGTCCCATGGAGATCCGCCGGCACTTCGTGGAGGACGTAGAGCGGGCTGACCTGCGCGACTGCATCCGGACGCTCCACAAGCCCCTAATGGTGATGCACTCCCCCACCGACAACACCGTGGGCATCGACAACGCGAGTGAAATCTTCCGCACTGCCCGGCATCCGCGAAGCTTCATCTCCCTTGAAGGCAGCGAACATCTCCTGACGGGGAAGGGCCAGGCCGCCCGGGTGGCCCGCATCATCGGCGCCTGGGCCGACCCGTATCTGGAGATCCGCGACGCCACCTGACGGCCCTGCCCACCCAAGTAGGGGACAGCAAACGCTCCACTGAGGCGTCAGCAGAGCATCTGCTGTCCCTTAGTTGGGTAGCTACTTGCCGATGGCGGCCTTGCTTTCACTGAGCCACTGCTCGGCTGCCTTCTCCGGGGTCAGCCGCTTGAACAGGACCTCGGTGTTGATGCGGGCCGTGATCTCGGAAACGGCAGTGGAACCGGTAGGTCCGATGTACGTTGGGGCGAAGTCCATCTTGCCGATCTGGTCGATGTAGGCGGCCTCAACCTTGCCCTGGGGCGTCAGCAGGTCCTGGACGGCCGTGCGCATTCCCGCATTGCTGGGTACGCCACGGTCGCTCTGGATGATCTTGGCCGCGGCCTCGTTGTTCACCAGGAAGCTCACCAGTTTGGCAGCGGCATCCGTGTGCTTGCTGCGGGCGGAAATGGTGTAGAACTGCGAGGACTGAAGCCAGATGCCCGGGGTGGGCGTCTCGCCGGGGAGCTTGAGCAATTTCAGGTCGGCCCCCGATGCCTTGCTGAGCGCAGTGAGGGAGTTGCTCCAGGTGAGCATCATGCCGGCTTGCCCCATGCCCATGAGCGTCTGCTCCGTGCTGGCATTGAGCTTCTCGACCGTCTCGGAGGCGCTGGGGGCCGCACCTGATTCGCTGAGCTTCAACGAGAAGTCGAAGTAGTCCTGCACAGTGTCCTTGTCCAGGCCCAGCTGACCGTCCTGGGTGTACAGGGACTTCCCGCGCTGGCGGGCGAAGGCATCCAGGGAGTCATGGGTTAGAACCGTCGCCGTACCGTAGGTCCCCTTGGGGCTCTTGGCCGTAATGTCCGCGGCCACCTTGGCGAAGTCATCCCACGACCACTTGCTGTCATCCGGAAGGGCAACTCCTGCCGCCTGGAAGACAGCAGGGTTCACCACGATCGCCAGTGCGTTGGCCCCGGTGGAGACACCATATTGCTTCCCTTTCACCTGGCCGTTTTCCACAGCACCCTGATCCAGCTTTGACAGATCCAGTGAGCCCTGCACCTTGGAGAGGTCCAGAAGTGCGCCGCGGTTGGCGTATTCGGCAGGGTAGGCCCCGCCCATGGTGATGACATCCGGGGCATCGTTGGCTGCCACCTGGGTGGCCAGTTTGTCGAAGTAGCCACCGATGTCGCCGTACTCGGGCTTGACCTTGATGTTGGGATTGGCGGCTTCGAACTCCTTGATGGCTTTGTTGGTCAGCTCGGCACGGGAGGCGTTTCCCCACCATGAGAAACGGATTTCCACTGGCCCGTCTTCAGCTTGGTTGGAGGATGGACTGGAACATGCTGCGGTGAGTCCCAGCATGCCCACGGCAGTAAGGAACGCCAGGGATTTGCGAATTTTTCGGAGAGATTTACGCGTCATTGGGTAAGCTTCTTTCAGCCTTGAGAAAACGGTTCCTGAAACGTATCAAAAGGGTGTATATTCGTCAATGGTTCAGGCCATGAACTATTCATTCCGCGAGGAGTCCGCCATGCCCCAACGCTTGGAACAGATCCAGATCCGGGACCCCTACGTCCTGACGCTCCCCGGCTCCAAGGAGTACCTGCTCTTTGGCAGCACTGACGAAAACATCTGGTCCGGTCCGGCCACGGGCTTCGACTGCTACAGGAGCAAAGACCTCGTGGCATGGGAGGGGCCGTTCCCCGCTTTCCGTCCCGCTCCCGGTTTCTGGAGCAAGGAACAATACTGGGCGCCCGAAGTCCACCAGTACCGCGGCCGCTATTACATGTTTGCGACCTTCACCGCCCCCGGCCACTCCCGTGGAACCCAGATACTCTCTGCCGTGGAGCCTGAAGGCCCGTATGAGCCCTGGAGCAACGGACCTGTCACTCCCTCCGAATGGGAGTGCCTTGACGGAACGCTGCACGTGGACCAGGAGGGGGTGCCGTGGCTGGTGTTCTGCCACGAGTGGAAGCAAATCGACGACGGCGCCGTGGTCGCCCAACGGCTCAGTCCCGACCTCCGGAGCGCACAAGGCGAACCGCGTGTGCTGTTCACGGCTTCCGAGGCCCCTTGGTCCCGCCCCTTGGACAGACCGTCCCACAGCGGCGCACCCCCGCACGTCACCGATGGCCCGTTCCTGCACAGGCTCTCCAGCGGCAAGCTGATCATGCTCTGGTCCAGCTTCGGTGAGGAGGGCTACGCCATGGGTGTTGCCCGCAGCGAGTCGGGGACCGTGCTGGGCCCATGGGCCCAGGAACCCGTGGCGTTGTGGAGCAAGGACGGCGGGCACGGCATGATCGCCCGTCACTTGGACGGCGGCCTGTTCCTTACCTTGCACCAGCCCAACAAAAGTCCTGATGAGCGCGCTGCGTTCTTTCCCCTGCGCGAACTCGACGACACGGTAGTACTCGAGCCCGCAGCCGGTTCCGGTGACAGGAAAGCCATCGACCGGGAAGCCCTTGTCCGCCGGCACAACGTACACCAGCGGGCCCTGGACCCGCGAAGCCCGGTCTCTGTGGGCAACGGCGAATTTGCGTTCACCATGGACCTCACGGGCCTCCAGACATTTCCCGGCCTGTACCCCGTCGGGGCAAGGGACGGACTCCCGCCCGGAACACTCCTTGGGACCCAAGCGCAGTGGGCTTGGCACTCAGTTCCGCCCGCCGGGCCCTACACTCTGGCCGATTCCACCGTCCTCTACGATTCACCCCGCGGACCCGTCCCGTACGTGGACATGGTGGGCGAGATCGTCAACGACCGGGAGACGGATACCTCCGCCGCCGAGACGTGGCTGAGAGCCAACCCGCATCGACTGGACCTCGGCCGGATCGGTTTCCGGCTGATCGAGGACGGTCAGGAACGCGCCCTGACACCGTCAGATGTCACGGCAACCGAACAGACTCTGGACCTGTGGACCGGCACGGTGACCAGCCGCTTCATGCTGGCAGGTCACCCCGTCAAGGTCACGACGGCGTGCCATCCCGACGTCGACCGGCTCGGCTTGCGTGTGGAGTCTCCCGCCTTGGGGCACGGACTGCTGATCGGCATCGACTTCCCGTACGGGTCCGAAGCCTGGCACGACGCCGCCGACTGGACGAAGCCCGAGGCCCACACCACGATGCTGGACCTGCCTGCCGAAGCCGCAGTTCACGACGCCACGAGTTGGGTAGTGCACCGCGAACTGGATAACTCCCGGTATGACGTCGTGGTCACTGGGAACGGCCTGGACCTTGAGCAGGCGGGCGAGCACTCCGTGCGGATCAGCGCCAAGCGGGACGACCTGGACCTCTCCATCGCCTTTGTTTCAGCCGGCGACGGGGATTGCATCCCGCGTGGCAGCAAAGAAGGCCAAGCAACCACTGTGGCGAGCCAGCAGGCGAAGCCAGGGGCCGGCGTCGTGCGTTCTCCGGAACTGGAAGCCGGCAGCTGCGTCGCGGCAGCCTCGGCCGACTGGTGGCCGCGGTTCTGGTGCTCCGGCGGCGCGATTGAACTGGACTCGACCACCGATCCCCGGGCCAAGGAATTGGAACGACGGATTGTCCTGTCCCAATATCTGACGACAATCAACTGTTCAGGATCGCTGCCGCCGCAGGAGACGGGGCTCGTGTGCAATTCCTGGCGTGGCCGCTTCCACCTGGAAATGCACTGGTGGCACGCGGCCCATTTCGCGCACTGGAACCGGGTGGAGCTCCTGCTGCCGTCCCTGCGGTGGTATTCAACGGTTTTGGATGCAGCGAGGCAGACCGCCAAGCAGCAGGGTTTTGACGGTGTCCGCTGGCCCAAACAGGTGGGACCGGATGGTCGGGAGAGCCCCAGCACCATCGGCACTTTCCTCATCTGGCAACAACCGCATCCCATTTACCTGGCCGAGCTGGTGTACCGGGCCGATCCCACGCGGGAGGTGCTGGAGGAGTTCGCGGAGATCGTGTTCGAATCGGCGGCTTTCATGGCCAGTTTCGCCCATCCCACGCCGAGGGGGTTTGAGTTGGGGCCGCCCCTGATTCCGGCGCAGGAGAGTTATGGCGCGATCAGATCGACGGTCACAAACCCCACATTTGAGCTGGCGTATTGGCAGTGGGGGCTCCAAACAGCGGCCACCTGGCGGGAACGGCTGGGACTGGAGCCTGTGCCTGCATGGTCGGAGGTGGCCGACGGCATGGTCCGTCCGCGGGTGGTGGACGGCGTGTATGCCGCCATCGATGTGGAGCCCTTCACCATCCGCACGGACCACCCGTCCATGCTGTGCGCACTGGGGGTCCTCCCGCAGACTGCGGTGATCGACCCGGACGTCATGCGCGCTACGTTGAAGGACGTCCTGGCGGACTGGGACTGGGGCAGCACGTGGGGTTGGGATTACCCCGTCATGGCCATGACCGCCGCACGCCTGGGCGATCCTGGGGCCGCTGTGGACGCGCTCCTGCTGGACGCCGGCAAGAACACGGTGCTTCCCAACGGCCACAACCGCCAAACCGACTCTCTGCCGTTGTACCTGCCCGGCAATGGTGGGCTGCTGGCCGCGGCGGCCCTGATGGCGGCGGGCTGGGACAACGGACCGGATCGTCAGGCCCCGGGTTTCCCGCCGGAGTGGACTGTGAGGTGGGAAGGACTGGTGCAATCCCCCTAGTTTCCAAGCAACGCGGGGTCACTTATGGCCCATCAAAGGGTGGATCATGGGCCATAAGTGACCCCGCGTTGCACTTGTTAACGGGGGCGGGGGCCTGCTGCGGCTCCCACGAGAGCGCCAAGACCAATGCCCACAAGGATCCCCAGGAAGGGAGAGTTGAAGATCAACTGCCCGACAATCAGCCCCACGGCAGCACCCAGCAGGCAGGAAATCCACAGCTGATTGTTCATTCTGCCTCCAATTGCTGGTCAGGTACGCGGCACTACGCGACGCGAACCGAGGACCTTCTTCCGTGGATTCTCCCCCGACTCCGTATCCGCCTCACGAACAGCCGACCACGATGCCGAAACCAAGTACACCTGGCTCACCAGGTTGAACCAGATCAGCAGGCCAATGATGATGGCGAACGACGCCAAAACGGGGTTGTTGCCGGAACGGGCAAGAAGTTCAGTACTGAAAAACTGCAGAACGGTGGTTCCTACACCTGCCAGCACTACTCCTTCGAGGAACGCGCGCCGGGTTAAAGAGAGGCCACCGGCGACGCGGAACAGTACCGCCGCCGTCGCGCAGTTCAGCAACAGCGGAACCACAATTTTCACGACCGCGGCAATCGGGGCGGCGACATTCTCATCAAGGCGCAGCAGCTGGAAGAACCAATCCGCCGCTGTTCCAAAAATCAGGGAGGCGCCGGCACTGACCACCAGGATCACACCGAGAAGCAGCAGGGTGCCGGCATCGATAAGCTTCTGAAGGATGGCATTACGCACCAAGGGGCCGTCGTTCATGACGCCACGCAAGCCTTCCCTGACGCTCGCGATCCAGCCGAGGGAGGTGAAGATGGTGACGGCGGCAGCGATGACCGCGGTCCAGCCCAGGCCCGAGGGATTGAGCAGCGACTGGGGATCCACCAGGCCCTCGCCGCCGTTGACCTGCAGCAAGCCCGGCGCCGCGGAGGCCACGCTTCGGATAACCGCGTCCTCCAGTACCGGGTTGCCGCCCAAGACAATGCCGGCGATGGCGAAGCCCGTGGTGAGAAGACCTGTTACAGAGAAGAACATGTTGAAACCGATGCCGGCACTCAAGAGGGGCCCGTGTTGGCGCGTGTAGTGCTGGAACGAGCGCATGGCCCGGTTGGTGTTCAGTCGAGCCATGAAAAGCGCGAAGAAGGCACCGGCTTTCTTCAGCGGACCTTCCCCGGCGCGCTTGGCATGACCCCAGTCCTGCCGCTTCCGGAGCAGCTCAAGCTTGAGTTTCGCCAGTTCAGTTGGCAGTGGAGGAGCGTCTGCCTCCGCGGCCTGAATCCGCTTGCTGTTCTTCGTCAGTATCGCCGCCAAAGTCGAGCTCTTCCCGTAGCTGCCAAATTCCGTTGGTGTCGTGCTCGTAAAGTCCCATGCTAACCACAGGGAAGGTGGCTCGGTAATCTCTGAGGACCGTTTCGGCCTCATCAAGATTTTCCTGGGCGACGTCGTGCGCCACGGTCACGTGCGGATGGTAGGGAAAAGGAAGTGTCCGTTCGAGGGGGCCGCTCTGGAGTTTCTCGTGCAATTGCACGCATTCCTCAAAGCCTTCTTCGACATTTACGAACACCACGGGCGAGACGGGCCGGAAGGATCCCGTGCCGGAGATCGTGATGTGGAAGGGCTCCTGGTTGCGGGCTACTTCCCTCACGTGTTCACGGGTAGCCGCCCAGTCCTGGGTGGGGGTGGTGGTGATCAACGTGATGTGGGCGGGAATGACATCAGCCATCGGGTCTCCGAAGGAAGCCCGCCATTCCTGAAGTTCGCGGGCCACCTCCGGCGGGAAGCCCAGGATCACTCCCACGCACATGGCCTCACCGGCGCCGCAATCAGCGCCGGTGACAGCGGGCTGGCGGGAGTCGTCAGGACCCACACCCTTGCGGGTGTCGGTCTTGACGTTGAGCTGGCCAGCGGCGCACATGGACTTAGAGGGCTCCCTGGTTCCCGAGGGCCCCGCGGTAGGGCAGGAAGCCAACCTTGGAGTAGACGTCAGCGAGGGTGGCAGAGGCGATTTCCCGTGCCTTGTCCGCACCGTGTGCCAGGAGCCGGTCCAGTTCCGCAGGGTCGGCCAGGAGTTCGTTGGCCCGTTCACGGATAGGTGCCAGGTGCCCGGAGACGAGCTCGGCCAGGTCCACCTTCAGGTGTCCGTACATCTTGCCCTGGTAGTCCGCCACAATCTTCTCCACCGGAGTACCACTGATGGCCGCGTAGATGGTCAGCAGGTTGGATACGCCTGGCTTGTTCTCACGGTCGTAGCGGATCTCGGTTTCGGTGTCCGTGACGGCTGACTTGATGCGCTTGGCCACGGTCTTGGGGTCGTCCAACAGGTTGATGAGGCCGGCCGGTGATTCGGCGGACTTGGACATCTTGGCTGTGGGGTTCTGGAGGTCGTAGATCTTGGCCGATTCCTTCTGGATGAAGGCCTCAGGTACCTGGAAGGTCTCCCCGAACCGGCTGTTGAAGCGGTTGGCCAGGTCCCGGCTCAGCTCCACGTGCTGCCGCTGGTCCTCGCCCACCGGTACACCGTGCGGCTGGTACAGCAGGATGTCCGCGGCCTGCAGGATGGGATAGGTGAACAGGCCAACGCTGGCGTGGTCTGAACCCTGCTTCTGGGCCTTGTCCTTGAACTGGGTCATGCGGGCGGCCTCGCCCATGCCGGTGATGCAGTTCAGGACCCACGCCAGCTGGGCGTGCTCCGGCACCTGGGACTGGACGAACAAGGTGCACTTTTCCACGTCAACGCCACCAGCGATGTACTGGGCGGCGGTGACCCTGGTACGCCGGGCGAGCTCCGCGGGATCCTGCGGCACCGTGATGGCGTGCAGGTCCGGGA
This sequence comes from Paenarthrobacter sp. AB444, assembly GCF_028736865.1. Taxonomy (NCBI): domain Bacteria; kingdom Bacillati; phylum Actinomycetota; class Actinomycetes; order Micrococcales; family Micrococcaceae; genus Paenarthrobacter; species Paenarthrobacter sp. AB444. The sequence goes on along the minus strand of NZ_JAQZBY010000008.1, from coordinate 47,307 downwards.
TGAAGAAGACGGCGTCGTACTCGTCCTGCATACGGACCCAGTTGACCAGGGCGCCGAGGTAGTTGCCGAGGTGCAGCGAGTCAGCAGAGGGCTGCATGCCGGAGAGCACCCTGTGCTTGGCGCCTACGGCCAGCTTGGTGGACGTGCCGGCAGCCGTGGCGGTTTCAGTGGTGGAGCTTGTCATGGAGGAATACCTTAGGGAACTTGGAGCCGGTAGTCGACTACCAGCGGTGCGTGGTCGGAAAAGCGGGTGTCCCACGAAGGCGCCCGGTCAACCACAGCGGAGAAAGCAGCTGCCGCGAGGTCCGGGGTGGCCAGGTGGTAGTCGATGCGCCAGCCAGTGTCAGTGTCAAAGGCCTTACCGCGCTGGGACCACCAGGTGTAGGGGCCGGCGACATTTCCTGCCAGGCCCCTGTGGACATCCCTCCATCCGATTTCTTCGCCGAGGAAGCGGTCAAAATAAGCCCGCTCCTCCGGGAGGAAGCCGGCACGCTTGACGTTGCCCTTCCAGTTCTTGATATCGAGTTCCGTGTGCCCGACATTGAGATCGCCAACTACCAAAGCGTGGTCGCTGTGTTTGGCGAGCTCAGGAAGCCGGGTGATCATGGCATCGAGGAAGCGGAACTTGTCATCCTGCTTCGGGGTGCCGACTTCGCCGGAGTGCACGTAGGCGCTGACAACGGACAGCGTGGAGGACTCCCCCGCCGCGTTCTTGACGTTGAAGTCGGCTTCAACCCAGCGTCCTGAGGTATCGAAGTAGGAGTCGCCGATGCCCACGCGGGTTGCCGTAGGTTCCTCACGGGAAGCAATGGCCACGCCTGCGCGGCCCTTTGCTTCAGCTTCGGTGTGGAGGATGTGCCAGCCTTCGCCGATCAGCTTCCTGACGATGTCGTCAGGTGCGCGGACTTCCTGCAGGCAAAGAATGTCGACCTCGCGCGGCTCCAGCCATTCCGCCATGCCGTTTTTGTAGGCAGCCCTGAGGCCGTTGACGTTGACTGATGCGATGCGAAGGAAGTCCTTCTTCAATGCCGTACTCACCCGCTCTACTCTAGTCGATGATGGTGCCGGCCACGGGCTCGTCCGAGCCGCCGGAAGACTTGATCATGTCCCTGGCATTGGTGGCCGTAATGGCGATGGTTTCCAGGGCGCGGTTGATGGTGTCCTGGTTCGCGGCGGCACCCTTGGCGCGTTCCTCGTCGACTACCCGGACCTGGACCTGAACGATCTTGAAGGAGTGGTCAAGCTTGAGGTCCCGGACCTCGTCCGCCTGGCTGCGCTCGGCGACCACACGGGTGCCGCCGTTGTCAGCAACGTTCGACGACGGCGCGCGGCCGGCTGCTGCGTTGAACGCATTGTGCGCTTCAGTCAGCTTTGCTCCTGCCCGCTGGGCTGCCCTGCGGATACTCAGGACCACGAAGGTGGCCAAAGCCAGCCAACCGAAGGCCACCACAGCCACGACCCAACCGACGACGTCGTTCTGGTTGGCCGCAAAGATGACGGCTACCAGGAAGGCGATGATGACGACCGTCATCCCCAAGCCACCGATGCGGAAGCCCTTGAACATGCCTTTGCCGGCGGCGGACGTGGACGGGTGTGGGTCACCGAGAGATTGCATGAACCCATTCTCTCAAACGCACGAAGGTGCCCCGGACGCTTCCACGGACGGCGAACACGCGGGTTTTTGTATACCTGATGCGCCTGAAAGACCCCCGTAGGCGCGTCAGCTGTACAAAAACTCCATCACTTGAGGAAGAGTCGGCGGAGCCTTCCTGTGGTGAGCATGATTCCCAGGGCGATCATCACCAGGTAATAGCCCACGTGGATGGCGGTGGCAGGGGTGAAGACACCCACACTGATCTGCCGCAGAAGCTCCACTCCGTGCCACAGGGGCATGGCCTGGATGAACCACTGGATCGGCTGCGGGTAGACACTCAGCGGATAGAACGTGGCGCTGAACAGGAACATGGGCAGGAGGAAGAAGTTGATCCAGTCCATCTGCTGGAAGGTCTTCATGAAGCTGGTGATCCCCATGCCGAAGCTGGCGAAGCCGAAAGCGATCAACACCGACGCTGGAATCACCAGGATGGCCCACCAACTGGTGAGCAGCCCCATCACACCCATGACCGCCGTGAACCCTGTGGCATAGAGAAGACCGCGCAGCAACGCCAGGAAAATTTCCCCGATGGCAACGTCCAACGGGCCAAGGGAGGTGTAGAGCATCCCCTGATACAGCTTGGCAAAGTTCATCTTGAAGAAGACGTTCCACGTGGAGTCGTAGATGGCACCGTTCATCGCAGAAACCGCCAGGAGTGCAGGGGCGATGTAAGCGGCATAGCTGATCTCCGCACCTCCCGGCCCTTGCACGGTACCCACGATCGAGCCCATACCCACCCCCATGGCCAGCAGGAAGAGCACGGGCTCGAAAAACCCGGACACCAGGACCAGCCAAGTGCTGGATTTCGCGGCCATCAGGCCACGCCCCACCACGGCCCGGGCGTTGCGGGAGTACAGGGAACCGAACTTGCGTTGCCTGGCAACATCGGTGGCGCTGTGCCCACCCGTCAGGACGCTCATGAGCCCATCCTTTTCACGAATTGGCGGCGGACCAGAACCCAGCCCACCACGGCCGACGCCAGCAGGAACACCGCATGAGTGATGGTCAGCAAAGGGTTTTCGTCCATCCCGTAGGTGAACACCCGGCCCAGCTCCGTCCCGTGCCAGACCGGGGAGAGCCAGCCGATCCAGCGCACGGCCATCGGCAAGGTGTCCAAGGGGAAGAACGTCCCGGAGAAGAGGAACAGTGGCATAACGATGAACCGCTGAACCAACGCGAACTGCCCTTTATCCTGCGTGATGCTCGCAGCATAGGCCATAAGCGGCAACCCGAAGGAAAGTGCCGCAACAGTCGCGACGATCGCAGAGACCCAACCCCACGGACCCGGCGATGCACCGAACATGGCCACTACCGCGAAGTAGACCACCGACTGCAGCAGGAACCTCAGCGTGCTGGCCATGATGTGTCCGCTGGCGATCTGCTGCGGTGTCAACGGCGAGGCATGCGGCCCGTAAAACACGCGGCGCCACTTGAATCCATCCGTGACAGGATAGGAAAACTCTCCCGACGCCGTCATCACCGCAGCGGATACCAGCAGGGCCGGCGCCACGAACTCCAGGTAACTCACCCCGCCGAAGGCCGACACACTGTTGGCGTCCACCAAACTGGCCAGGCCAACTCCCATGGCGAACAGATACGCCACGGGCTGCCCCACGCTGTACAGGATCACGGACCAGCCGTAATTGCGCATGACCCTCAGGACTTGCTCGGCGTAGAAGAAGGAACCCCAACGGCGCGCCCGGGCAGCCGAAACCTCAGGTGCGTGCGCCCGCAAAGGGGGCGCCGCCGTCGTGCCTGGTTTGTCAGTCAACGGTCCCCTAGTCAACGAGGCTCCTGCCCGTCAGCCGGAGGAACACGTCCTCCAGTGAGGAGCGCCGCACCAGCGATGTCAGCGGCCTCAGTCCGCGGGCGGTGACCTGTTCCAGCGCGGCCTCGCCATCGTGTGCGTAGATCAGCACGCGGTCAGGCAACGTCTCGAGCCGCTCGCCGATGGCTTGAAGTTCGACGCCGATTGTCGCGTTCCGCTCGGAACCGAACCTGAGCTCGAGTACTTCGCGCGACGAATGCTCGCGGATCAATGCCGCCGGCGAGCCTTCGGCCATGATCCGGCCCTTGTCCACCACGATGAGCCGGTCGCACAGCTGCTCGGCCTCGTCCATGTAGTGCGTAGTGAGGATGAGCGTGACCCCGCTTTCCTTGAGCCTGAACAGCCGGTCCCAGAGAATGTGGCGCGCCTGCGGATCCAGGCCGGTGGTGGGCTCGTCCAGGAGCAGGATGCGAGGTTCATTGATGAGCGAACGGGCGATGGTGAGCCGTCGCTTCATGCCGCCGGAGAGCGCATCAACCTTTGAGTTGGCTTTGTCCGTGAGCTGGGCGAATTCCAGGAGCTCATCGGCTTTGGGCCGCAGGTAGCTTAGGGGCAGCCCGAAGTACCGGCCATAGACAATGAGGTTTTCCCGAACCTTGAGCTCTTCGTCCAGGTTGTCCTGCTGGGGAACCACACCCAGGTGCGCGCGGACCTCGGGGCCATGCGTCTCGGGGTCCAGGCCCATGATGTTCAGCGAGCCGGACGTACGTTGGGAGACGCCGCCGATCATTTTCATGGTGGTCGATTTCCCGGCGCCGTTGGGCCCCAGCAGTCCGAAAGACTCCCCTGCCGGCACGTCGAAGGAGATGTTGTCGACAGCGGTGAGCTCACCGTAGGTCTTGGTGAGGTTGTGTGCGCTGATGACTGTGGGTGGGTTCATGTCGAAGCTGGCTTGTGGTGATTCCGGCGAGGCAGAGCGGATTGCTTCATTGTGCACCCTCAGCAGACTAGTAGCGCCGGGGAAGATGTGAAAGATCTATTCCGCAAATTTATTGAATATAGTCGCCCCCGCGAGCGCCGCGTGTTCCGGAAAAGATGGGCTGAACCGCGTCACGAACCTGCCTTCCGGCAGACCGTCCATATGTGGAGCAAATCGCCTCCGCGGCAATCTCAACGTATGGCTAGGAGAACCCCCATGGGACTTTTCGATGATCTGCAGGGCAAAGCAAAGGACCTCATCGAAGGCAACGAAGAGGCCATTCAGGATGGCATCGAAAAGGCCGGCGACATCTTCGATGAAAAGACCGACGGCAAGTTCGCCAACCAGGTTGATCTCGTTCAGGGTGCTGCGTCGGACTATGTAGCAAAGGTCAAGGGTGATGACGGCGAGGCTTCGGACCAGTAGCCGTTGAAACATCCCCGTCTCCTTACCCAGCATGTGAAAGGCCCAGCATGGTCAGCCGTAATACCCGCACCGCTCCGCGTCCCACCGTTCCTGATACCAGCCCGACCTTGATTTCCAGGCTGGGAGCCGAAGCCCTTGGTACTTTCATCCTGGTCTTTGGTGGCGTGGGGACAGCCCTGTTCGCAGCGAACTTCCCGGATCCAGCCAACACCTTGGGCGTGGGGCTTCTCGGCGTATCACTGGCGTTCGGTCTGACCGTCGTTGCAGGCGCTTACGCGTTCGGCCACGTCTCGGGTGGGCACTTCAACCCGGCCGTCACTATCGGACTGGCAGTTGCCGGGCGGTTTCCCGCCAAGGACATCGCGGCGTACATTGTGGCCCAGGTTGTGGGCGGTGCGGTAGCTTCCAGCGTCCTGGCCGCCATCGCCGCCGGCGGCCCCAACGGCTTCTTCACTTCCGCCCGGGCCAGTGGCTTCGCCTCCAATGGTTTCGGCGATCACTCCCCCGGAGGCTTTGGCCTCGTCCCGGCCTTGGTGATCGAGTTCGTGCTGACCGCAGTCTTCGTCCTGGTCATCCTCGGCGTTACGGACCGGCGGGCAACGCCAGGGTTCGCCGCCCTTGCCATTGGTCTCAGCCTCACGCTGATCCACCTGGTCAGCATCCCGGTGACAAACACTTCGGTGAACCCGGCACGTTCCATCGCGACGGCCCTCTACGGCGAGGGCTGGGCGTTCGGCCAACTCTGGGTGTTCATTGTTGCCCCGACCGCCGGCGCCGTTGCAGCAGCAGCGCTCTACCGCGGCGTGTTTGCAGCCACAACGGATTGATTCCGGACCGTCAGGACTTACGGCTTAAAAGTGCAGGGCACCTGCTCCATGGGGAGCAGGCGCCCTGCACTGTTTGGGAATCTCAGGCGATGCCGGCCCGGCGCTCGGCGCTCTCCACCACGTTGGCGAGCAGCATCGCGCGGGTCATCGGACCCACGCCGCCCGGATTCGGGGACAGCCAGGCGGCAACGTCGGCAGCAGCCGGGTCAACGTCACCGGTGACCACAGCCTTGCCGTTGCCGTCGTCAACGCGGCTGACACCGACGTCGAGCACAATGGCACCCGGCTTGAGGTCCTCTGCCTTGATCATGTGCGGCACTCCGGCAGCAGCGATTACGACGTCGGCCTGCTTCAGTTCCGCGGGCAGGTCCACGGTTCCGGTGTGAGCCAGGATCACGGTGGCGTTGACTTCCTTGCGGGTCAGGAGCAAGCCGATCGGGCGGCCGATGGTGACGCCTCGGCCGACCACCAGGACGCGCTTGCCCTGGAGTTCAATGTTGTGGCGGCGAAGCAGCTCCACACAGCCCTTGGGGGTGCAGGGCAGCGGGGACTTCATCTCGCCGTTCACGTTGGCCACGAGGCGGCCAAGGTTCATGGGGTGAAGGCCGTCGGCGTCCTTGTCCGGGTCCATGGCTTCAAGGATGACGTCCTGGTCGATGTGCTTGGGCAGCGGAAGCTGGACGATGTAGCCCGTGCATTCAGGGTTTTCGTTGAGCTCCTGGACAACCTTGAGCAGTTCTTCCTGGGTGATGTCCTCAGGCAGGTCGCGACGGATGGACTGGATGCCGACCTCGGCGCAGTCCTTGTGCTTGCCGCCGACGTACCAGGTGCTGCCGGGGTCCGAACCCACCAGGATGGTACCCAGGCCCGGGACGATGCCTTTGCCGGCCAGGATGGAAACGCGTTCGGTCAGTTCTGCCTTGATGGCTGCGGCGGTGGCCTTGCCGTCAAGGATCTGTGCGGTGGACTGTGTCATTCCAGCTGCTCTTTCTGGTGGGTGAACTGTGGGAGGCTCATGCCAACGGGATCCGCCGCCTCAAGTGTGGCGGCGGATCCCGTCGGCTCCGGTTCAATGCCCGGGTAGTGCTGTTTCGGCCTTGGGAAGGCCGTTTACCACTGCTCGTGCTGCGGGTACAGCGGGAAGTCGGCGGCCAGCTTGTCGACGCGGGCCTGGAGGCTTTCGACGTCGGCGGCGGAGCCGGACTTCAGTGCGGTGGCAATGATCTCGGCAACCTCGGTGAACTCCGTGGCACCGAACCCGCGGGTAGCCAGGGCCGGCGTACCGATGCGCAGGCCCGAGGTGACCATCGGCGGGCGGGGGTCGAACGGAACAGCGTTGCGGTTCACGGTGATTCCCACAGAGTGCAGGAGGTCTTCGGCCTGCTGGCCGTCCAGCTGCGAGTTGCGCAGGTCAACCAGGACCAGGTGGACGTCGGTGCCACCGGTGAGGACCGAGACGCCGGCTTCTGCGACGTCGGACTGGTTCAGGCGGTCGGCGATGATCTTGGCACCCTCAAGGACGCGCTCCTGGCGCTCCTTGAACTCTTCGCCGCCGGCGATCTTGAAGGCAACAGCCTTGGCCGCGATGACGTGCATGAGCGGGCCGCCCTGCTGGCCCGGGAAGACGTTGGAGTTGATCTTCTTGCCGTACTGCTCCTTGGCCAGGATGACGCCGGAACGCGGGCCTGCGAGGGTCTTGTGCACGGTGGAGGTGACGACGTCGGAGTGCGGCACCGGGCTCGGGTGCAGGCCTGCTGCCACCAGGCCGGCGAAGTGGGCCATGTCCGTCCAGAGCAGGGCGCCAACTTCGTCCGCGATGGAGCGGAAGGCAGCGAAGTCGAGGTGGCGGGGGTACGCGGACCAGCCGGCGATGATGACCTGCGGCTTCTCGGCGATGGCCTGCTCGCGGAGCTTGTCCATGTCGATGCGGAAGTTGTCTTCTTCCACCTGGTAGGCAGCTACGTTGTAGAGCTTGCCGGAGAAGTTCAGCTTCATGCCGTGGGTCAGGTGCCCACCGTGTGCCAGGGACAGGCCAAGGATCTTGTCGCCCGGGGTGATCATGGCGGACAGTGCTGCGGCATTTGCCTGGGCGCCGGAGTGCGGCTGGACGTTGGCGTACTCGGCGCCGAACAGTGCCTTGACGCGGTCGATGGCAAGCTGCTCAGCGACGTCGACGTATTCACAGCCGCCGTAGTAGCGCTTGCCCGGGTAACCCTCGGCGTACTTGTTGGTCAGGACAGAGCCCTGGGCTTCCATCACGGCGCGGGGGGCGAAGTTTTCAGAGGCAATCATTTCCAGGGTGCCGCGCTGGCGGCCAAGCTCCTGATCAAGGACTGCCGCGATCTCGGGGTCGAGTTCGGCGAGCGACTGGTTGCTGACAGACGCTGAAGTAGTGGTGTTAGTCACGGAGATCTCCTGGCTAGGCAACGGGTGGTGCTACAGGTCAGGCTACCGGCAGCAGCATTCCCGCGTCCCGTTGATGACGGGAGGCATCGGTCACGTGCGTGCGACGGTAAGACATGACCCTCGGCCCAGGCGTACGATCCGTGGTCTTCGTGATTGCCGCTCCCTGGTGGTAGTCCACCCAACGCCAGTTGCGACCCGTTAACAGTACAACAAGGCAGCACCGGTAGGCTTGTTCGTGTGACTGACTCCACCGCTTTTGTTGTGACCCTTTCCTGCCCTGACCGTCCCGGCATCGTCCACGCTGTTGCCGGCGCCCTCCTTGGTGCGGGGTGCAACATCGCCGATTCGCAACAATACGGAAGCCCCACTACAGGCAACTTCTTCATGCGCGTGGAGGCAACGACGTCGAGCACCCAAGCGGAACTGACGGCGGCCCTGCAGCCTGTGGCCGAAACCTTCGGCATGACGTGGCAGATCAACCCCGTCGGCGAAAAGGTGCGCACCATCATTCTGTGTTCCAAGGATGCCCACTGCCTGAATGACCTGTTGTTCCAGCAGCGGGCCGGAACCCTGCCGATCGAGGTTCCGGCCATTGTGTCCAACCACCGCGACCTCGAGCCCTTGGCCGAGTTCTACGGCATCCCGTTCCACCACATCCCCGTCACTGCCGACACCAAGCCGCAGGCCGAGGCAGAGCTCCTGAAACTCATTGCCGGGCACGACGTTGAGCTCACAGTCCTGGCCCGCTACATGCAGGTCCTCTCCAACGAACTTTGCACGGAGCTGAACGGCAAGGCCATCAACATCCACCACTCGTTCCTCCCCTCCTTCAAGGGGGCCAAGCCGTACCACCAGGCGCACGCCCGCGGCGTAAAGATCATCGGCGCCACGGCACACTATGTGACCGCGGACCTGGACGAGGGTCCGATCATCGAGCAGGAAGTCATCCGGGTGGACCACGCCCGCACGGCAGCGCAGTTCGTCCAAATGGGCCGCGACGTCGAGGGCCACACCCTGGCACAGGCCGTCCAGTGGCACGCCGAACACCGGGTGCTCCTGGATGGCACCCGCACCGTGGTGTTCAACTAACCCCTCCACCCAACCAGGGGACAGCAAACGCTCCACTGACCCCTCATAGCGACGTTTGCTGTCCCCTGGTTGGGAATATGCTGGGGCACATGGCTCCCTCTTACACGTTCGCCGGGGATACCCCGGCCATCCATGAAACCGCCTTCGTGGCACCAACGGCATCAATCATCGGAAAAGCCACGCTGGCCCAGGACTCCAGCGCCTTTTACGGCGTCTCCGTCCGGGCCGACACCGCGGCCATCAAAGTTGGCGCGGGATCCAATCTCCAGGACAACGTTGTCCTGCATGCGGACCCCGGCTTCCCCTGCACCGTTGGTGAGCGCGTCTCTGTGGGGCACAGCGCAGTAGTCCATGGTTGCACTGTGGAGGACGACTGCCTGATCGGCATGAGTGCCACCATTCTCAACGGGGCAGTGATCGGGACGGGTTCGCTCATCGCGGCCGGCGCCGTGGTCCTGGAGGGCACGGTCATCCCGCCGCGATCACTTGTAGCCGGTGTACCGGCGAAGGTCCGGCGTGAGCTCACGGACGAGGAATTCGAGGGCGTGAAGCACAACGCCGCCCACTACAAGGAACTGGCCGCCGCCCACCGGGACATGCACGCCTCTTAACGCCGAATGCGAGGCCCGCTCCTCGCACTATCCAAGGGATTTAGTGCGCAGAGCGGGCCTCGCAACGTAAGGGGTTTAGTCCAGCGAAATCGGGCCGAGCTCGTCCAGCAGGTCACCCGGACCGGGGTTCCCGGCAGCGGAAGATCCACCCAGGTGGTTCACGACGCCCCACACCGCGTTCAGGCCCGTGGTCACGGCGCCTTCTGCCCATCCTGCCGTGAAGGACACGTCGTCGCCGGCCAGGAAGATGCCGCGCTGGTCCTGGGGCAGCTTGTCCTGCTTGAAGTGCGTGAACAGGCGCTGCTGGTAACGGTAATGCCCGGGCAGGTTCGCTTTGAAAGCACCCATGAAGTTCGGATCGGCTTCCCAGGACACCGTAATGGGCTGGCCCACAATGTGGCTGGCAATATCCACGCCCGGGTAAATCTGCTCCAGCGAGTGCAGCATCAGCTTCACCCGCTCCTCCGCGGTGAGCGCGAGCCACTTCAGGGCATCGTCGTTCCAGGTGTAGGACAGGAGGATGACAGCGGGCTTGTCCGGGCCGTCGTCGAGCAAGTATGTTGCCCGGTTGAGGCGGTCGGTGAGGGTCATGGACAACACTTCGCGGCCGGTCTCCGGGTCGATGTCTTTCCAGAACGGGCGGTCAACCATCACGAAGGTCTTGGACGACTGCATGTAGTGCGAGCGTTCAATGGCGGTCCACATCTCAGCCGGAAAGAGCGCTTCTTCGGTGTGGATGCGGGTGGACAGCAGCCAGGACTGGCAGGTGGTCACCACGGCCTGGTAGTTGGCTTCGCGCCCCCAGTTCTCCCGGACAACAAGGTCACCGTTATCCGCGCGGCGGATGTTGTCCACTGCCCCGCGTGGCGAACCGGAGTGCAGCGAGGCCAGCGACGTGCCTTCCGGCCAGTGCTTAATGCCCGACGGCGCGTGGTTCCACAGTGCCTCAGGGAGCCTTTGCGCTCCACCGACGATGGAGCGGTGCTGGTCGTCGGCGTCGGTGTACACGACGCGCAGGATCTCGAGGATGGAGTTGGGGAAGTCCGTGTCCCAGCCACCCGTGCCAAAACCTACCTGGCCGAAAGCCTCGCGGTGGGCGAACCCGGCTTCCTTGAAGGACTTGCTGGCGGCGATGAAGCCATAGAAGGTCTGCTCGTCCAGCTCGGGAAGGAGCGCGTTCCACAGTTCCTTGATGCGCTTGGTGTCGCGGGCTTTGATGGCTTCCTGCATCTGGGCGAAGGCGGCACCGTCGTTGATTGCGGCTTTCCAGGCGTCGGCGACCTCGCGGAAGAACTCTGGCAGTTCATCCGCGGTGGTGGCGTAGTGCTTCTTGCCTGCCAGTTCGATCACGGTGCTGGACGTTGCCGGCGCCATGGGGTTCGGGAAATCGTTGGTGTCCAGGCCCAGCAGGTCCACGTAGTGGTAGAAAGCCTTGCCGGACACCGGGAAGCGCATGCCGCCGAGATCGGCCACCACGCCGGGAGCAGAAGGGAAACTCGCGGTGCGGAGGCGGCCGCCGATCTGGTCTGCCTCGTAAATCACCGGCTTGAGGCCGAGCTTCATGAGTTCGTAGGCAGTCACGAGTCCGGAGAGCCCGGCACCGATGACGGCCACCTCGGTTCCGTACTTTTCTTCCGGCACTGCCCCGAGTCCGGCCGGGTTGGCCAGGTAGTGGTCGTAGCTGAAGGGGAAGTCCGGGTTCAGCATGGTGATCGGAGCCCCGGCGCCGCGGTCACCTGCCTCGGCGGCGGCGTCTGCGAGTGGGAGTTCGGTAGCGATGGTCATGGCTTTGCTGCTTTCACAGGTTCCGGGCCCATGGCCCTGGTTGTCAGTTCACGGTAGTCCTGCTCGCTGAGCGTGGCTACCTTGGAGTTCCGGCGTCCATAGCCGAAGTAGATGGCGATGCCCACCACCATCCAGACACCGAAGGTGATCCAGGTGTCGGCACCAAGGTTGAGCATCAGGTAGGCACACATGAGGGCGCCCAGGATCGGCGTGATCGGATACAGCGGGACGCGGAAGCTGCGCTCAAGGTCCGGGCGGTTCCGCCGAAGATAGATCACCGCGATGTTTACCAACGCGAAGGCAAAAAGGGTGCCGATGCTGGTGGCGTCCGCGAGCGCACCCAGCGGGACCAAGCCGGCGGTGAGGGCGACGGCGGTACCAATGATGAGCGTTCCGGCCACCGGGGTGCCGGTTCGGTGGGAGACGCGGCCGAAGATTTTGGGCACCATGCCATCGCGGGACATGGACATCATGATGCGGGTTTGCCCGTAGAGAACCGTCAGGACAATGCTGGCGATCGCCAGCACTGCGCCGACGGAGAAGACCAGGGCGATCCAGGGCTGGCCCGTGATCTCATGCAGGATCTGCACCAGGGCCGCTTCGGTACCGTCGAACCATCCCCAAGGACGGGCACCGATTGCCGCCACTGAGACCAGCACGTAGATGCTGGTGACGATCACCATGGAGAGCATGATGGCCCGGGGCAGGTCGCGCTTGGGGTTCTTGGCCTCTTCACCGGCGGTGGAGGCGGCGTCGAATCCGATGTAGGAGAAGAACACGCTTGAGGCGGCGGCCGAAACACCGGCGGCCCCCATGGGCAGGAGAGGCTCGAAGTTGCCTGCGTTGAACGCCGTGAAGGCCACTGCGCAGAAGAAGACCAGGATGCCAACCTTGATGATGACGATCGCGGTATTGATCCATGCGCTCTCACGGGCTCCCCGGACCAGGAGGATCATGGCGAAGACCACGATCACCACGGCAGGTACGTTGACCAGGCCCCCGTCTCCCGGCGGCTGTGACAACGCGTCGGGAAGGAATTGCCCGAACGCAGCCAGGGTCTCGTTGACGTATTGACCGGCCCCGACAGCAACGGCTGCTACGGAGACCGCGTATTCGAGGACGAGGCACCATCCACAGATCCACGCCATTCCTTCGCCCATGGTGGCGTAGGAGTAGGAGTAACTGGAGCCGGCTACGGGGACAAGCCCGGCCATTTCGGCGTAGGAGACAGCGGACAGGAGCGCTGCCAGCCCGGCGATGACAAAGGAGATCCAGATCGCCGGACCCGCCAGTGGAACGGATTCGCCGAGGATGACGAGGATGCCGGTGCCCAGGGTGGCGCCGACGCTGATCATGGTCAGTTGCAGCACGCCGAAGCTGCGGACCAGCGGCGTGCCGCCTTCGCCGCTGCCTGACTCGCTGACCATTTGCCCAATGGGCTTACGACGCAACAGCTGGGCTCCCAGGCCCAGCTTGGCAGCACTCACCGCCGCAGTGTTTTCGGTGTTCACAGGCACAGTCACCCTTGACGTCCCTTCCAAGTAGTTTCGATTTCCCCTCCACAAGACTGGCATGTGAGCCACCTCTCACCATGGTGCAAAATGACCTATAGTGTTCAACCATGAGACGCAATGCACACTATCAAGAGCCCGCTACGGCGGTCCTCTCCGGGCAGGTCACCGTTGATCTGTCTGCTATTTCAGACAATGTCAAAGCCCTGAAAAAGCGCACTGAAGCGCCATTTTTCATGGCCGTCGTCAAGGGCAACGCCTACGGGCATGGCCTGGTGGAAGTCGCCCGTACAGCAGCAGAAGCCGGGGCCGACTGGCTGGGGACCGCCCAGCTCACGGAAGCAATCGCCCTCCGCAAGGCGGGGATCACCCTGCCCATACTTTCCTGGCTCTATCTGGCATCCCAGACAAGCGCCACCATCCTTGAAGCACTGGAAAACGACATCGATGTCTCCCTCGGCAGCGTCGGCCAACTGGAGGTGCTGGCAGGCATCGCGTCCCGCCTTGGCCGTCCCGCCGTCGTGCATCTCGAACTGGACAGCGGCCTGAGCCGCGGCGGCGCACGCAAGGAAGACTGGCCCGAACTCGTAGCGCAAGCACGGCAAGCGGAGCTTGACGGCACCCTGCGCGTCCGGGGCCTTTGGACCCACTTGGCCTGGGCCGATGTCCCCGCCCACCCGGGCAACGCCGCCGCTGTGGCTGAGTTCGAGGACGCCGTCCGCGAGGCCCGTGAGGCCGGGCTGACCCCGGAACTCAGGCACGTTTCGAGCTCCGCGAACATCCTGGACCGGCCCGAATTCCACTTCGACATGGTTCGCGCCGGACTCGCAATTTACGGCTTGGCTCCGGCCGACCATCTGGACCCGGCCGATTTCGGGCTGCGCCCCGCACTGAGCGTCACGGCACCGCTGGTGATGGTCAAAAAAGTCCCCGCAGGCACAGGCGTGAGCTACGAACACCAAGCCATCACCTACGAACCCCGGTACCTCGGACTCATCCCGTTGGGCTACGCCGACGGCATTCCCAAGGGCATCAGCGGCCGTTCCGTAGTGAACATCGCAGGCCGCAGTGTCCCCGTGATCGGCAAAGTCTGCATGGACCAGTTCATGGTGGATCTCGGGCCGGACGCCTCCGGCATTGCCGTCGGTGACACCGCTGTGCTTTTCGGCGATCCCTCCACAGGGGCCGCGAGCGCCGACGACTGGGGCGCCGCCATCGGCAGCCACGGCGACGAAATCATCAACCGGATAGCGCCACGCCTCCCCCGTGCCTACTCCACCAGTGCTTACGAATGCCCCGACTACCAGGAGCCGGCTCCCGCCGGGCAGGGCAATGTCGCCTGAGCCCGCCACCGCCCGCCTCAGTTTCGTCACGCTCGAACAGTTCGTTGAGCAGCTGCCGCCGGAGTTGACCATGCTTCACGACGGCGGCAGCGGCGCCTCGTTGCTGAGGTGGGTGGAACCCAGTGAGCTGGAAGACCCCACGCCCTACCTGCCGGAGGGCGAGTTCCTCCTCACCGCCGGGCTGCCTTTCCTTGGGAAGGGCGGCTCGGCGGCGAAGGTGGACGCCTACGTCCGGCGCCTGGTGGATGCGAAGGTTGCTGCGCTCGGCTTCGGGATCAGGCCCTATTTCGACGCCGTTCCCGCCGCGCTGATTGAGGCATGCCGCACGCACAACCTCACCTTGTTCGAGGTCCCGGAATCGGTGCCTTTCGCGGCCATCGGCCTGGAATTCTCGCAGCTGCTGGAATCGGATAATGCCCGCGTTTTCCGGCAGCTCGCCGAGACCAACCGCCAGCTCATGCGCGCGGTCCTCTCCCCCAGGCCCGAACACGAATTGCTGGCCGCCCTCGTCCAACGCGTGCCGGTGTGGGCACTGCTGGTGGGGGCCGACGGGCGGGTCCGTGCCCGTGGGCACAATGCCGGCGGCAGCACCGGCGTCGAACATTCATTGCTGGCACCGATGCTCGAGCGACTGCTGTCCGGCAGCGGTCCGCGCGTGGAGATGGACGGGTTCGAACAACCGGGTTCAGCGCTGGTGTTCGGGCACCCGCTCCGCAGCACCAAGGACGCCAACCTCGGTGCGTTGATCCTTGGTTCGGACGCTCCCCTCTCTCCTGCGCAGAACAATGTGGTCCAGGCCGCCGTGGGTCTGCTGGAGTTACTCGTACGGCAGCGAACAAGCGGCTCCCTTGCACCCAGTCAACTGGCCACCGCGATGTTGCTGCATCCGGAGTCGCTGGTGTCCGGCGGAACGAAACACGTCAACGGCCTGAAGGATCTGCTGGCCCAGAGCCTGTCCTCCACCCGGTCCGCCCAGATGAGGGTGGTACAGGGGGTGCGGGTCGAAGGGACGGTGGATGATGGTCCCGTACGCGAAGTACTCCAATGGCGCCGGCTCTTCGATACAAAGCTCGTGGAGATCACCGAGTACGGCTTCGCGGCAATCACCCGCCTGAAAGTGGACGACTCCCTGTTGGCCGACGTCGAAAAGCTCGGCTGGCGGTTGGTGATCGGTGAACCCACCGAATTGCATGGCCTCTCGGCGGCCTACCAACGTGCAAGCTCACTGCGAAGCCGCGTGGTCTCCAGTGGTGTGAGTGCCCGGGTGGATGAAGTGACCTGGTCCGTTACCGGGCTGTTGGGCCGGGAAGCAGGGACCATGCTTGCAGGGCGTCTGCTGGCACCGGTGCTGGCTCTGGAACCTGACCGGAGGGATCCACTGTTGTGCGTCCTGCGGGGATGGCTGAGCGAAAACGGCAGCTGGGACGGCTCCGCCAAGCTGCTCGGCCTCCACCGCAACAGTGTGCGGCGGCAGATAGGGGTGCTGGGCGAACTCCTGGACATGGACCTCAACCAAGCGCAGGTCAGGGCCGAGCTGTGGTTCGCACTGCAGTATGTGGACGAGTTGGTCGGGGCTGATCCTGTGGGCACCACCTAGATTGGGCACCACCTAGATGAAGCCAAATCCGTCTGTGCGAGCCACTTTCACCACTCATTTTTGCTGTTCTCAGCACCTAATTTGCCTATTTGGCGGCTAGGGGAAGCCTCGTGGATCGTACGCTTCAGGAACACCACCCGCGTTCGATCCACAAGGAGCAACACAGTGACCAAGCTGCCCACAATCACCCCCAAACTGCGGGTGTCGATCGTCGTCGCGTTTGGAGTGGCCCTGCTCGTTTGGTTGGCGACGGGCTCGCTCCCGGGCCATGGAAACGTCGAAGCAGCTCATCTTGACCTGCACAACACCGTGGACGGAGGTTTCCGGTTTGGACTCGACATCGCAAACCGTGCCATCCTAGGCATGTTGCTGGCCGTCGGGTTTATCGCCTCTCTGGTCAACCTCATCCGTGTCCACCGCAAGCGAACCCAGACCGGGTCCTAGCGGTCCCATTCCTTGTACAGTTCCGGCCTGCGCTCACGCAGGTACGGAACTTCGTCACGGGCGGCTTTGACCGTATCCGTGCCGACCTCGGCGAACAGCAGCGCTGCTCCCTCCCCCGCGGCAGCCAACAGCGAGCCGTCGGGACCGGCCACCACGCTGCCACCCAGGAAGTTGTACACGTCTTCATGCCCTGAGTGGTTGGCATAGGCCACGTTCAACTGGCTCTCCAGTGCCCGGGCGCGAATGAGTACCTGGGGGACGTTGTCGAACCCTGCCGACAGTGCTGTTGGTACCAGCAGGAGTTCGGCGCCACGGGTGGCTGCGGCACGCACCGCTTCAGGGAACTCGACGTCGTAGCAGATCAGCATCGACGCGCGGATTCCGTTGAAATCCACGACGGCGGGAGGTTCTTCAGCGCCGACGAATGCCTTGTGCTCTTCGGGACCGAAGAGGTGGACCTTGGCATAGTTGAGGACCTCGTTGCCTCCGGCGTCCAGCAAAGTAGCCGTGATGTGCCAAGCGTCATCAGCGTGCGGTGGCTGCGCGGCGTCGTCGTGCCTCTCCGGCTTCAGCGCCAGCGCAGGGAGGCTGTAGACCAAGCCAATCCCGCGTGTGCGGGCAATCGCGGCCAGGCGTTCGCGGATCGCCGGGAGCGTTGCGGGGTCCAGCTCGGCATGCAGGCGCAATGGAGCATAACCGACAGGGAAGAGCTCCGGAGTGAGGAGCAGGCCGGCCCCCGCGTTGGAGGCACGATTGGCTGCGTCCTCGATAGTGCGCAGGTTGGCGTCCACGTCCAAAACGGAAGCGTTCGCCTGCAGGAGTGCTAGCAGCATCATTACCACCTTGTTTCGCCTGATCCCTGCCGATCGCAGGCAGGAACATCTTCTTGCTTCAAGCCTAGGCCCGGCTCCGCTGCGCGCTCCGGGGCAATTGGACCTGGAGCCCCCGAACGCGGGACTCATTGCACGCGACCCCTTGTTGCGAGGCCTGCTTTACGCCTTAAAAGTTGGAGTTAGGGCGCATATTGGGCCACGCAAGGGGTACTTAGCAGACAGCTTTGCGTTGGAGTATGTCAGTGAAGCAGGACTCGCTGCGTTCACTTCTTGACTGCAACATGCCTTCTGGGGCAATCTTCTTGTCATGCCCGCAACGCAGCGCTCAACGAAGAGCCATCCAAGAAAACCCGGCTCACAGTCGGCGCTCCGCCACCTTAACCAGCAGCGCATCATCGAGTGCTTGCTGAGCGGGCCATCCACGCAGGCTGAGCTTTCACGGCAAACCGGACTCTCCACGGCCACGATCTCCAACATCGTCAAGATCATGCAGGACGCCGGCTTGGTCTCCACCGAGCCGACCACCAGCTCCGGCCGCCGGGCAACCAACGTGAGGCTGAACAGCAACGGTGCTGTCGCCGTCGGAATCGACTTTGGCCGCCGGCACCTCCGCGTGGTCCTGGCTTCCTTGGGGTATCACGTCATCGCCGAGGATTACATCGAGTTGCCGCTGGGTCACCAGGCAGAAGAAGGCATAGCCGCCGCAGTCCGGCTGCTCGAAAAACTGCTCCGCGAAAACGGCATCGACCGCACCGCCGTCGTAGGTGCCGGCGCGGGCATTCCTGGTCCGATCGACCGCAGATCGGGCACGGTGGCACAGGGGGCCATCCTCCCGGAGTGGGTGGGCATCGACATCCTCCACCGCCTGGAAGAGGCCCTCAATTGCCCCGTCTTTGTTGACAACGACGCCAACCTCGGCGCGTTGTCCGAGGTGACGTGGGGACCCCACAGCGGGGTCTCCAACCTGATGTTCCTCAAGATCGGTTCGGGCATCGGCGCCGGACTGATCCTCAACGGATTCCCGTACTACGGCAACGTGGGCATCACTGGGGAAATCGGCCACGCGACCATCCATGAGCATGGACTGGTGTGCCGCTGCGGCAACAGGGGTTGCCTCGAAACGATAGCGTCCACCACCACCATGATCGAGTTGCTGGGGCGCGGCCAGGACACCCTGTTGACGCCGCTGGACATCGTCCGCAATTGCCTCGCCGGAGATTCGGCGACCCAACGCGTAGTTGACGACGCCGGCCTGGCGGTCGGGCGGGCACTGGGCAACGTCTCCAACCTGATCAACCCCGAAGTGATCGTCGTTGGCGGCCCTTTGGCGGGGCTTGGAGACCTTCTGCTGGACCCCATCCGAAGAGGCCTGGTACGCCACGCCGTGCCCGTCGTTGGCGAGACGACACACCTCGCGATGTCTTCACTGGGAGCCCGCGCCGAGGCCCTCGGAGCGGCCGCATTGGTGTTCCAGCACGCAGGTATTACCGGTAGGTAACGAAATCGTTAGCTGGATCATGCGTTCAAGTCTTGACGACAAGATAGGTGATCCAGTTTACTTTTTCATCAGACAGCTCCGCCGCTTGCGGAGCCGACAACGAAGTCATGCATTGGAGGCGTAAGGGCTGATGACATCCCTCGACACGCAAGGCGAGCCCATCCTGTTGGAGATGCGCTCCATCACCAAGGAATTCCCTGGAGTGAAAGCCTTGTCGAACGTAAGCCTGCGCGTTATGGCCGGTGAGATCCACGCAATTTGTGGCGAGAACGGTGCAGGAAAATCCACGCTGATGAAGGTCCTGTCCGGGGTCTACCCCTACGGCAGCTACACCGGCGACATCGTGTACCAGGCCGAGACGCAGCAGTTCAAGGACATCCGGGCCAGTGAAGCAGCGGGCATTGTGATCATCCACCAGGAGCTGGCGCTGATCCCGGAACTGTCCATCATGGAAAACATCTTCCTGGGTAACGAACCCACCAAGTGGGGCGTCATTGACTGGGCCGAGGCCCGTAAGCGTTCCCTCGAACTCCTGGCCCGTGTGGGCCTCCGGGAGGACCCGGACACCCCCATCAAGGAGATCGGCGTCGGCAAGCAGCAACTGGTGGAAATCGCCAAGGCGCTGAACAAGTCCGTGAAGCTGCTGATCCTGGACGAGCCCACGGCAGCCCTGAACGAATCGGACTCCCAGCACCTGCTGGACCTGATCCTTGGCCTCAAGGGCCGCGGCATCACCTCGATCATCATTTCCCACAAGCTCAACGAGATCGAGCAGATCGCGGACGAGATCACCATCATCCGTGACGGCAAGTCGATTGAAACCCTGAACGTCAAGCGCGACGGCGTGGACGAGGACCGCATCATCAAGGGCATGGTCGGCCGGACGCTCGAGTCACGCTTCCCGGACCACGAACCGAAGATCGGCGAGGTTTTCTTCGAGGTCAAGGACTGGACCGTGGGCCACCCCCAGATCCAGGACCGCCTCATCTGCAAGGGCTCGAACTTCTTTGTGCGTCGAGGCGAAATCGTCGGCTTCGCGGGCCTCATGGGCGCCGGCCGCACAGAACTGGCACGCTCGGTGTTCGGCCACTCCTACGGCCGTTTCATCAAGGGCCAGATCTACAAGGACGGCAAGCCGATCCAGATCCGCACGGTCCGCCAGGCCATCGACGCCGGACTCGGCTACGTGACTGAAGACCGCAAGTCCCTGGGCTTGAACCTGCTGGATGACATCAAGACCACCACGGTCGCTGCTGCGCTGGACAAGATCAGCAACTACTCCGTAGTGGATGACCGCAAGGAGTTCCAGGTTGCCGAGGAGTACCGCAAGTCTCTCCGGACCAAGACTCCCTCGGTTGAGGAAGGCGTCGCCAAACTCTCAGGCGGCAACCAGCAAAAAGTAGTGCTGGCCAAGTGGATGTTCACCGACCCCGACCTCCTGATCCTGGATGAACCCACACGTGGCATCGACGTCGGCGCCAAGTACGAGATCTACGGCATCATCCAGAGGCTGGCGAACCAGGGCAAGGGAGTGATTGTCATTTCCTCGGAGCTTCCAGAACTCCTGGGCCTGTCCGACCGTATCTACACCATCTTCGAAGGCGCCATCACAGGCGTCCTCGACAAGAACGAAGCAAGCCAGGAAAGCCTCATGAAGCTGATGACTTCCTCCCGCAAAGCAGCTTGACCCTTTGGCCCAGCCCCGCCCCTTCCTGACACAAGGACCAAAACAATGAACGCGCTCAAGAAGCTATTTGGTGGCAATACCCGCCAGTTCGGCATGATCTTCGCCCTGGTGGCACTTATCGTCTTCTTCCAGATCTTCACGGACGGCCGCACGTTGACCCCCGGCAACGTGATCAACCTGTTCAACGGCAACTCCTACATCCTTATCCTCGCCATCGGCATGGTGCTGGTGATCATCGCCGGGCACATCGACCTGTCCGTGGGTTCCGTGGCAGCATTCGTGGGCGTGTTCGTGGCCCTTGCAATGCGGGACTGGGGACTCCCCTGGTGGGCCGGCGTGATTTTCGGCCTGCTCCTGGGTGCACTGATCGGCGCCTGGCAAGGGTTCTGGGTAGCCTACGTGGGCATCCCCGCGTTCATCGTGACACTGGCGGGCATGCTCCTGTTCCGCGGTTTCAACCAGTTCGTCGGCAAGTCCAACACCATCCCCGTTTCCAAGGACTTCCAGTTCCTTGGCTCAGGCTACCTGCCTGAAATCGGACCGAACACCGGCTTCAACAACCTCACGCTGCTCCTTGGCATCGTTGCCGCCGCGTTCGTCATCATCATGTCCCTCCGTACCCGCGCCGCCAACAAAGCCCTCGGCGCCGACGTTCCCGAGCTCTGGGTCGAGGTCACCAAGCTGGTCCTGATCTGCGGCGCGATCCTTTACGCCACGTACCTGTTCGCCACCGGCCGCCCCGGAACGTCCTTCCCCATCCCGGGCCTGATCTTGGCCGTCTTGGTACTCATCTACGGCTTCATCGCAGACAAGACCGTCCTGGGCCGCCACGTCTACGCCGTGGGTGGCAACCGCCACGCAGCTGAGCTGTCCGGTGTCCAGTCCAAGAAGGTCAACTTCATGGTCATGATGAACATGTCCGTGCTGGCAGGCCTGGCAGGCATGATCTTCGTTGGCCGATCCACGGCATCGGGCCCGTTCGACGGTGTCGGCTGGGAGCTTGACGCCATCGCAGCCGTCTTCATCGGTGGCGCCGCCGTTACCGGTGGTGTTGGTACCGTGATCGGCTCAATCGTCGGTGGCCTGGTCATGGCAGTTCTCAACAACGGCCTCCAGCTCCTGGGCGTCGGTGCGGACCTCACCCAGATCATCAAGGGCCTGGTGCTCCTGGCAGCCGTTGCCTTCGATGTCTACAACAAGTCCCAGGGCAAGCGTTCCATCACTGGCCTGTTGCTGAAGAACTTCCAGCGCAACAACAACGAGCTCAAGCCGGACGAAGTCACCTCCACCAAAGAGGTCATCTCCAAGGAAGCCTGAGCTTTCCGCCACAAACTTCTCCACCCAGAAGACTCGCTCCACCCCACCCACACAGAAAGTGAACCAAGATATGCGAATGTTTGGTAAAGCAGGAAAGGCAGCAGCAGTCGCTGCCATCGCGGCACTGGCGCTGACGGCCTGCGGCCGCACTGACAGCGGCTCAAGCAGCAGCAGCACAGGAGGCGGGGAAGCGTTCCCCAAGGACTCGCTGATCGGCGTCGCCCTTCCGCAGAAGACCAGTGAAAACTGGGTCCTGGCGGAGAAGCTGTTCAACGATGGCCTCACCGGAGCCGGCTTCAAGGCCGACGTCCAGTTCGCCAACGGCGGCGTGTCCGAGCAGCAGAACCAGATCAGCGCGATGGTCACCAAGGGTGCCAAGGTCATCATTGTGGGAGCCATCGACGGCGCCCAGCTTGGTACGCAGCTCCAGCAGGCCAAGGACTCCGGCGCCACAGTCATCGCCTACGACCGTCTTCTCCTGAACACTGACAACGTGGACTACTACGTGGCCTACGACAACTTCAAGGTTGGTGTCCTCCAGGGCCAGGCCCTGCTGGACGGAATGAAGGCCAAGAAGGCGTCCGGCCCGTACAACGTCGAGCTCTTTGCCGGCTCCCCTGACGATGCCAACGCCAAGGTCTTCTTCAACGGCGCCATGAGTGTCCTGAAGCCGAAGATCGACGACGGCACCCTCAAGGTTGTTTCCGGCCAGACCTCGTTCGAGCAGGCTGTAACCCAGGGCTGGAAGCCTGAAAATGCCCAGAAGCGCATGGACTCACTGCTTTCGGGCAGCTACGGCACCGCCGCCCTGGACGGCGTCCTGTCCCCGAACGACACCCTGGCTCGTGCAATCCTGACCTCCGTCCGGAGTGCAGGCAAGCCGCTTCCGGTCGTCACCGGCCAGGACTCCGAGGTTGAGTCCGTCAAGTCGATCATGGCTGGCGAGCAGTACTCCACCATCAACAAGGACACCCGCAAGCTCGTTGAGCACGCCATCACCATGGTGAAGGACCTGCAGGCTGGCAAGCAGCTGGAGATCAACGACAAGGACTCCTACAACAACGGCGTGAAGACCGTTCCGGCCTTCCTTCTCCCGCCGCAGATCGTGACCAAGGAGAACGTCAAGACGGCTTACGTCGACGATCCGGTACTTGGCCCGATCACCAAGTAACACCCCTCTACGGGAAGCCCCGGTCCGCCAGCAGGCGGGCCGGGGCTTTTTGCTGTCTTCAGGCAACCTTTCACAGCCCACGCATAGCTTTGGCTGGTGTGCCGCACAGCAGCGCTGAGCAATGTTGGACCTGCAGCCCGCGACCAGTGGGCCCACAAACCTGCAGGTCAAAGGAGAAACGTGAGCGTCCTTGCCCGAAGCGTAGGCAACGCCTTCCGCAACAAAATTAGAACAGCGGCGGTGGTCGCCATCCTCGCCGTAGCGATCGGCCTGGCTTTGGCCATGCTCGTGGCCAACCAGGCCGTGGGTGCAAAGGTGCAGGAGCTCAACGCTTCGGTGGGCACCACCTTGACGGTGAACCCCGCTGGCGGGCAGGGCTTCGAAGGCGGCGGCGAACCACTCACGACGGCGCAAGCCCAGACGGCTGCGTCCGTCGCCAATGTCACGTCGGTGGTTGGCACGAAGGCGTTGCGCCTGCAAACCACCACAAGCGGATCCACGGCCACCACCCAGCAGTCCGGGCAAGCCGGTGGCTTCGGTCCCGGCGGACAGCAGGCATCGGTCAGCACCAGCCTCACTGCTGCCATCGACGCCGGCACCTTGGGCAACCGGAACAACGCCAGCGGATCCACCGGTGCAACGGGAACACAGCCGGCACGCGCCCTTCCGATCACGGCCACCGGCATCGGCGCAGAGGTGGACAGCACCGGCAAGGCCTTGAACATCACCAGCGGCAGCGGCCTGGGCGACTACACCACGGCGTCGGACAAGGCACTGGTGGGCACGTCATTGGCCGAAAAGAACGGTCTGGCCGTTGGATCCACCTTCACTATCCAGGACAAGACCTTCACCGTGGCAGGAATTTTCGACGCCGGAACCACTTTCGGCAACAACGCCGTCTACGTGACACTTCCTGAAGCCCAGACGCTGGCAGCCACACCCGATGAGCTCTCCACCATGATTGTCACGGTCAACAGCATGGAGAACGTGGACAGCACCAAGACCGCCGTCCAAAATGCCCTCGGCACGGACAAAGCAGATGTCACGCAGGGCCAGCGGAACCTGGAAACCGCTGTCAGCTCCCTGGACAGCGTCAAGAACATCTCGCTGGTCGCCTTCATCGCAGCTCTCGCGACCGCCGGAATCATCATCCTGCTCATCATGGTCATGCTGGTCCGCGAGCGCCGTCGTGAAATCGGCGTGTTGAAAGCCATCGGCGCCCCCAACCGCACCATCGGCGTGCAGTTTGTCCTGGAATCCCTGGTTCTTGTCGCCATGGGCAGCGTGGTGGGCGCAGTCATCGCATCGTTCGCCAGCGGCGGCATCGCTTCGGCGTTGATCAGTTCGAATACCAGCACGACGGCGGCACCCACCCAACGTGCGGGCGGCCTCGCCGGTGCCGTGCCAAATGGCGCGGTCCCAGGGGGCGGGGGCTTTGGTGGCCGGGGCGGCGCGTTCGGCGGCGCTTCCCAACTGCTGACCTCGGTTACCGCCAGTGTCTCCCCCGGCGTCCTTGCGGCGGGCATCGCAGCCGTGTTCGCCGTCGCAATCATCGGTGCCCTCGTTCCGGCACTGCTGACCGCCCGTATCCGCCCCATCGAAGTACTCCGAGGAGAATAGCCGTGATTGAAGTCAAGGACCTGGTCCGTCAGTTCAAGTCCGGGGACCGGACCATCAAGCCCGTCAACGGTGTGAGCTTCGAGTTGGAAAGGGGCTCACTGTCATCGATCGTGGGCAAGAGCGGCAGCGGCAAGAGCACACTGTTGTCCCTCCTGGGCGCGCTGGACAAACCCACCTCAGGGGACGTCGTCGTCGATGGCGTCAGCCTGGCAGGGCTGCCGGACAGCAAACTGACGGAGTACCGGCGTCGGGACATCGGGTTCGTGTTCCAGCAGTTCAACCTGATCCCCAACCTCAGTGCCCTGGACAACGTCATGCTGCCCATGGAGTTCGCCGGGATCCGCAAGGCGTCCAGGCTGAAGCGCGCCAAGGAGTTGCTGGAACAGGTGCAGCTGGATCCGGAGAAGCACTCACGCCGTACCAACCGCCTGTCCGGCGGAGAGCAGCAGCG
The DNA here is from genome assembly GCF_028736865.1 of Paenarthrobacter sp. AB444. Taxonomy (NCBI): domain Bacteria; kingdom Bacillati; phylum Actinomycetota; class Actinomycetes; order Micrococcales; family Micrococcaceae; genus Paenarthrobacter; species Paenarthrobacter sp. AB444. The sequence continues at coordinate 22,290 of NZ_JAQZBY010000008.1, read as the reverse complement.
TGTGGCGATCGCGCGGGCGCTGGCGAACGAACCCAAACTGATCCTGGCCGACGAGCCCACCGGCAATCTGGATGAGCAGACCGGCGAGCACATCATCGAACTCCTGAGCTCTCTGAGCCGCGACCACAACACCACCATCCTGGTGGTCACGCACGACCGCAGCCTCGCGCAGAAAACGGAACGCTGCTTCCGTCTTCAACAGGGCAGGCTGACCGAGGAGGTCAGAAGCGGATCGCGTCGATGACCTTGACGCGCACCGCCACGAGCGCGGGAATGGCTCCGGCGAGTGCGCCCACAAGGACCGCCGCTCCAAAGCCCAATAGCGCGGCATCGATGGGGAACGGCGGGTACTCCGTCAGGCCTGGGGCCACCTTCGATTGAATCCACGGGTTCTTCACCACGGCGATCGCCGCCATGACGCCCACGAGCCCTGCTACCGCGGTGGCCACTACGGACTCCATCATGACCCCCACGAAAATTCGGCCCGAAGTGGCGCCAAAGCTGCGGCGGATGCCGATCTCGCGGACCCGGTAACGCACTGTGACCATGGAAATGTTGAGCATTCCCACGGCTCCAAGAAGAAGCACCAGTCCGGCTACGCCGCCGACGATCCACTGGGCAGGCCCCAGCGGATCACCATAGGCGGCGTAGTCGACGCGTTGGGCCTGGGCGTAATACCCCGGGAACTGGCCCTGCAGGTCTGCAGTGATCGCGGACTGCAGGGCGCCTGCCTGTTCCTCCCCCACCCAGAGTTTGAACTCGGACATGTCCGGCTTCATACCCGTCATGGCGGCGGCCTTGGTAAGGATAAAGGCGGCCGGAGGGGTGTCAGGCCAGGTGTCAGGTACGACGCCGATGATCACCGCCGTCGCCGGAAGGTCACCAGGGATGCGAACTGTGGGATTGGTAGCGAGGTTTGGCCTGCCGGCCCGGTTGTAAAAGGCTTCCGAGACCACGATGGCGGGGGCCAGCCTTTGGTCGTCATCGGCGTCGAACCATTTACCTTGAGTGAGCGGCACACGGTGGATGATGCCGTAGCCCGAGTCAACGATGGTCATGTTCACGGCTGTCACGCCGCGGGGAAATTGGAAGCCTGCCTGGGTGCGGCCCACGTGGGTGGAGGTGGTGATTCCGTAGCGCTGCTGGATACCTTCGTAGACCTTGTCCAGTTCCTGCGCATCAGGAGAGGACGGACCGTTGACGCTCAATGTCAAGGTAGCCACCCGGCCGCCGTCGCGCTCGGATTGCACCTTCATGCCTTCGCGGGCGAGGTTTCCGAGGCCCACCACGGACGTCAGCGCCGCCACGGACAGGGCTACCCCCAGCAGCGCCAAGAGGATGCGGACTTTGTTGATGCGAAGTTCCTGCCACGCTTCCACCAGCGTTGATATGAAGCCTGTCATGCGTGGGCTCCTGACTCTGCGAGCGGTTCTGCGGGCACTTCTGCGGGCGGTTCTGCGAGCGCCAGCGGAGTCAGCACCCCGGAGTCGAGCCTGTAGCAGGCACGCGCCAGTGCGGCGACGTTGGTGTCGTGGGTAATTGTCACCAAGGCGGCAGCCGTTTCCGTGGCAACTGTGTCCAGCAATGCCATGACGGCCTGGCCGGTCTCCACGTCCAGCGCACCGGTTGGCTCATCGGCCAGGATGAGCCTCGGCCGGCGAACCAGCGCACGTGCGATGGCAACGCGCTGCTGTTCACCGCCTGAGAGCATGTTGGGCATCGTGTTCGCCCGGGCGGACAACCCGACCCTGTCCAGCATGTCCATGGCGAGTTCGCGGCGGCGCCGGAATTCCCTGTCCTGGGCATAGAAGAGTGGAGTAATGACGTTGTCCACGGCGCTTCGGCCCGGCAGCAGGTTGAACTGCTGGAAGACGAAACCTACCGTGGAGCCGCGAAGCCGGGCCCGGCCGTTGCTGCTGAGCCGTTGGGCTGGTTGGCCCATGAAGTCGAGCTCGCCGGAAGTCGGGACATCCAACAGGCCGAGGAGGTTGAGCAGCGTTGATTTGCCGCAGCCGGAGCGACCCACGATCGCGGTATGGTCCCCGCTGAGTACCTCGAGGTCGACGCCGCGGAGAATGTGCAGCTGTTGCTCATCCGGCAGTGTGACTGACCGCGTGACAGATCGCAGGCTGACCAGGGTTTCTTTGGTAGCAGTGGCGTCCATGCTTAGCCCGCCGGAATGTAGGTGCCTTGTCCGGGCCCCATCATGGGCTCCGGGGCAGCGGGGGCGCCGGGAACGAACTCGAGGACTTGTTCGCCCTCGGTAAGCCCCGACGTCACTTCAACCACGTTGCCATCGTTCAAACCGAGCTGCACGGTGCGCTGCTCCGGGGCACCGGCGCCTGCCTTACTGGCAACCCACACAATGCCGTCCTTGACGCTGCCCTTGACGGAGGTGAGGGGAACCGTCACCACATCAGGCGCGACGCCGGCGCTCACCGTCATGGTGGCACCCAGGCCGGCGAAGACCTGCTGGTTGGCCGGGACCGCACAGCTGATGGTCCCCGTCGGGTTGCCGCCCCCGTCCGGTTGGGTTCCGGAACCTCCACCGGGTCCGGCAATGGCTCCGCCGACTGCCATTCCGGCTCCCCCGCCAGCGGAGGCTAAACCGCCCGAGGAGGCCCCGCCGTCGTCGGATGCGTTGTTCTTAAGGGCCACCTGGGCGCACTGGAACGGAGCCGGTCCACCCACCAGCGCGATCTCGGCTGGACCGGGCTTGCCCAGCAGGCGATACTGTTGGGCGGCGGAAACCGGGCCGGCCACTGTGTACGTACCGGGATCGATCTTTCCTACGGACTCCCCCACGCTGACCTGCTGGTCCACGAGCGTGGTGAGCTGCTGCAGCGTGCCGGCACGCGGGGCGAGGATGTTGAAGTAGTCGTACACGGGTTTGGAGGCCGTTGCGGGCCCGTCCTGGGGCGACGGCTGGGCCCCCGCGACGGCGCGCTCGGCCTTGACTTGGAAGAGGGCATCGCCCTTGGCGACCGTAGCGCCTTGGTCAACGAAAACCTGCACCACTTTCCCCGCCGATGTGCTGCGGACGGCTTCGGCCGGGTCACTTTGGACGGTGCCCTTGATCTGGACGGTGTTGGTGACGGTGGCCCTGGTTGCCGGGACCGTGGGAATATCCACCTGGGCCAGCGGTGCGGGCTCCGAAGCCGCCGATTTCAAACCATCCACAAAGGCGATCTTGACCAAAGCCACGGCGATTATCGCGAAAACCAACAACCAGGCAACCGGCAAAATGACGCGCCGAAAAATACCCATCCCTGCTCCATTTCGGTAACTCCCCACAGAACCTCTGCGAGGGATGATTGCCCTCAGCCTAAACGAGGTTGTTACCGGTGGCGGGCATTCCCGGGACGGACAGAGTACTTACTGTGTCGGGCTTCAGAGGGAGCCTGGTGCCACCAAAGCGATCACTGCGCAGAGGACAATCACAACTCCGGGCACGAGGCACAGCACGATCAGAGGCATGAGGTCAGAGGATTTTCGGGTCTTGCGTTGGAGCAGTGCAATGATGATCGTCGGCAGCAGAAAAGGCAGGAAAACGAGCGCAAACAGGATGGCAGCGTTCAGCAGATCACCTTCGTAGCATCCCGAACCCAGCGTTTCGTTAGTACATTCCATCCGGCTCGGGTAAAAGCCGAGGGCAAATCCCATCAGCGCTGCCAGCGGTAGCGAAAGCACCGCCCCCACCACTGCGAGCACTATTGACGCAATTCGCGGGCCTGCCGACGGCTTTCCAATATTCGTTTCCACAATTCCCCCAAAAAATGACCGCGTTTTCCCGATGGACGCTATCAGAGCTTTCTCCGAGCGCTTTCGGTAATGAGAGGATGAGACTCATGACTCTCCCCATCGCCGTGCCGTGGCTTTCCTCCCAGACCAACCAGGATCCCCGGGCAGCCACAGGCCGGCGGTTGCGATGGGGCGTGGTGTCCACGGGCAACATCGCCAACAGTGTTTCCAAGGACCTGTCGCTGCTCGAGGATGCCGAGCTCTACGCCGTCAGCTCCCGCACCCAGGCGGCCGCCGACGCCTTCGCCCACGCGTTGGGCTTCACGAAGGCGTACGGGGACGACGCCGGTGTTCCCGGCTACCAGCGTCTGTTCGACGATCCTGCCGTGGACGTGGTCTATGTGGCGACGCCCCATGCCCAGCACTTCCAGATTGCTTCAGCCGCATTGCGCGCCGGGAAGCACGTCCTGTGTGAGAAGGCCCTGACCATCAACGCCCGTGAAGCCATGGAGCTGACGGCGATTGCGCGCGAGCAGAACGTGTTTTTCATGGAAGCCGTGTGGAGCCGGTTCCTCCCCAGCATGCAGCGGGCCTTCGGGATCGCGGCTTCAGGGGAACTTGGTGAGCTCCAGTGGGTCAGCGCGGACCTCGGCTTCCCGGCACCGTATGATCCGTCGGCCCGTATCTGGGCACTGAACGACGGCGGTGGGGCACTCTTGGATATCACCGTGTATCCCCTGCTCTGGGCTTTGGGCACGCTCGGTTTTCCGCAGTCGGTCACCGCAATCGGTTCGTTGAACGAGGACGGAGTGGATACCCAAAACGCCCTGACCCTGGGCTACGACACGGGAGCACAGGCGCAGCTGACGTCCTCCCTGATGGCGCATGGGCCCAGGACCGCCACGGTAGCGGGCGGCCTTGGCTTCCTCCAGACAGTGGGATCCGTGAACAATCCCCGTGAGCTGCTCGTCCGCGTCGGGTGGGACGAGCCGCGGACCGAGCGTTTCGACGTCGTGGGCGTCGGCTACACCTACGAACTGCGCGAGGTGACCCGCTGTGTCCAGCAAGGGCTTCTTGAGAGTCCCGTGATGCCGTTGGAGGACTCCATCAATGTGATGCGTCTTTTCGACGGCGTTCGTTCGCAATTGGGCGTCCGCTACCCCAACGATGCCCGCTGATTTAACGCATGCAGGTTAAGTTCACCGACGGGCCGGCTGCCTGGCGAGCTTGCGGTCCAGCGAGAAGGCACCGGATCCCAGGAAGACGAAAGCAACAGACACCGCGAAGTAGATGATGAGCAGCTCCGCCGTCACGCCCGCTTTGTCCGTGAGCAGGGGTTTTCCGGCTTCGGTCACGAACCAGATCCCGGCGAACATGATCGCGGCAAGGAATCCGGCGACACGGGTCAAGGCCCCGAGGACCAGGAGGAGTCCCAGGCCAACCTCCCCTGCGATGACCAGCCAGGCCACGATCTCCGGCTTCTGTACTCCCATGGCAGCGACGGACGCTGCGAATGCGGCGTGGCCAGCCATGAGCTTCTGGATTCCGTGGACCAGGACGAGGGCACCGAACACCACCCGCAGGATCGTGATGCCGCGGGCAGAGGACTGGGGTGAGGGGTGAAGGAATTTCACGGGTTCCAATCTTCCATGCCCATGGTCGCCGCGCCAACCCAACCGCAGCTACCCAACTGAGGGACAGCAAACGTCGCACTGAGCCTCCAATGGAGCACGTGCTGTCCCCTGGTTGGGTGAATGGAGCAGCGCGGGGATGTCCTTCACGCCGGCGAGGATGCGGTGGTGCGGATACGCCGCCAGCGCTTCGCGGCCGAGCTTCCCGGTCAGAACTCCGACGGCGGAGACCCCCGCGTTGTTGGCAGCGGCGAGGTCATTCACCGTGTCCCCCGCTGCAATGACCGCACGGACATCCTGCACCCCCGTCAGTTCCATGGCGCGATGAATCATGAAGGGTGCCGGACGGCCGGCGGCTACTTCGTCCGAACACACGACGGCGTCAAGCATCTCTTCGGGCCCGACTCCCCACCCCAGCCGCTCAAGGAGGGGCTCTGCGACGTCGCGCGAGAAGCCGGTGGTCAGCGCTACTTTGACGCCCCGGCGCCGGAGTTCGCGAAACGCCTCCTCCACACCCTCCAGCGCGACGGGAGGATTTGCGTCGTAGAACCCGGCGAGCAGTTCCTTGAAGCGTGTGAACGCAGCGCCGACAGTAGCGGGGTCGACCGTTCCGCCCCCAGCTTGGATGAGGGCAGTGATGGCCTCGACTTTGTCCGCTCCCATCCACTCCTGCACAGCCCCGGGAGTTGTGGACACACCGGTTTCTTCCACGCAGCGGGCCAGGGCAACATAAACGTCGCCGTGTTCATCGATGGTTGTTCCGGCCATATCGCAGGCAACTAGCTTGATCATGGTGTGGCTCCTTCGGTGGGGGTGCGAACCAGGGCTGCCCGGCGCTCCGCGGTGTTGTCGATGGTGAAGTTGGTGAGGGAGGGCAGGTAGCGGTCCTCGGAATATTCCAAGGGTTGCCCGTCGGCGGAACGGGTGACCCGGCGTTCGCGCAGCAGCGGGATTCCTTCGGGTTGTCCCAAAAGCTCGGCGTCTTCCTCGCTGGCCGCAACGGCGTCGATGGTGTGTCGCGCGCTGTGCAGGTCCACGCCCTGTCCCTTGAGGAACGCGAAGATGGAACCGGAATCCGTATCGAAATCGAACAGCTTCCGGCCCACCTCCAGGATGAAGGTGGTGCGTTCAATCATGGCCGGCGATTCGTCCAAGTAACGAACCCTCAGCAGTTCCACCACCACGGTGCCGGGAGTCAGGCCGAGGGCTTCGGCCGCTTCGGGACTTGCCTCCCTGCGCGCTACCTCCAGCGTCCGCTGCCCCGGCTTTCGCCCGATACCGACGGCCCACTCCGTGAATGAATTGAACGTTGAGAACGACTGCGACGGCACGGATGAGCGCACCATCGGGGGTCGTCCCCGCCCACCTGTCACCGCGCCCTCCGAGCGCAGGAAGGCGAGCGCCTGGCGAATCGGCCCCCGCGATGTTCCGAACTCCCGGCACAGCTCCGCTTCGCTGGGCAACTGGAAGCCAGGAGGCCACTCGCCGTCAGCGATTCGACGCATGAATTCCTCGCTGAGTTGGATGTGGAGGGGCGTGTTTTGCTGGTTGCTCACGAGTTGATCATACAAGTTGACACCGAAGCATCAGTCTGGAAATCGGTAGAAAGTGGTGAACAGCAGGCGAAGTCAGGTGAACAGAGGTTAAATTTGAATTAACTTGTCTATACAAGTCGCGTTCTGGCTTGATTCGACTTCCTGGTACCGCCAAGGTCAATGGTGTGAACAACCCAAGCACCCCCACCAAGGCCACCTCCGCCAGCGCAAGGCGAGTCACCGACGTCGTCATTATTGGCGCTGGCATCATCGGCCTTGCCCATGCCGCCCACGCGGTCGCCAATGGCCTGACTGTCACCATCGTCGAGCGCGACCATCACGCCATTGGCGCCTCGGTGCGCAACTTCGGCCACTGCTGCATCACCGCGCAGTCCGGTGAGCTGTACGAACTCGCGCAAACCTCGAGGAAGTACTGGCTGGAGTTCGCCGGGCGGGCGGGCTTCTGGGCCGCTGAGGCTGGCGCCGTAGTCCTGGCCCGGACGGACGCCGAGCTCGCCGTCCTGCGCGAACTGTCCGCTGTCCGGGAACCGGGCCAGGTCCAGCTGCTCTCGGCAGCGGAAACGCGCGGGCACCTGGATTCCGGGACAGAAGCAATGCACGACGGCGGCACTCACCAGGGCGCCTGGCCCGGCTTGGTCGGCGGTGCTTTCCTCCGGGACGACCTGCGCGTCGATCCCCGCACCACCGTCGCCAGGTTGGCCGAGTGGCTTGGCCGCCAGCCCGGCGTCGGACTTCACTGGAACACCGCGGCGCTCGACTTCAGCCGCGAAGGCGAGGTGACCACTGTCCGGACTTCCCGTGGGGAGCTGTACGCCAAGCAGGTGTTCGTCTGCGTCGGCCATGACGTGGACTATCTCTTTCCTGATCTCGCAGCCGAGCACAGAATCCAGCGCTGTGCCCTGCAGATGTCCTTGGCGGCAAAACCTTCCGGCGTCGAGTTTGCACCGGCTGTGCTGACTGCGACATCCATGCTCAGGTACCCCGCTTTTACCGACATGCCGGCTGCCGCAGCCCTGCGCGAGGAGGTCCGGGCGAACCAACCCGGGCTGCTGGACATCGGCGCCAACGTCATGTTCACCCAGCGCCCGGACGGAACCATCATCCTGGGCGATTCGCACCACTACCACCCCACAGCGGATCCGTTCCTGGACGAGTCCGTGACCACCGCACTCAACTCCGACATCTCCTCCCGGATGGGTGCGCCCTTGGAAATCATCCAAAGATGGCAGGGCGTCTACGCATCCTCCGACGTCGCGCCCCTCTTGGTCCGGGACGTCCAACCCGGCGTCACAGTGGTGTCCGTGACCTCAGGGGTTGGCATGACTCTCTCCTTCGGCTTGGCACATCGCAACATTTCACGGCTGTACTGACTCCCCCAACTTAAAAGGATTCCCATGAAAAGCACGCTCTTGACCGGTTCCGCGCTTGCCCTCGCGTCAGCTTTGGCATTGACGGCATGCGGTGGCCCTGCCGAGTCCGCCTCCTCCGCACCCGCGTCCGTGTCCTGCCCCAACGGCGCCATTACGTTCGGCATCGAGCCGTACGAGGACCCTGCCAAACTCAAGCCCGCCTATGACGTACTGGCCAATGCACTGTCCAAGAAGCTTGACTGTCCCGTCACGGTCCAGGTGGTGGAGGACTACGCGGCCGAAGTACTGGCCATGCGCAACGGCAAGCTGGACCTGGGCCAGTTCGGTCCCCTCGGCTACGTCTTCGCCGACTCGAAGGCCGGCGCCGAGCCATTGGTGTCTTTTGGCACGGCCGAAAAGGAACTCAGCAGTTACACGGCGGGAATCTGGGTCCCCAAGGACAGCCCGATCCAGTCCATCGGCGATCTCAATGGGAAGTCCCTCGCCCTGGGCAGCGTGGGTTCCACCTCCGGCGACGTCCTGCCCCGCTTCGGTCTTCGCGAGGCCGGTATCGCAGATGCAGACCTCAGGATGGATTACACCGGCGGCCATCCCGAAGCCCTGCTGGCATTGACCAACGGCAAGGTGGACGCCGCCGAGATCAACTCCCAGACCCTTGCCACGGCCATAGCAGCGGGCACCTTCAAACAAGAGGACTACCGCAAGGTGTGGACCTCCGACTCCATCCCCAATGACCCCATCACCGTCCGGGGCGACGCGGATCCGGCCTTCAAGAAGGCCGTCAAGGATGCCTTCCTTTCGCTCTCTCCGGATGACGTTGCCAAGGTTGGCGAGTTCCTGGACGTCACCCCTCCTGGACCGCTTCTCGAGGTCACCAAGGACAACTACACGCCACTGTTCCAGCTCGCCAAAACCATGAACCTCACGGAAAAGGATCTGTGATGACGCTGTGCGTCCGTGGCCTGAGTAAGTCCTTCAGCGGCAAGACCGTCCTCCGTGGCCTTGATTTCTCTGTGGCTGCAGGGGAACTCGTCGCCTTCCTTGGTGCGAACGGATCGGGAAAATCCACCACCTTGCGGTGCGTCATGGGCATCGCCGCTGCCGACGCCGGAACCATCAGCATCGGCGGCTCGTCGCTGGACCAGCTCCAAGGACGCGACCTTCAGCAGGCGCGGCAGCGCATGGCCATGATCTTCCAGAAGATCCACCTGGTCCCCCGCCGCACAGCCCTGGACAACGTGTGTGCCGGAGCGTTGGCACGCATCCCCACCGCCAGATCGCTGACGCCGCTGCTTTTTCCTGCCGATGTCCAACAGGAAGCCTTGGACTGCCTGGACCGCGTGGGTCTCGCTGACCGCGCCTTCGACCGCGTCGGCCGGCTTTCCGGTGGACAGCAGCAGCGCGTTGCCGTAGCCAGGGCACTCTGCCAGCGGGCCGACGTCGTACTCGCCGACGAGCCCGTGTCCGCACTGGATCCGCACGCGGCTGAACAGGTCATGGGCCTGCTGCGCGAACTCGCCCACTCCGAGGGTCTGGCCGTGGCGGCTGTCCTGCATCAGCCGGATCTTGCCCTTCGTTACGCCGACCGGTCCATCGGGCTGCTTCACGGATCCATGAGCTTTGACCTTCCCTCCACAGAGGTCACCGCCGCGCACCTCAACGCGTTGTACGCCCCTGACAGGAGCATTGCAGCATGACACCCCAGGCATTGACCCCCGCTGTTGCACAAAAGCACCCCAATGGCAGGACCCGCGTGGCACTGATCCGCCCGAAGAAGCCGCTGCGGTGGTTGACGACGGCGGCAGTGGTTGCCGCCGTCGTCGGCCTTCACGCTGTGGCCGTTCACGGGACGGGCTTCAAACCTGAGCTGCTGGTGGATGGCTGGAAAGGCATGGCGGCGTTCATCGGCGACGCGTTTCCGCCGGACCTGAGCTGGGAACGGACGCTGAAGCCCGGGCTCGACGCGACGCTGGTGACCTTGTGGATTGGCCTGCTTGGTACCACGTTCTCGGTGCCGTCCGCGTTACTGCTGGCCGCGTTGGCCGCCCGCAACACCAGCCCGCACCCGATGGTGTACCAAGCCGCGCGGTCGGTGCTGTCCTTTTTCAGGGCCGTGCCAGACATCGTGTTCGCGCTGATCTTCGTCACTGCCGTGGGGCTTGGCCCGTTCGCCGGTGTCCTCGCCCTGATCTGCCACAACACCGGTGTCATGGGGAAGTTGTGGGCTGAGTCCATGGAGGAGATCGACGACGGGCCGCAGGAAGCGCTCCGGACCGCGGGCGCCAACCGGATCCAGCAGGTATTCAACGCCACGCTGCCGATGGTGATCCCCCAATTCGTGGGCCTGCTGCTGTACAGGTTCGACGTCAACGTGCGCTCGTCACTGGTCCTTGGCTTGGTGGGCGCCGGCGGCATCGGGCTCCTGATCAACCAGTCCATCAAGTCGTTCCGCTTCGATTCCATGCTCACGCACATTTTGATCGTGCTGGTGCTGATCATCGTGGTGGACCAGTTCTCCGCTTGGGTGCGCCGCCGCCTGGCCGCCTGACTCCCTGTGTACCCAACCAGGGGACAGCAAACGTCGCACTGAGCCCCCATTGGAGCAGGTGCTGTCCCCTGGTTGGGTGAGTGGGGGCAGAATAAGAGGTGGCTCTGGTCGGAGCTGCGGACTTTGTGGATGGAGCGGGCATGCAGGTGGACGTTGTTGTTGTAGGTGGCGGAGCGATGGGATCAGCGGCCGCATGGCAGTTGTCCCGCACCGGCAAATCCGTGGTTCTGCTGGAACAGTTCGAAGCAGGCCACCACATCGGCGCTTCCCACGGCGCCACCCGCAACTTCAACACCGCCTACGCCGAGGCCGACTACCTGGACCTTCTGGCCGAGTCCAAAATCCTGTGGGACGAACTCGCTGCAGAACACGGCGCACCCCTGCTGGACCTGGTGGGGCTCGCGAACCACGGCAACGTCCCCAAGCTGGAACTGGTCCGGGAAGCGCACCAGGAACGCGGCATCGAAAGCTACTTCATCTCCGCCTCCGAGGCGGCCGATCGCTGGCAGGGCATGAACTTCGCCACGGATGTCCTCTTCGTGCCGGGCTCGGGACGCGTCCGCTCGGCGGACGCGTTGGTGGCACTCCGTACATCAGCCGAAGCCCACGGCGCCGTTTTCAAGTACTCGACGCCGGTCCGCGACATCCGCGTCGACGGCGCCGAGGCCGTGGTGGTCGTGACGGAGGAAACCGAATACAAGGCACACCGGGTAGTGGTCACTGCTGGGGCGTGGACCCCGAAGGTTCTCGACGGCCTGGTCAAGCTCCCAGCTATGGTGGTGACGCAGGAGCAGCCGGCCCACTTCACCCCCACTGACAACACACTGGTGTGGCCCAGCTTCAACCACAATCCCGATCCCGACCCGAACAACGAACTCTACGAATACTGGTACAGCCCCGTCTACGGAATGCTCACTCCCGGCGAGGGCGTCAAGGCAGGCTGGCACGGCGTCGGCCCCGTCATGGACCCCGACGAGCGCACGTTCGAGCCCATCCCCCAGCAGCTCGACGCCTTGGTGCGGTACGCAGAAGAGTGGCTTCCCGGCGTCGACCCTTCCACCGCGGTTCCCATCAGCTGCACCTACACCACCACCCCCAACGAGGACTTCGTGCTGGACGGTTTCGGTCCGCTGGTGGTGGGCGCCGGTTTCTCGGGGCACGGGTTCAAGTTCACCCCGGCCATCGGACGGGTACTGAAGGACATCGTCGACGGCGGGGTGGCACCAGAGCGGTTCCGCGCCAACCGTTAAACGCAACTGACCCGCAGTTGTGGTTGTTCTGAGCTCTCAAAACACCACAACTGCGGGTCGGTTGGATGGACTACTTCAGGGTAGAGAGCACCTTGTTGAACGTAGCCGACGGGCGCATGATCTCAGCGGCCTTGGCGGCATCCGGACGGTAGTAACCACCCAGTTCGACGCCGGAGCCCTGGACCGCGGCAAGCTCGCCGACGATTGCCTCTTCGTTGGAGGTCAAGGCGTCCGCGACCGGGGCGAAGGCTGCTGCCAGCTCGGCGTCGGAGGATTGCTTGGCCAGTTCCTGGGCCCAGTACATGGCCAGGTAGAAGTGGCTTCCACGGTTGTCCAGCTCGCCAACACTGCGGCGCGGGGACTTGTTCTCCAGCAGGAACGTGCCCGTGGCGCGGTCCAGCGTGTCGGCAAGAACCTGTGCGCGGGCGTTGCCCGTGGTGGTGGCCAGGTGTTCGAAGCTTACTGCCAGAGCCAGGAACTCACCCAGGCTGTCCCAGCGGAGGTGGTTTTCCTTGACCAGCTGCTGGACGTGCTTGGGAGCGGATCCACCGGCACCGGTCTCGAACAGGCCGCCACCGTTGATCAGCGGAACGATGGAGAGCATCTTGGCACTGGTGCCGAGCTCGAGGATCGGGAACAGGTCCGTGAGGTAGTCGCGGAGGACGTTGCCCGTAACCGAGATGGTGTCCTGGCCCTTGCGGATGCGCTCCAAGGTGAAGGCCGTGGCCTCGACCGGGGAGAGGATCTTGATCTCGAGGCCCTCGGTGTCGTGGTCCTTGAGGTACTCGTTGACCTTGGCGATGAGGTTGGCGTCGTGTGCGCGGCCCTCATCCAGCCAGAAGACAGCCGGGGTCTGCGAAGCGCGTGCACGGGTCACGGCCAGCTTCACCCAGTCGCGGACCGGGATGTCCTTGGTCTGGCAGGCGCGCCAGATGTCACCCGGGAAGACCTGGTGTTCGGTGAGGACGTTGCCCTTGCTGTCCACGAGCTGGACCGTGCCGGCTGCCTGGATTTCGAAGGTCTTGTCGTGGCTGCCGTATTCCTCGGCTGCCTGTGCCATAAGGCCCACGTTGGGGACGGTGCCCATGGTGGTGGGATCGAACGCACCGTTGGCGCGGCAGTCGTCCAGCACAACCTGGTACACGCCGGCGTAGGAGCTGTCCGGGATGACTGCCAGGGTGTCGGCTTCCTTGCCATCCGGACCCCACATGTGGCCCGAGGAACGGATCATTGCCGGCATGGAGGCGTCAACGATGATGTCCGAGGGAACGTGGAGGCTGGTGATGCCCTTGTCGGAATCAACCATGGCCAGCGCCGGACCGTCCTCAAGGCCCTTGGAGATGGCCGCCTTGACGCCTTCGCGGACGTCCTCCGGGAGGTCTTCCAGTCCGCTGAGGATGGCTGCGAGGCCGTTGTTCGGGCTGATGCCGGCGGCTGCGAGCTGCTTGCCGTAGGTGTCGAACAGCTCGGAGAAGTACGCCTTGACGACGTGGCCGAAGATGATGGGGTCGGAGACCTTCATCATGGTGGCCTTCAGGTGCGCGGAGAAGAGGATGCCTTCTTCCTTGGCGCGGGCAACCTGGGCTTTGAGGAACTCGTCCAGGGCGTCGGCGCGAAGGACGGTTGCGTCAACAACTTCGCCGGCGAGGACAGGGAAGTCCTTCTTGAGGACCTTGGTGGTGCCGTCTTCACGGACCAGCTGGATGCTCAGGGCGTCGTCGGCTTCGACGACAACGGACTTCTCGTTGGAGCGGAAGTCGTTCTGGCCCATGGTGGCCACGTTGGTCTTGGAGTCCGCGGACCAGGCACCCATGGAGTGCGGGTTCTGGCGGGCGTAGTTCTTGACCGACAGCGGTGCGCGGCGGTCGGAGTTGCCTTCGCGCAGGACCGGGTTCACTGCGGAGCCCTTGATCTTGTCGTAGCGCGAGCGGATGTCCGTCTCGGTGTCCGAAGAGGGGTTGTCCGGGTAGTCCGGGAGGGCGTAGCCCTGGGCCTGGAGCTCGGCGATGGCGGCCTTGAGCTGCGGAACGGAGGCGCTGATGTTGGGCAGCTTGATGATGTTGGCTTCCGGCCGCTTTGCCAGTTCGCCAAGCTCGGCAAGGGCGTTGCCCGTGCGCTGCTCTTCAGTCAGGAAGTCGCCGAAGACGGCAATGATGCGGCCCGCCAACGAGATATCACGGGTCTCAACCTCTACTCCCGCGGTGGAGGCGTACGCTTCCACGATCGGCAGGAATGAGTAGGTTGCCAGCATCGGCGCTTCGTCTGTGTGGGTATAGATAATCTTGGCCATTGGCGGGGTTCTCCCTGAAAGTCTGCATATTTCAACACTCCTAACTTACCCGAGTAGACCGTTTTGGCGGCTCTTCGTGTCCGGGATCACGTGTTCGTTACCCGGTTCCGGTGATTAACGCCCGACGGCGACCCGCGCACCGCCGCCGACTGCCGGCGTCGTACTCCCCTCCCGCCGACGTGACAACCAAGTGACAGCAAATTATCACAAAGTCTGAAACATCTCTTTACAAACTTGTCACACGACCGGTAGCTTCGATTCCGTCAGTCGGCGGTCGCCATCACTGGCCGCCTCACTCCCTCGATTAGGTAGGAACAACGTGACAAAAACCAAGACCCTGGCCACAAGCCTGCTGAGTCTGTCCGCTGCCGCAATCCTGGCCCTGGTTGGAACCACCAGCGCCAACGCAGCACCGTCGAAAGACGCGGACACGTCCGGCGCGGCGGTCAGCAGCCATGCAGTGTCGGACGCCGGCGCTGCAGATTACTGGACTCCGGAACGCATGAAGAACGCCAAGTCCGGCGACATCCTCGGCGCCAAAGCCCTGGAACGCGGCCGGTTGCTCAACCCCGGCAAAGCCCCGGTCACTGAAGCCCCGGGCGCCATCAGCAGCATCCCCGGCCAGTCCGCGGCCACCGACTCCACCACCATCGACCGCAAGGTCAACCAGAGCGAAACCCCGGTCAAGCACATCGGCAAGATCTTCTTCACCCTGGGCGGCTCCAACTACGTCTGCTCCGGCAACTCCGTGACAGCGGCCAACAAGAGCACAGTGTCCACCGCCGGCCACTGCGTCAATGAAGGTCCGGGCGCCTACGCAACGAACTTCGTCTTCGTGCCCGCCTATCTCAACGGTTCAGCACCCTACGGCAAGTGGACGGCAAAGGCGCTGTACTCCCCCAGCCAGTGGGCCTCCAACGGCAACATGCAGTACGACACCGCATTCGCCGTCATGAACACCCTCAACGGCCAGAAGCTCGCCGACGTCGTCGGCTCCTCCGGCGTCCAGTTCAACGCCGCCCGCGGCCTGAGCTACAAGTCCTTCGGCTACCCGGCAGCTGCTCCCTTCAACGGCGAATCCCTCAAGAGCTGCTCCGGCACCGCCACCAACGACCCCTACAACCCGCAGTTCAACTCCCAGGGCATCCCGTGCAACATGACCGGTGGTTCCTCGGGCGGTCCGTGGTTCATCGGCAACTCCTCCAGCGGCTACCAGAACTCCGTCAACTCCTACGGCTACGGCAGCAACTCCACCACCATGTACGGCCCTTACTGGGGCACCGTGATCCAGTCCACCTACAACACCGCGGCGGCTTCGTAACTTTTTTGGCAAGTCCCTGTTAATTACGACGGCGGCCGTCCCCTTGTGGGGGCGGCCGCCGTTGCGTTGGGCTGTTGTTAGTGGAAGAAGTGGCGTGCGCCGGTGAAGTACATCGTGATGCCGGCAGCGTTCGCTGCGGCAATGACTTCCTCGTCGCGGACCGAGCCACCGGGCTGGACCACGGCGCGGACACCGGCGTCGATCAGGATCTGCAGGCCGTCAGCGAACGGGAAGAACGCATCCGAGGCTGCCACGGCACCGCGTGCACGCTCAGGGGCGTTGGCACCGCTGGCGTTGGAGGCACCGCCGGCGCCATCGACGTCGGACTCCACCTGGACGCCGAGCGTATTGGCGCGCTCGACGGCCAGTTTGCAGGAGTCGAGGCGGTTGACCTGGCCCATGCCGATGCCTACCGCTGCGCCGTTGTCGGCCAGGAGGATGGCGTTGGACTTCGCTGCGCGGCAAGCGGTCCAGGCGAAGGCGAGGTCCGCGAGGGTCTTTTCGTCAGCGGCTTCCCCGGCGGCGAGGGTCCAGTTGGCGGGGTTGTCGCCGTCGGCGTCCACCTTGTCGCTCATCTGGACCAGGACGCCACCTGAAACCTGGCGCATCTCGGACGGGTAGCGGCCGTAGCCGTCGGGCAGGGCGAGGAGGCGGATGTTCTTCTTCTTGGAGAGGATCTCGACGGCTTCCGGCTCGAAGTCCGGCGCGATGACAACCTCGGTGAAGATGTCGGCCACCGTGCGGGCCATGCCTGCGGTGACGGTGCGGTTGGCTGCGATGACGCCACCGAACGCGGAGACGGGGTCGCAGGCGTGTGCCTTGGCGTGGGCGTCGGCGATCGGATCGGCAGCGTCGGCCGAACCGACAGCAACACCACACGGGTTGGCATGCTTGATGATGGCAACGGCCGGTCCGGCGAAGTCGAAAGCGGCGCGGAGGGCGGCATCGGCGTCGACGAAGTTGTTGTAGCTCATGGCCTTGCCGTGAAGCTGGTCAGCCTGGGCGATGCCGGCCGGAGCAGCCTTGTCAACGTAGAGCGCGGCCTGCTGGTGCGGGTTTTCGCCGTAACGGAGGACCTCGGAGCGCTCCAGGGCAAGCCCTGCGTAGGCGGGCCAGTCGATGACGCCGTCGCCGTCCTCGTCCAGGAACTGGCTCGCGGTCCAGGTGGCAACGGCGTTGTCGTAGCTGGCGGTGTGCGCGAAGGCCTTTGCAGCCAGGCGGCGGCGGGTGTTCAGGTCGAAGCCGCCGTGTGCTGCGGCGTCGACGACGGCGCCGTAGAAGTTGGGGTCCGTGACAATGGCGACGGCGGCGTGGTTCTTCGCGGCGGAGCGCACCATGGCGGGGCCTCCGATGTCGATCTGCTCGACGACGTCGTCCTGCGCAGCGCCGGACTTCACGGTCTCCACGAAGGGGTAGAGGTTGACCACCACGAGGTCGAAGGTTTCGATCTCCATACCGGCCAGGGTTTCCATGTGGGCCGGGACGCGACGGTCGGCCAGGATTCCGCCGTGGACGCGCGGGTGCAGGGTCTTGACGCGGCCATCGAGCATTTCCGGGGAGCCGGTGACTTCTTCGACTTCCTTGACCGGGATGCCTGCGGCGGCGATCTTCTTGGCGGTGGAGCCGGTGGACACAATGGCGACGCCGGCTGCGTGCAGGCCCTTCGCGAGCTCCTCCAGTCCCGTCTTGTCGTAAACCGAGATCAGTGCACGGCGGATGGGAACACGGTCAAGCTGCGTCAAGCTCACAAAAGTCTCCGTCTTAGTTCGCGTAGGTGTCGCGTTTGGTGGGGATACGGAGAGTTTATCGTGTTTCGCTGCGGGGCTGGTTTTGCGTCTTTGCACCCTGCGTTGCGAGGCCCGCTTTGCGTTTCATTCCTTGCGCTTGCCACGTAAACCAGGCCCCACAAATCCCCCCCCACCCTTGCGAGGCCCACACTGCTCAAGCAACCCGACTTACGAAGGCAGGCGCCGCCACCCGCGGGACAGCAAAGCGTCCTGGATCTTCTTTTCGGCATGGCCCCAGCCGCCCTTCATCTGGACGTCTGAGAATCGGAGCACGGTCCAGCCCAACGCCCGCAGCCGGTCGTCACGCTCAATGTCCTTGCCCCATTGGACCGGGTCTGATCGGTGGTGATCGCCTTCGTATTCGAGGGCGATCTTGTACTCCTTGTATTGCAGGTCAGGAGTCGAAATGTAGTTTCCGTGATCATCGAAGACGGGCCGCGTTACGGCAGGCTCCGGGAAACCGGCGTCGAGAATCTTTAGGCGCAAGCGTGACTCCCGGGGCGAGTCGACACCGGCTCGTAGCAGAGGAAGGATAGCCCGCGCCATCCGTATGCCTTTGACCTTTGGACGGCGATCAATGACTTCTTGAATGGCTTCAATCGAGGTGAGCGGTTCCTTACGCTTAAGCAGTGCATCCCCGGCCGCTACGAGAGATGACCTCCCAAGATGTCGCGCCAGGTCCACCCAAGTCCATTCGGGCGAGGTGAGTTGGACTCCATTGACCAACCGGACATCCCTGGCCAGGAGCGGCGCCCGATGTCCGACGACGCCGCGGCGCTTCACCCGACCGATCTCGTGCCTGCGAGTGACGTGGATCGGCCCTGTTACCCCCTCGTCTTCCAGGTACATCGGTAGCGGGATTGACCACAACAGAGCTGCCGTGATGTGGCTGACTGCGCATCTCGGAGTGACAGCCGTGTGCAGCTGAGCCACCATGGCAAGATCGCGCTCGTCTGCCTTGGCCAGTCGAAGGCCACGACTGGGGGTTACGAGCCCGCTGGCTTGGAGCCGCCACCGAGGCACACCAGCGGCATAGGCCTCAGCGACCAGGAAGCCACGGGGGTCAACGTTTACCGGCAAAGGGTTGGGTTTCCGCATTGAACAATGCTCGCCGGAAACGATGGTCCGCATTCGGTTATCCACAGAAATCGCGTCCATGAGGGGGTGAGACTTCTCCTCCACAGACGTTGCGAGGCCCGCTTTGCGCGGCAAACCCACGCCTAAGCACGCAGAGCAGGCCCCACAACGAGAGAGCCGCGCGTTGCGAGGCCCGCTTTGCGCGGCAAACCCACTCCTAAGCACGCAGAGCAGGCCCCGCAACATAGGGTTGAGCCATGGAATCCCCCAATGAGGTCATTCTTGTCGCCGATGTAGGGAAGAGCCGCTGCCGCGTGGAACTGCGCAGAGGTGACGAGCTGCTGGGCGCCGCCGATCAACACGGCTTCCCCGGGGTACACATGGACAACGGGCCCACCCAAGCGTTCGATCTCCTCCTGGAGACAGTCAGCCTGCTCCCGCCCGGGCTCCCGGTCAGCACCCTGACGGGAATCGGTGCGGCCGTGGCGGGCGTGGAAGCATCAGCCGAAAAGTCCCGCGAGCTGGCCACCATGCTCTCTCAGAGGTTCGGTGTCCCGGCGGCTGTTCTCTCCGATGCCACGGCCGCGCAGCTCGGTGCTCTCCAAGGCGCGCCCGGAACTACGTTGATAGTGGGAACAGGCGCCGTCGCGTTCCGTTTTGACCAGGCCGGCGTCCTGCACCGTGCCGACGGTTGGGGACCCTACCTTGGCGATCAAGGCAGCGGGCGCTGGATCGGCCAGCGTGGTTTGCAGGCAGTTCTTGAAGCGCACGACGGCGGCCCCTCCACGTCGCTGTCGGCTGCGGCCGGGGCTCTGGTGGAGTCGCCGGAGCAGCTGCCGGGATGGCTGGCGGAACAGGAAAACCCGTACAGGGCGATGGCCCGGTTCGCCCCGTTGGTTCTGCACGCAGCGGAAGCGGGTGACGCCGTCGCGCATGAAATCATCGGGCAGGCATGCCGCATCCTGACCCGCACCGTCCAGCTCGCATCCGGCGGCGAAGACGCCTCACCGCGCGTTGCGCTGCTGGGAGGCGTCGTCAGTTCAGAGTTCTTCGCCGAGCTCTTGCGGAAGTCCCTGGCTTCGGCTGGGATTGAGGTGGTGGCCCCGCTCGGCGATGGCTTGGACGGCGCTGCCCTCGCTGCGACGCGCCGCGGGCTCATCCAGGAAAGGTACATCCACCGTGACGGAACAAGCTGGCCCGACTGACGCGGACAAACTCGCGGACCTCCGTACGGAGCTTGCCGGGCTGCAGACCGAAGCCGCGGCCGAGAACCTCAAGGACCTGGACATCCTGGGCACCGAGGAACTTGTCTCCGCCATGCTTGCCCACAGTGCAGGAGTACACGCGGCCGTTGAAGCGGCCAGCGACGCCATCGTGAAAACGGTCGACGCCGTTGCGGAGCGACTCCAGCGCGGGGGTCGCCTTTTGTACGTCGGAGCCGGGACGGCCGGGCGGCTGGGTGTGCTCGACGCCAGCGAGTGCCCGCCGACCTTCGGCACCCCGCCGGGACTCGTCGTCGGTCTTATCGCGGGCGGCACCCAGGCAATCCAGAAGCCCGTTGAGTATGCCGAGGACAACGCAACCGCCGGTGCGCGGGACCTGCACGATATCAACGTGACGGAAGCGGACGCCGTCGTGGGTATTACCGCCTCCGGCAGGACGCCATACGTGATCGGCGCGCTGGAGGAAGCACGAAAGAAGGGCGCGTTTACGGCGTCGCTGGCGTGCAACAAGGGCTCGGCCGTGAGCCATCTGGCGGATGTGGCGATCGAGGTGGTGGTGGGCCCGGAGTTCATCGCAGGCTCAACCAGGCTGAATTCGGGGACTGCGCAGAAACTTGTCCTCAACATGATCAGCACGCTGGTGATGGTGAAACTGGGCAAGACCTACGGCAACCTCATGGTGGATCTGCGGGCAACCAACGAGAAACTGTTGGCCCGCTCCCAACGCACCGTGCAGCATGCGACTGGTGTCTCCGCCGAGGAAGCCGCTGCGGCGCTGGACTCGGTGGGCGGATCGGTGAAGGCAGCTATTTTGGTGGTTCTCACGGGTATCGACGCCGCCCAGGCCAAGGGTGCGCTCGAAGAAGCCGGCGGTTTCCTGCGGCGGGCCATCGAGAACCAGAAGTAACGTTGCCCCGCAGCGCATAAAGTTGCATGCAGGAGGCCCAATGAATACATACACTGCCGTACCCAGCGGCGAGCAAGTAGTGCAGGAACTGCCGTGGCGTTGGAAGGTCCAAGGGAGGATTTTCCTGATCGGCGGGCTCGGGTTCATGTTCGATGCCTGGGATGTCACGCTCAACGGCATCCTCATCCCGCTGCTGTCCAAACACTGGTCGCTGCAGCCGGCTGACGCAGCGTGGATCGGCACGGCAAACCTCATCGGCATGGCTGTGGGTGCGTTCGCATGGGGCACCATCGCGGACACCATCGGGCGCAAGAAGGCCTTCACCGCCACCCTGCTGATCTTCAGCATCTTCACGGTCCTGGGTGCGTTCTCGCCGGACATCGTGTGGTTCTGCATCTTCCGCTTCATGGCCGGCTTCGGTTTGGGTGGCTGCATCCCCGTGGACTACGCCCTGGTGGGCGAGTTCACGCCCCGTAAGCAACGCGGCAAAGTGCTTACGGCCATGGATGGTTGGTGGCCCGTCGGCGCGGCTTTGTGCGGCTTTGTCTCCGCCGGGCTCGTGGCTTTGTACGGGGATTGGCGGCTCACCATGCTGGTCATGGTGATCCCGGCGCTCCTCGTTTTCTGGGTCCGACGTTCAGTGCCCGAGTCCCCCTTGTTCCTGATCCGGGCGGGCCGCCGGGCCGAGGCTGCCGCCGTGATTGACGGACTGGTTGAAGCAACCGGGGCCTCTCCGCGGGCCTACAGCCTCCCCGATCCGCAAGTTGCTCCCCGCCTGTCCCCTGGCAGCGCCTGGGCCCAGCTCCGCAACATTTGGACGTTCAACTGGAAGATCACCACGGCGGCCTGGGCCCTCTTCTTCTCCGTGCTCCTGGTCTACTACCTGTCCCTCACGTGGATGCCGCGCATTCTCATTGGTGCAGGGTTCGAGGAGTACAAGGCGTTCGTCACGACGGCCGGCATGGCCGCCGTCGGCCTCTTGGGCGTGGTGGTCGCAGCAGTCCTGGTGGAGCGCGTGGGACGCAAGTGGATCCTGGCCATCACCGGTCCGTTGTCCGCGGCGACGCTGGTGATCGTGGCCCTGGTGGTCGACGTGCCTTCCGCGGCCGTGTTCTGGCTTCTGACGTTCGGCTTCGTGGTGCAGGTGGCAATTCCCGTCCTGTACGCCTACGTGTCTGAGCTCTATCCGACCGAGCTCCGTGGCTCGGGCTTCGGGTGGGCGTCGACGTTCTCCCGCATTGGCGCAGGCTTTGGACCGCTGGTGTTTGCCTCGTTCTTCTGGCCGGAGTTCGGGCTGGCGACGTCCTTTGCCCTGGCAGGTGGGCTCGTGCTGTTGTCCGTGCTGTGGATGGCCTTCTTCGCCCCGGAAACGAAGCAGCGCGAACTCTCGTAGCCGAACCAGGGGACAGATCCGGGCCCAATGAAGCGTCAGTGGAGCGTTTGCTGTCCCCTAGACTCTTCTATGTCTGTCAAGGGGTTTGGGTTGCTGTTGCTGTGGCGTTGAGTGTGCGGTAGATGCGGCGGGCCATGTAGCGTTTGATGCAGCGGCGGATTTCTTTGTCGGTGCGACCTTCGGCCCGTCGTTTCTG